>DASZEU010000349.1:0-9855 GCA_035940535.1 Candidatus Angelobacter sp.
AGCGAGACGCAGTTGCGCGATCTTGGCCAATACAATGTTCGCAATCAGGTCGCCAATGTGCATGGCGCATCTGTACCACAACCTTTTGGCGGCAAATACCGGCAGATCCAGGTTTATGTCGATCCGGTCAAACTCCAGGCGCACCAGTTGAGTTTGATGGATGTAGTTCGCACGGTTAATGACTCCAACATGATTCTGCCTGCCGGTGATGTGCGGATCGGCCCCAAAGACTTCAACATCTACACCAACAGCCAATTGCCGACCACCGAAGAGATCAATCGCCTTCCGTTAAAAACGGTAGGCGACGCCTCGGTGCTGGTAGGGGATGTGGGGCGCGCTATGGATGCACAGCAGATCCAGAACAGCATTGTGCGCGTCGATGGGCAAAGATCGGTGTATCTGCCTGTACTTAAACAAGGCGGGGACAGCAACACGATTGCGATTGTGAACGGAATTAAGGATGCCATGGGCGACCTTTCCGATGTCCCGAAAAGTCTGGTCGGAAAGGTGGTGTTTGACCAGTCCATCTACGTGAAAACGGCCATCAAGAACCTGGGCAGCGAAGGCGGGATTGGCTTGGTGCTCACCGCCCTCATGATCCTGATTTTTCTTGGCAGCGCGCGGGGGACGGTGGCGGTCATGTTGTCGATCCCTCTATCGGCTTTGGCGACCTTTCTTGCGCTGAATCTCGGAGGCGGCACCATCAATACCATGGTGCTGGGCGGGCTGGCTCTGGCTTTTTCACGACTGATCGACAACTCCGTGGTGGTGCTCGAAAATATTTTTCGTCACCTGGAGATGGGCGTATCACCCCGGGAGGCCGCCGAAAAAGGCGGACGTGAAGTGGCATTGCCGGTACTGGCAGCCACTTTTACGACCGCAATCGTGTTCTTTCCGGTGGTGTTTCTGTACGGAGTGAGCCGCTTCCTGTTTACGGCATTGGCGCTGGCTGTGGTCTTATCGCTGTTTGCCTCGTACATGGTGGCCATGACGGTTGTGCCTCTCTTCTGCGCCAAGTTCATCGGCGTGAAGGAGGCCGGCGAGGAGAGCGGGCACGATCGCCGAAAATCTATTTTTGGTCGCTTCGTACAGTGGTTCAACCGGCGGTATAGCGGCATGTTGAATCAATACGACCGGGCTGTGGGCAAAACTCTTCTCCGGCCGGCAGCGACGGTCCTGGGTGTTCTCGGAATCTTTCTTTTCACGCTGTCACTCTATCCGCTCCTGGGCATATCTTTCTTCCCTCGCACCGACCCTGGACAATTCATGATTAACCTTAAAGCTCCGACCGGAACCAGAATTGAATTGACCGATCAGTATGTGCGGCGCGTGGAGAGCGAGATACGTGAAGTTGTGCCGCCGGAAGATCTGGGCATCATTGTCTCCAACATCGGCGTACAGCCAGGTTTCTCTTCGATGTATACCAGCAATTCCGGCCAGCACACGGCGACGGTGCAGGTGAGTCTTAAAGAAGGACATAAGACGGGTAGCTACGAGTACATGAGCCGGGTGCGCAAGAAGATTGCCGATGATCTTCCTGAACTTACCGATTATTTTCAATCCGGCGGCCTCGTGGATGCCGTAATCAATCTTGGACTTCCTGCTCCCATCGACATCCAGGTCAGCGCGAACAATCTGCGCAACGCCTACTCCGCTGCGCAAGACATTGCTCGCCAGGTGCAGGCAGAGAAAGGCGTGAGCGACGTGCTGATCCCGCAGGACCTTGATTACCCCGCCTTGCGGCTGGATGTGAATCGCGAGATGGCGTCGCGGCTTGGCCTTTCCTCCCGAGAAGTGGTTGATAACGTCATTACCGCTCTGGCTTCAAACCAGATGATTGCGCCCAGCTATTGGGTCGATCCCAAGAGCGGCAACGATTACATGCTTACCGTGCAATATCCTGATGCGCAGGTCCAGTCGATGGCTGACCTGAAGCAAATTCCACTGCGGGCAAGTAATGGAACCAACACCACGCAACTGAGCGCCGTCACCGACATCAAGATGATTGAAGCTCCTACCGAGGTGGACCATTACCAACTGCGCCGCGTGATTGATGTGTATGTTTCGCCTTCGGGAGAAGACCTGGGTTCTCTTGCCAGCCGGGTGGACAAGATCATCGCCGGGACGAAAGTTCCGGAAAATGTCCGTGTCACCGTGCGCGGCTCGGTCGAAGGGATGCGCCAGTCATTCAAGAGCTTCGGCCTGGGCCTGATCCTCTCGATCGTGCTCGTTTATCTGATCCTCATGGCGCAATTCTCCTCGTTTGTGGACCCGCTCATCATCTTGCTGGCCATTCCGCCGGGCATCACGGGCGTAATCCTATTTCTGCTCATCACCCATACCAGTCTCAATGTCATGTCGCTGATGGGTGTGATCATGATGACTGGCGTGGTAGTTTCCAACAGTATCCTGATTGTGGATGTCACGCGCGTCCTGCGCCGGGAAGGCAAGCCGATCAAGGAGGCAGTGGCCACTGCATGCCGCCTTCGGCTTCGTCCTATTCTCATGACGTCGCTGGCGACCATTCTGGGCCTCATCCCGATGGCGCTGGCATTCGAGGCGGGCAGCGAGCAATATGCGCCATTGGCCCGTGCCGTCATCGGAGGCCTCACGGTATCGGTAATCGTGACCGTATTTCTAGTGCCAGCCGCATATCTGATCGTCCATCGTCGCGAAGAATCGGGCGCTGCATCCATTGAGGCAAAACCGCAATCATGACAGCCAGGCTACGCTTCCTTTGCTTTTTCTCCATGGTCCTGTGCATACACTGCGAAGTATATGCACAGGCCGCTTTTCCACCACAACCCTCAGTCACCCAGCTAACTCTGAAACAAGCCGAACAACTGGCGATCAAGAGCAACCCCCGCATTTCGGTAGTCAAGCTTCTGGCCTTGGCGGAAGGACAAGTCGTTCGCGAAGTTCGTTCAGCGGAATTGCCGCTTGCCGGCGGCAATCTTACCGCGGTAAAGCCAAAGCCCGGGAGTCGTATTACTGCGGGAGGGTTGAACAATCCTGTTCTCTTTGAACGCGCCGCAGGCGGCGCTACCATAGGCCAGCTCATCACCGATTTCGGCCGAACCCGGAATCTGGTCGCCAGCGCAAATCTGCGGGCCAAAGCTCAGTCGGAAAACGCACAGGCCACGGCGGCTGATATCGTCCTTGCCGTGGATCAGGCCTTTTACGCCAGCCTGCAATCCCAGGCGCTGCTCAATGTGGCAGAAGCCACAGTCAAAACCCGGCAGACTACAGCCGATCAGGTGCAGGCCCTGACCGATGCAAAACTTAAATCCCAGCTTGACCTGAGCTTTGCCAATGTTAATCTTGCTCAGGCAAAACTGCTGCTGCTCGATGCCCAGAGCAACAAAGATGCTGCTTTTGCCAATCTCAATGCGCTTCTGGGATTCGAAAAGCAGCAGACCTATCTGCTCGTCGACGAGACCGGCGGACCGCTTCCGCCGCCTCCACAAAATGCTGACGACGCCTTGGCTGCGGCCTTCAGCTCTCGCCCCGATCTGGCCGCGTTGACCGATCAATTCCAGGCCCAGGAACGCTTTCGCCGCGCCGAGCACGACCTGAGCCGTCCTTCGGTGAGCGCCCTGGCTGCGGTGGGTGGCGCTCCGGTACGCGCCGACCAGTTATCGCCCTGGTACTATGCGGTGGGAGTGAACCTAAGCATTCCGATTTTCAACGGATTTCTATTTTCATCCCGGGCCCATGAAGCGGACTACCGGACGGCGGCGCTTCGTGATCAAGTGAAAGACCTGCGTAACCGCATTGCGCGCGACGTTCAAGTCACATGGCTCCAGACCCAATCTGCCTATCAACGCATTGCAGTTTCGGAGCAGCTTCTTCAACAAGCGAATCTGGCGCTCGACCTTGCTCAAGCCCGGTATAGCCTTGGCCTCAGTTCCATAGTGGAACTCAGCCAGGCGCAACTACAGCAGACCGAAGCTCAAATCAACAGTGTAACCGCGAAGTACCAATACCAAGCTGCGTTGGCGGCCCTCGCTTACCAGTCTGGGGCTAGTGCAAAATGATTGCCATGAGCACCATACCCTCTGGATGTACTCAATGTAGTTGCTCTGCGGCTATGGCCACCAAAATCAGAATAGAATTAAGATAGCAACTGCAATTTTGATCTGATGACGGGCCAAAAGAGATTCTCCCTGTGAGTGCAGCAATGAGTAAAGTGTCGTGTTTTCTACTCTATCTAGGCGTTTTGATTTCGTGCTCACAACTTCCATCGGGCGCACAGAAGCCAAGGCCCAAGAGCCACCTGTACCGGATCTATCTCACAGATACAGGACCGGGTAAGAACGAAATAGGGTTTATTAATAACATGGGGAAAGTGGTCCTTGGCTTCGACCGGTTGCCGGCCGGAAGTGAAGTGGACGATTTTTCTGAAGGACTGGCAGCGATCCGTTTTTTAGACCCCCGCCTGCGTGTCCGCCCCAGTGTCGGATTCATCGATGCGACCGGTGGAATTGTAATCGCGCCGCGCTTTAGAAGTACTTCAAGGTTCAGTGAAGGGCTTGCGTATGTCGAGACAGACGATACCAAAGGCTTTATTAATCGGTGCGGCGACTTCGTGATTCAACTCAAGGATGCAGAGCATTTTGTATACGACTTTCATGAAGGGTTTGCCGTAATAGCAACGGCGCAAGGAGAGGGGTTTATCGACCGAACCGGCAAGTTGGTGATAAGCGGGTATAAGTCCGCGGAGAGTTTCTCCGAAGGCATGGCGGCAGTTTCCGTTGATCACAAGCAACTTGCACAATATGGCTTTATTAACAGAGAAGGGAAAATAGTTATCCCGGAACGTTTTCAGAGGCGCATTGAAGGCGGGCCCGATTCATTTGTGACCGTCGATGCAATCCAGTTCTCTGGCGGACTGGCACGAGTGCGGACCGGCGGCCTTTACGGATATATCGACAAGAAGGGCGTCTTCGTCATACCTCCCCGGTTTCTCTATGCCGGTGATTTCTCCGAGGGTCTGGCGAGCGCTGTCGAGGAAAACAAGGCAGGATTCATTGACAAAGCGGGACATTGGGTCATAACGCTGAAGATCGCACTGGAAAGCCGTAGTGTTTTCAATGCGTTCAAAAATGGGCTGGCGCCCGTGGCCATCAAGACTGAGCACGGCATTCGCTGGGGATACATCGACCGCAGTGGCAAAATGGCCATCCCGGCGGTCTACCTGGAGGCGTTTCCATTTGATGACGGTGTTGCCCTCGTGTACGTCTATGACGCGACCGGAAAACTTGCAGTGGGTCGCTATATCGACACAACAGGCAGATATCTGTGGCAACCAGAGCAGGCGCCGTAAACGACGATACAAAATCCGAGTGTCACTTACTTTACATCGGCGAGTATAAATTTCTCCCTCTAAAACGCCCTGTCATCCTGACAGGCGCGTTCTTTGCGCCTGGAAGAGCCTGTCCTGAGGTTCGCCCAAGGAACCCCGAAAATGCATAAATATTCTACGTCAGATTAAGAGGCAACTCAGCAACGCTCGATTTTTCCGTCTGAAGCCAGTCCCGCGCAGCCCGCAGCTCGTATAGATCAAACGCATGGCGGGGTGTTCTTGTTCTAAAGTAAGTGACATTAGGCTTTAGCCCCAATACGGTTCACTTAAGGAATTCGAAGTTGTTAGGACTCAGATGGTCAGCGCCGGAGGCGCACTAAGAAGTTAGCCCAGCGTGTGAACGCTGGGAAAAGATTAGAGATAAATGACAAGCCCCAGCGGGGCGGCACAGATTTCGGCTGTCTCTGCACTTAAGGAATTCGAAGTTGTCAGGGACTCAGATGGTCAGCGCCGGAGGCGCACTAAGAAGTTAGCCCAGCGCGTAAGCGCTGGGAAAAGATTAGGGATAAATGACAAGCCCCAGCGGGGCGGCACAGATTTTCGGTTGTCTCTGCACTAAAGCTATTGATCGAAAAGGTTCATCAAAAGCTTAAGTGAACCGTATTGAAAATAGCCCAGCATGGTTCGGCCCTGTTCTTGGGCCGAACCCAATGCTGGGTTACATACAAAAGAAACCAGAGTCCCTTTCTGCTACTGCACTACTAGCCCATTCACCAACGGCGTGCCTGCTGAGCCGGTCGTGAACTGGATCACAATCTGGCCGCTGCTGTTGGCGGTTGCGGTGAAATTTTCTTCGATGGCTTTGTTTGGCACGCCTGCATTGGCAACGATATCGAAGTTGCTCAGCACTGTGGCGCCATTGATGATGATGTTAAAGGCTCTTTGGCGGGCCGCAGTAAATACGATCTCGGTGAAGTGCAGTTGGACCTGATGTCCGCTGCCGGGCGTAAAGCCGCCAATCGTGTAGGTAGAGACCCCGGAGCGCCCTGTCTGATATACCGCCTGTGGAGGTACGGGAGGAGGTATCAACCCTACGTCGATGGCTGCGGTGGTTGAAATTGGGCTTCCGCCGGAGAATCCGGTGTCGGCAACAAAGCTGCCCGCTGCCCCTCCGCCGGCATTGATCGAGATGGGTCCGGTCGCGATTCCGCCACCCGATTGAGTCGTGGCGCTTGCCTGATTCGAGGGAACGGATTCACCATTGGCGTTAACGGCAGTCACAAGATAGAAGAAGGTAGTGGACGCGCTAAGGCCGGTATTGGAGAAAGTAGTACCAGTGACGCCAGTTGCGATGCGGGTTGCCGATGAAATGGCAAAACCGGAAGCGGTGCTGCGGTAGACGTTGTAAGTGACGCCCGAGGTACTGCTTGCTGTCCAACTCAGGTTGATCTGGCTGCTGGAAACCGCCGTCGCGCTCAAGTTGCTGGGAGCAGCCGGGGCCTGGGCTGTGGTGCCCGTGCCGCTAAGGGAAGCGGTCTGCGGGCCGTTCGAGGCGTTGTCGGTCACCGTCAAGGTGCCGGTCCGTGAGCCCGAGGCCGTCGGTTTGAAGCTCACATTGATTGTGCAATTGGCGTTCGCAGCCAGGGATGCGCCGCAATTGTTCGTCTGTGAAAAATCACCAGTCACCGCAATGCTGTTGATCGTCAGCGTACCAGGACCGTTGTTAGTCAGCGTGACCGTCTGCGCCGCGCTGGTCGTGCCTACGTTCTGGTTTCCGAACGTCAGGCTGTTTGTGCTCAGAGAGGCGGACGGAGACTGCGCCCCGCCTCCGCCGATGGCCACACTGCCGAATTCGCTGACCATAGTTCCAGCCGGGACTGTGAGGTTCGCGCCGTCGGAAAAATTAACCGTGATACTGGTGCTCCCCGCATTGAAAGCTACATGGGTTCGAACACCGCTGGGAGTTTTGAAGACTCTATATAAAGGAGTGTTGGCGGTTACGGTTTCATCCACTCGTCCAAGGGCCTGTAAGTTCGTGATCCAATAATATTCATTTGCCTTGCTCTCGCCGTCGAACACAAACGATGTGTTGTTGAATTGGTTCAGGGCCGTGGCCGGATCTACGAGTGCCTCGTATTCCTCCATAAGGTCGGGCCAGTTCGTGCTGGATGGCGCAAAAGCGTTGGGATCGATTCTGGTTATCTCCGCGAGATTTCTCTGCACGTAGGCTGGGTCGCGTCCTAGATACAGCGATCCGCCATGAAATGGCAGAAACTCGATGCCGTGCTCCAGTTCAATCTGCCCGCTGAAAAACGTTCCGGTGTCTCCCTTTCCATCAAAAACATTGGCTATTTCCACCCGGGTGAAGCCAGAAGGGAAGGTGGCCACCGGACCATCATTGAACCAGTAGTCGAAAATGGAGTTGGTTTCTTGTGTGTACATCCAGATGGCCGCGTCGCGAAGCTGGGTATTGCCGGTTTCAACCGCATAGAGAATCATGCCGGTCCAGGCGTTGACAGCCTCTGAACTGGATTCCTGATTTTCTCCGTCTCCAAAAGGCGCCTGGCCTGAGGCCCAAGAATGTCCTGCATAGAGATCGAAGTGGCGCATAAACGGAAACAGTCCATCGTTGCGCGTGGGCGCTGCAATATCGCGCGACAGCAGGCTGACCATTCCTCCCCAATTGTTCGCCTGAATCCAGCTTGGATTGAAAAGACCAAGAATGGCCGAAGAATGGATCCAGTATCCATAATGGAAATGGTGATCGTTGAGTGCGATGTCGCTGCCGAAAGCCGCGGGATACCCGATCAGAGTGCCCCAATTCCCGTTGTAGTAGAAAACGTTGCTGGTCTGATTGTTGGCTGCGCCGTTGAACCAGAGCTGCAACTCGTTTTGCAGGCTGGTTTGCAAACTGTTCAACGCGGTTGTGTCCCCTGCGACTTTGGCGATAGGAAGCAGATGCGCGACGCGCGCCAGGTCTTTGCCGATATCGTAAGTGTTCGAGCCGCCACCGCTCTGGCTGGCGCCAAAATGATTGGCTTCGTTGGCAATTGTGTCGACAAATGACTTCAGAGTTGTATTGCTGAAATTGCCGGTGCTCGGCAGAAACGGCAGGATGCCGGGGAAGTTATTCACCGTAGTGAACGAAGTGCCTTGCAGGACTTCCATCGTTCCCCGGCTTGACGGATAGGTGAAACTGGTATTGATTGGGCCACTTTGCAATGCGGTGTATTGATGAGGATAAAGCGCCATCAGAAACCCGGTCTGGGTTCCTTCCTGGGCCTGAGTGGTTACCGCATAAGTGGTGGTTACCTGGCTGTTGTTCGGGTTGTAGTTCCATGTGACCTGGGTGTTGGTCGGAAACGAAAATGCAAACTGGGAATACGTGCTCAGTGCTGCCGCGTTGGGCAGAATCGCCAGCGAGAAATAGTGGCGTCCACTGGGGAGATTGCAAGTCAGGACCGTGCCGCCGATCCCGCTCCAGCTTCCACCGCTCGGACAAAATAGAGCGTAGTTATTGTTTGCGATGCTGACGCCCAGAATGTTGCCATTGTTAGCAAACACCGTCGGCTGGCCGGCAAATGTGACCGTCGGATTGCTGCCGTTGGTGAACACATACACAAACGGCATGCCTCGACCTACCCGCGCAGTCATCGGACCGAAATTGAAGTCCACCGTCCAGTCGGTATAGCCGCTGACGGGTACACTCCCTGCATTGAGTCCGGCCACGCCAATGGTGAGGTCGCCTTCGAATGGCTGGTTGAAAAACGTGCCCCCATTATTAATTGCAGCATCGAAACCCATCAGAAGGCCGCTGGCTGTTGTCTGCATGCCCAAGGGTTGCGGAAACATATTGAAGGGACCGCCGCCGCCTCCCCCGAAAGTGACAGCGCCGTTGACAATGTTGTCCGCATACCAGTTCTTCGCCGCCCAAAATCTATGGGTGGGTTTGGGACCTGCAACCGAATTGAAAATCGTGCTGGAAGGCGCAGCATCCCCGGCGGGAAGCGCGGTGGTGTAGCTGCCAGCGCCCACGTGGACGGTTTGGGCTTGCACCGGCAAAGCCAGCATCGAGACCAGACAAAGCGTGCTGCACAAAAATGAAAATAGGGTTTTGCTTGATAGTTGCAGATGAGCGCAGTTCATGGGGGGATCCTTTCTGGGCCGTGACTACAGCGGCCATTCTCCAGGCGGCCTGCTCACACCTTTGAACCTCACCACTCTGCTGGTTGCGAACTGTCGTCGCGCTTGCACATGCTCGGTCTACCCAGGGGTGAGGCGGCACTGCCTGGCGCGTGGAATACTAAAACGTTTTAGTTAATTGTTCAAGAGAGAAAATGCGCCTGTCAACACGATGGTCCAGCCGCGTGCCGGCGAGGACAGATCGTGACTCAAGCCACGGCTAAGTACAATACTGTTCACTTAAGGAATGGAAATAACGTTCGGAGCTTGGAAGAACCAGCCCTGCAAGGGCGGAAGAGAGTAGCCCAGCACGTAAGTGCTGGGAAAGGTTAGGGATAAATGACAAGCCCCGTAGGGGCGACAGACGT
>DASZEU010000350.1:0-12159 GCA_035940535.1 Candidatus Angelobacter sp.
AACCGCTGGGTATTGACACAGTTCTCGGTGACTACCACACCGTTCCTGCAATGTGTCGCGGTCTCTACCACCTCCGACGCTACGGGCCCCTATAACCGCTATTCTTTCCAATACTCCAACTTCGATGATTATCCGAAGATGGGAGTGTGGCCGGACGGGTATTACATCACTTTCAACATGTTCAATGGCAACACCTTTGTAGGCGCGGATGCTTGCGCTTATGACCGCAATGCCATGCTGGCTGGTCAACCGGCGACCCAGGTCTGCTTCCAGCAGGGTTCGTCTGTGGGTGGCCTGCTGCCCTCCGATCTGGATGGCACTACCGCACCTCCTGCCGGCTCTCCGAACTTCCTGGTGTTCTTCGGAACCAACAACCTCAACCTCTTCAAGTTCCATGTGGACTTCGCCACGCCCGCCAACTCGACATTCACCGGCCCAACCGTGATTCCGGTAACCGCGTTCACGCCGTTGTGTAATGGCGGTACCTGCGTTCCCCAATCCGGTGCTACACAACAATTAGATTCCCTTGCCGATCGTCTCATGTACCGCCTTGCTTACCGTAACTTTGGCAATCATGAGTCGTTAGTGGTAAATCACTCCGTGACGGCGGGTGGCGGCGGTGGCGTGCGCTGGTATGAGCTTCAGAACCCTAACGGTACAGTGACCGTGGCCCAGCAGAGCACCTTTGCTCCCGACTCCAATTTCCGTTGGATGGGCAGCGTTGCCATGGACAAGGCTGGAAATATGGCTATGGGTTATAGCTTGTCCGGTACCGGCATCAATCCATCCATTGCCTTCACTGGACGGCTGGCGACTGATCCGGCCAACACCATGCAGGCCGAAACAACGATCATTAGCGGCACGGGCGCACAGAATGGCGGCCTGACCCGCTGGGGCGACTACAGCGCCATAACCGTCGATCCGGTTGACGATTGCACCTTCTGGTACACCAACGAGTACATGAAGACTACTGGATCGTTCAATTGGAACACCCGCATCGCCAACTTCAAGTTTCCGAGTTGCGGTAACGCCGCCACACCTGACTTCACGCTCTCGGCCTCGCCCACCAGCCTCTCAGTCACGCAGGGCAGCAGCGGAAGCACCACCATCACCGTCAATCCAACCAATGGCTTCAACGGCAGCGTCAGCTTGTCGGCGTCGGGATTGCCGGCTGGAGTTACTGCCAGCTTCAATCCTGCCAGTACTACTGGAACCAGCAGCTTGACGCTTACTGCCAGCTCTACGGCGACTACCGGAACTGCCACCGTCACGATCACCGGCGCCTCGGGCAGCTTGAGCCACACCACGACGGTTACGCTTACCGTGAATGCGGCGGCAGTTCCGAACTTCTCACTTTCGGCTTCGCCCACCAGCGTTTCCGTTACCCAGGGTGGCAGCGGGACGAGCACCATCACCGTGAGCCCGGTGAACGGGTTCACCGGCAGCGTCAGCTTGTCGGCCTCCGGTCTCCCCAGCGGAGTCACGGCGTCCTTCAATCCTGGCAGCACTACCACCAGCAGCACTGTAACGTTCACGGCCAGCAGCACAGCCACGACCGGAACTGCCACCGTCACGATTACCGGTACATCAGGTACCTTGACGCATAGCACAACCATTAGCCTCACCGTGAACGCCGTAGCCGCGCCGGACTTCTCACTTTCGGCCTCGCCCGCCAGCGTATCGATTAATCAGGGGGGCAGCGGAACGAGCACTATTACCGTTACTCCGGTGAACGGCTTCAACAGTTCGGTGAGCCTCTCAGCCTCGGGCCTGCCGAGCGGAGTCACAGCCAGCTTCAATCCTGCCAGCACAACCGGCACCAGCACTTTGACGCTCACGGCTAGTAGCACGGCCACGACCGGAGCAGCCACTGTGACGGTCACGGGCACATCGGGCAGCCTAACTCATACCACCACTATTGCTCTCACCGTCAATTCTGGTGCAGCACAACAACTGCTGGGCAATCCTGGCTTTGAGAACGGAACCAACACCGCGCCCTGGACGCTCACCGCTGGTGTAATCAACAACTCGTCCGCCGAGCCTCCGCACAGCGGTGCATGGGATGCCTGGCTCGATGGCTATGGGACAAACCACACCGATACGGCCACGCAAACCGTCACCATTCCGTCAACTGCGACTACGGCTACGTTGAGCTTCTGGTTGCACATTGACACGGCCGAAACCACAACGACCACCGCCTTTGATACGCTCCAGGTTCAGGTGCTTAACAGTTCCAACACGGTGTTGGCGACCCTGGGAACTTTCTCCAACCTCAACCATGCTGCTGGATACCAGCAGCACTCGTTCAGCGTCATACAATTCAAAGGACAAACCATTAAAATCCGGTTCGTGGGGACCGAAGACAGCAGCCTGCAGACGTCATTTGTTATTGACGATACTGCTCTCAATGTCCAATAAGTTGCTCTTCAGCAAGTAGCTTCCGGGGCCTCTCTTGGCCCCGGAATTTTTTTGATATTTGTAGCGCCCAATGCTTCTCAAGGAGTGATCACGGGGTGCGGGGTGCCCCACCCTTCGCGTTCTTTGCGAAGGGGTGGGTAAATTTAAGATAATGTCGCATTCAATCAAATGAGGGAGGAGTACTGATCGGCAATGCCCAAAATGATCTTTTTTACATGTCTTCTAAGTTCGCTTGCGCTGATGGGGCAAACCAGCGAGATGGTCCATGTCTTCCCAGGACACACCGGCTTGGTCCTCATCGCCGCGACGCGCGACGGCTTCGCCGTAGCGGCCGATGGCGCTCAATCCAATGCCGATGGAACGTCGAGCGAGGTGCAAAAGCTGTTTCCGGTGGGCAAGCATGGAGCCATCGCCGTCGCCGGCAGCGTTTCCATTCAGGACCCGGTGGATCGTCCAGTACGGGAAGAAGTGAACATCTCCCGCATTGCCAAGAGCTGGTTGGATTCGCATCCTGATGCCGGTCTGGAAATGGCCAATTCTGAAATCAACAATCTGGTTTCCCAAACGCTGGCGAAGTTTTTTTCCACGCGAAACCCTGGAGCACAGGCAGGCAAATACGCCTTCACCGTTATTTGTATCGGCTTTGCGGACGGCAAAGCCCTGCTATCAGGCACGAAGTACTCCATGCCCCTAGCGCGAGGCAAGGCGGCCCACACGGAAAAACTTCCAGCGAACATAAAGCCAGGAGTGATTTGGGAACACGGTAGCGGAAAGGTGCTGGAAGAGCTGGCCAGCGGAAAAACGCCGGCCTTGAAAGCATTCAAAGCGGAGCCTTCCGTGAAGAAATTCCGTACTTCCGCTGCCCCGGACCTTTCTCCACAAGATTTCATCAACCTGTTCGATACCGTCCTGCGCGCGGCTGAGTCGGAAGAAGGTAAAAAGCTGGACCGCGGCTCTCCGATTATCGCTCCACCCAATCGGCTCGCAATCGTCTCTGCCCAAGATGGATTTACGTGGAAAAAATGATAAGCAAATCCCCCAATCTTTCCCATTGAATTGGTTTTTTCCGTAGTCTGTTCAAGCCGATGCCTTGTGGTTGTAGATTGACCGCCTGGTCAAATTATTGTACTGTTAAGTCATCATAATGCCCTTGCAACTAGCAAAACCTCGTAGATCGAAGAAACAGGTGGTTTCGGAATTTCGCCAATCGGAAATTATTACGGCTGCCAGGAAAGTTTTTGCGGACAAGGGTTATGCGGCCACCACGGTTGACGAAATCGCCGCCCGTGCGGCGTTGGCCAAAGGCACCATCTATGTTTACTTCGACTCAAAAGAGCAAATCTACAACGCTGTACTGGCAGACGACTTGGAAACCGTTCGCCGTTTAACGCTCGAAAAGATCGCGGCGGCCGGAACAGCCCTGGAAAAAATATCGGCCTACATCAATGTGCGCTTTGAATATTGCGAGCAGCGCCGGGATTTTTTCCGGATCATGTACATCGAGCCTTCCGACTCTCCGGTGCTCAGCAAAGCCAAGACCCGTGAGTGGTTACGCGAACCCGTCCGTATGTTGACGATCGCGATTGAAGATGCGATTTCTGCCAAAGAGATACGGCCTTTGCCAGCCGAGATTCTGGCCTGGACAGTGGCAGACCTGACCTCAGGCGCTTTGCAGCGCCGATTGGCTACCACACCGGCCACCACCGCCCGCGAGGACATCGATTTTCTGATTGACTTTATTTATTCCGCCTTACGTCCCTCCGCAAGTTGAGAGCAGAAAGGACTCATAAGATGCAACCCCGTATTTTTATCTTGAATGCTCGACTTGCATACTCCGCATGGATGAAGATGAATCGGCAGTTACGGATCGGCCTCAATTTTTTCTTCCTCCTCGCGCTTCTCGCGCTCGTGACCGGTTGCAGTAAAGGAGTCACGGCTGCGGCCCCATCCAAGCCACCTGAGGTAGAAGTCGCGGATGTGGTGCAGAAAGATGTTCCTCTGGTGAGCGAGTGGACGGCCACTCTCGATGGTTACGTAAACGCGCAGATCCAGCCGCGCGTTGCAGGCTACCTGACCAAGCAGGACTACAAAGAAGGTTCGTATGTGCACAAAGGTCAAGTGCTTTTTGAGATTGATCCGCGGCCGTTTGTAGCGCTCCTCAACCAGGCGCAAGGACAACTCGCGCAGGCCGAGGCGGCGTTGGGCAAAGCGCAGCAGGATGTGAAGCGCGACACCCCGCTGGCCGAAGCCCGGGCGATCGCGCAGAGCCAACTCGACAACGACATTCAGGCTGAGTTGGGGGCCAAAGCCGCGGTGGCCACCGCCAAAGCCGCGGTCGAGCAGGCCGAACTCAACCTGGGATTCACCAAGGTCACCTCGCTCATCGATGGAATCGCCGGAATCGCGCAGACGCAGATCGGCAACCTGGTGAGCAACACCACCGTGCTGACTGCGGTCTCGCAGGTAGACCCCATCAAGGCATATTTCTCGATCAGTGAGCAGCAATACATGGTGTCACAGGGCGGCGGCCCCGGCGGTGCTCAGCGAGACGCGTGGAAAGGCGTAAAGTTGAAACTCGTGCTCTCCAACGGCAGCACATTCCCTCATCAAGGCGAGTTCTTGCTGGCCGACCGGCAGGTTGACGCCAACACCGGCACCATCCGCGTCGTGGGCTCTTTTCCGAATCCCAACAACCTTCTCCGCCCCGGGCAATTTGGCCGGGTGCTCGCCGAGATGGGAACTCAGAAATCAGCCCTGCTGGTGCCGCAACGGGCCGTGACTGAATTGCAGGGCAGTTATCAATTGGCGGTTGTAGGCAGCGACAATAAAGTGAACGTCCGTCCGGTGAAGGTAGGTCCGAGCATTGGCAAGATGTTGATCATTCAAGACGGGCTCAAGCCCGGAGAGCGGGTGGTTGTCGAGGGTGTGCAAAAAGTCAGAGAAGGCACCGTAGTAACACCCAAAACAGCGAACCTATAAGAGGGCAGACTTCCGATGGCCAAATTTTTTGTAAATCGTCCCATCGTGGCAATGGTTATCTCCATCGTCACGGTATTGGCTGGGCTGGTCTCGATGGGCAAGCTGCCTTTGGCGCAGTTCCCGCAGATTATTCCACCGCAGATTGTCGTCAACACCACATTCACCGGAGGAGACGCCACCACCATTGAGCAATCGGTGGCCACGCCACTAGAGCAGCAACTAAATGGCGTGGACAACATGCTCTACATGCAGTCCACCAATGCCAATGACGGCACGCTGCAAGAGACGGTGACCTTCGACGTTGAAAGTGACCCCGGCACCGACCAAGTCAACGTGCAAAACCGGCTGGCGCAGGCCCAGCCTAATCTTCCTCCCGACGTAAATCAGTTCGGAGTGACGCTGCGCAAGTCCACGGGTTTCCCCATGATGCTGGTGGCTCTGTATTCACCCAAGGGCTCGTACAACTCTCTGTTCCTCGCCAATTACGCCAATATCAATGTTAACGACGCGCTCTACCGTATACCTGGTGTGGGTGAAGTCAGGATTTTCGGGGCCGGCGATTACGCCATGCGCATCTGGATCAAGCCTGACGTCCTTGCCAAGCTGGGCTTGACCGTCCCCGAGATAACGCGAGCGGTACAGCAACAGAACAACGTGAATCCCGCCGGCCAAGTAGGGGCCGAACCGGCGCCACCGGGCAATGAAATGACGTACACGGTGCGAGCGCCGGGAAGGCTCATTACCGCCGACCAGTTCGGTCAGATCGTAATTCGTTCCAACCCTGATGGCTCGATGGTGCGGTTGCAGGACGTCGCCAGAATCGAACTAGGCGCCCTGAACTACCAGCAGATCGCGCGCATGAATGGCAAGCCGACCTGCATCATCGTTGTCTTCCAGGCGCCGGGATCCAACGCAATCGCCGTTGCCGACAGCGTGCAGAAGGTGATGAGTGGTATGAGGGAGCGTTTCCCCGCCGATCTGGATTATGTCACCTCCCTGGATACCACCCGGCCTGTGCGAGAGGGAATCAAGGAAATCATTATCACTTTATCGGAAGCCATGGTGCTCGTAATTTTTGTCGTCTACCTGTTCTTGCAGAACTGGAGGGCGACATTGATTCCGATGATCGCGGTCCCGGTTTCCCTTATCGGCACGTTCGCCTTTTTCCCATTTCTGGCTTTTTCCATTAACACCTTGTCCCTGTTCGGATTAGTCCTGGCCATAGGCTTGGTGGTAGATGACGCGATCGTAGTAGTGGAAGCTGTGGAGCACCACATAGAAGAAGGCATGGCCCCACGGGAGGCGACGCTTCAGGCGATGAAAGAGGTGTCGGGGCCGGTGATCGGCATTGCACTCATTTTGTCATCGGTGTTTGTGCCTATCGCCTTCATGAGCGGGATTCAGGGACGGCTGAATAAGCAGTTCGCCGTCACCATTGCGATATCAGTATTGATTTCAGCTTTCAACGCGTTGACGCTTTCGCCGGCCCTATCCGCCATGTTGCTGCGCCCCAGAAAGCAATCAAATTCGCCTCTGGCTCGATTCTTCAGGGCCTTCAACCGCGGGTTTGAAAAGGTAACCAGGGGATATGGCAATGCAAGCCACATCTTGATTCGCAAGGCCATCGTCGGCGTATTGATATTGGCCGGCTTTATATTGATTGATGGCCTCGTGGGACGCAAGCTGCCGACCAGCTTTCTTCCCGAAGAAGACTATGGGTACTTCCTGCTGAATGCCCAGCTTCCTCCGGCGGCCTCCCTGGCGCGCACCGACCAAGTGTGCCAGAAAATTGAAGCGATTTTGGCCAAGACCGAAGGCGTGCAATATGTGAGCCGCGTCGCGGGCTTCAGCCTTTTGACCCGCGTTTCGTCTTCGTATAACGGCTTCTTTTTCGTCGCGCTTAAGCCCTGGGACGACAGGCGCTCGGCGGGACTTGAAGCCCGGCAGATCCTGGAGAAGCTCAACAAACGACTTGCTTCCGAAGTGCCCGAGGCCAATGCCTTCGGCTTTATGCCGCCCGCGATTCCGGGACTTGGATCTGCTGGGGGATTTTCCTTCTGGCTACAGGACCGCAGCGGTGGCTCAGTGGACTATCTTGACCAGAACCTCAAGAAATTTCTGGCGGCTGCCCGAAAACGTCCTGAGCTTAGTGGCGTCAATGCCTCCTTCGCAACCAACATTCCCCAAATCTATGCGGATGTAGATCGTGACAAGGTATTGAAACAGAGCGTCGCCGTGGGCGACGTCTACCAGACCATGCAGGCATTTCTCGGCGGCCTGTTCGTGAATCAATTCAACCGCTTCGGAAGGCAATGGAAAGTATTTATCGAAGCCGAGGGAGAGGACCGCGCAAACACCGACAAGATCGGCCAATACTATGTGCGCAGCAGTAAAGGCGGCATGGTCCCGCTCTCGTCGGTAGTGACTATCCAACCCACGACAGGTCCTGAATACACGAATCGCTTTAATCTTTACCGCGCTGCGCAGGTGCTGGGCAGCGCTGCGCCCGGCTATAGCTCCGGCCAGGCCATGGACGCCTTGGAGCAGGTGGCCAAAGAAACGCTTCCAGCAGACGTTGGGTATGACTGGGCCGATTTGTCGTACCAGGAAAGAAAGGCTTCGGGCGCTGCGGGCGGCATTTTTGCGTTGTCACTCCTGCTGGTGTTTCTGATCCTAGCCGCCTTGTATGAAAGTTGGGCGCTGCCATTCTCGGTCCTTTTGTCGGTTCCCATAGCCGTCTTCGGAGCGTTCCTCGGATTGCAGCTTCGCCATCTTGATCTCGACGTATACGCCCAAATCGGGCTCATCATGCTGATTGGCCTTTCCGCCAAGAACGCTATCCTGATTGTGGAGTTCGCCAAGATTGAGCATGAGAAGGGCAAGGACTTGGTGCAGGCTGCACTTGAGGGGGCCAAGCTTCGCCTGCGTCCCATTCTCATGACCTCGTTCGCCTTTATTTTGGGTTGTGTGCCGTTGTGGATCGCCTCCGGCTCGGGCGCAGCGGGGCGGCGCATTCTAGGAACGGTGGTAATCACCGGCATGTTGGCCGCAACCTGTATTGCCATCTTTATTCTTCCGATGCTGTTTGTGGTGGTAGAGAAGATCGCCGCACGAGTGCGTGGGACTTCACGGAGCGTCACGTCAACCGCGCCTCATCCAGCGCCCAGCGGGGCGGATGACTAGGACTGAACTGAAATGAGAATACTCGCCGCTATAGCTTTGCTGTCGATCGTAATTACAGGATGCACGGTTGGGCCGCATTACAAACGCCCGGCAGTTGATATCCCTGCTGCTCATCGGGGAATTGAACTGGAGAACGGGGGCAAGACCGATTCTGCCTCACTCGCCGACCAGAAGTGGTGGGAGCTTTTTCAGGACCCGCAGCTCCAACAATTGGAGCGCACCGCCATCGAACAGAACTACGATGTGCGCATTGCCGCAACACGCATTCTTGAAGCCCAGGCGCAGTTGGGGATTACCCGCTCCAACCAGTTTCCGCAGGTCAACGCCGGGGCATCGGATAGTGTCCAGCGCAATCCAGCCCAACCCCTGTTTCCGGTGGCAAGCAATGGCAGCGCCGAGCGATTGAGTCTATCGGCAACCTGGGAACTTGATTTCTGGGGCAAGTTCCGGCGGGCCACCGAAGCAGCACGGGCCAATCTGTTGGCCAGTGAATGGGCACGGCGGCAGGTGATCAGCACCTTGGTCAGTAAT
The DNA here is from genome assembly GCA_035940535.1 of Candidatus Angelobacter sp. GTDB lineage: Bacteria > Acidobacteriota > Terriglobia > Terriglobales > Acidobacteriaceae > Angelobacter. Next base: position 9,112 of record DASZEU010000350.1, read on the forward strand.
GTGGCCACGGCTTATTTTCAATTGCGGGAGCTTGATCTTGAGCTGGAAATCTCAAAAGCGACCCTGGCTTCGCGGCAGGACTCTCTCAAGCTGACCCAATTACTCGCCGACCACGGAGCGACCTCCATGCTCGACGTAAGGCAGGCGGAACAACTGGTCTATACCGCTGCCGAGCAAGTGCCTGACCTTGAGCGCCGCATCGAGCAGCAGGAGAACCTGATCAGCACATTGGTGGGCTCCAATCCAGCTCCGGTGCTGCGCGGATTGAAATTGACGGAGCAGCCGCACACGCCCCAAGTGCCGGCCGGATTGCCATCTTCGCTGCTGGAGCGGCGGCCCGATGTCCGCCAAGCGGAGCAACAACTTGTGGCTTTCAATGCGCAGATAGGCGTCGCCAAGGCAGCCTATTTTCCGCAAATTGCTTTGACCGGAGACGCCGGCTATCAGAGTGCGGCGCTTACCAGCCTGTTCAGCGGGCCAGCAGGATTATTCAGCCTGGGTGGTTCCCTGGTGCAACCGGTCTTCACGGGAGGACGGATTCGCTCCGGAGTGAAGCTCGCAGAGGCGCAAAAGGAAGAAGCGCTGCTGTTCTACCGGCAGACCATCCAGCAGGCCTTTCGAGATGTCTCTGACTCGCTCGTCGCTTACGCAAAGAACCAGGAATTCCGGCAGCAGCAGCAACTTCTCGCCAATGCAGCTCAAGATGCGGCCCATCTGTCGGACATCCGCTACAAAGGAGGGGCGGCCAGCTACCTGGAGGTACTGACCAACCAGACCAACTATTTCTCTTCCCAACTCAATCTGGCCCAAGCACAATTGAACGAGCTGAACGCCTTGGTCCAGCTCTACAGATCGCTCGGGGGCGGCTGGCAACAGTAGATAACTCTCATGGCAATCGATGTAGGTTTGATCGGATTTGGCGCTTCCGGACGCACCTTTCACGCTCCGGTCATCCATGCTGTGCCCGGTATGCGGCTGGCTGCGATTCTTCAACGCAACAGTAACGATGCCGCTGAGCTATACCCAAGTGCGCGCATCGTCCGTAGCGTGGAAGAGTTGCTGTCAATCCAGGAGATTACCTTGGTGGTGATTGCTACGCCCAATACGTCCCACTATCCGTTCGCGCGGCAGTGCTTATTGGCAGGCAGGCACGTCGTGGTCGACAAGCCATTTACCACGACCCTTCAAGAAGCTGAGTATCTGATCAAGCTTGCCGAGGAATGCAACCGGTTGATCTCTGTTTATCAGAATTCACGCTGGCATGGGGACTTTCTTACGACACGCAACCTGATTGCTTCCGGCGTCCTGGGGAAACTGGCGCGCTACGAGGCGCACTTCGACCGCTTTCGTCCTGGACTTCGTTCCGGCGCATGGCGCGAACATGCTGAACCGGGAAGCGGCCTGCTCTTCGACCTGGGGCCGCACTTGATTGACCAGGCTCTGTTGCTTTTTGGCGCGCCCACGCACTTGAGTGCCGACATTCGCAGGGAAAGAGAGGGGGCAGTTGCGGACGACGCGTTCGACGTTGTTTTTCATTATGGAGAATTCCGCGCCGTGCTCGGCGCAACCATGCTGGCGGCGGCCCCTGGTCCGCGCTTTCTCCTCTACGGAACACGCGGCTCCTTTGTGAAATATGGAGTTGATCCGCAAGCTGAGGCACTCAAGTTGGGAGAAATCCCTGGAGGCGACCGGTGGGGCGAAGAGCCAGAAACACTGTGGGGAAGGCTCTCTCTCACTAAGGAAGACACAATCATGACCGAACAGCTTCCTACGGAACCCGGCGATTACCGCCGTTATTACGCCAATGTGCGCGATGCAATCCTGGGGCAGGTTGTCCTGGATGTGACTGTGCAACAAGCACTCGACGTGATGTATGCTCTGGAGTTGGCCCGAGAAAGCAGCCAGCGTGGATGCGTCATTCCATGGACGAAGCGTGCTTGAAAACATTAGCCACGAATTACTCGAATTAGCACGAATAGGAGTGAGGGAATCAAGTAAGAAGCGCTTATCCACTACTCTTCATTTTTTAATTCCGAATTCGTGTTCATTCGTGTGTATTCGCGGCTAAAGCGTTTTTGGGTTCCTGATGCGCGTATCATAGAGGCTCAGGTTGTATGGAACGAAGGCGCGCCATCCCGCTACGCATGATGCTGGTATTACTGGCTGGTGGATTTGGTATTGCACAGACTCCCCAAGTTGCTCCAGGCCCTGGGGCACAGACGCCCGCTGTCCAAAGTACGGTGCCCCAGCCGTCCGTTCAACCAGTTGCGTTAACTCCATCGCAAATGCCTCCTTCTGCTCCGCGTATCAGCTATGTTGGCGGGAAATTAACAGTTGTGGCCAATAACGCAACGCTCGATGACGTGCTGGCCAGAGTTGGAAATGCAATTAGCGCAAATATTCAAGGCATCCAGTCGCAAGGCGGGGAGCGCGTCTTTGGCCAGTTCGGGCCGGCTTCGCCCTCTCAGGTGCTCGATACTCTGCTGACTGGTTCGCGATACGACTTTATTCTGGTTGGCTCTGCTGGAAATGCTGGATCGGTTCGCGAAATTATTTTATCGCCGAGGTCTGCGGAACCCGATCAAGCTGCGCAATTTACTGCGACACAGTCCCCACCGCAAATTTTAAGCGGGAATGACTCTTCCTCGTCGGCCGATAATCAACAGCAGGCGCTTTCCCCAGAAGAACAGGCCGGATTTCATCGCAATCGCCGGGGACCGGGTGCCCGAGCCATCGTGCGTCCACAGGCTCTGGCGCCTGGCGCTGCCACTCCTCAGCAGATACCTGCTCCGGCTACCCCGCAATGAAAGTATTAAATCGTATCAATAACTTATAGAAAATACCTATAGGTGAAATAGGTACGTCCTTTATCTAGCCCTTAATTAAATGGTTTTAATAATTTTATTGACACCGTAATAAAGTTACTGTACTTTTCTTGCCGCTTCTCGGCTGGAGTGAAGCTGCATAGCACGAGAGGCCCTTCCGGGATTTGAAACCGCTTCGCTTTTTTCTCCAGGCATTGCCACGCTCGCCTGAGGCGCGGATCAC
>DASZEU010000351.1:0-4019 GCA_035940535.1 Candidatus Angelobacter sp.
GGAACAACCTTGCGATGAGGCAATTCTCCGATCCCTTTAGTAGAATTTGATAATTGCGTAATTTGGTGATTGGGTAAATTCAAACCAAACGCAACTCTTTCCCAGCTCGACAGTTTATTGAGTCCCATTTTGGCAATTACAAATTCTGGCAATGAACTCACCAGACACGGCAAGCATTCGCTGGCATCATTGGTTGACCGGTTTTGCAGCCAAATGCCTTCCCAAATTCCGGCATGTTCTGCACCACTCCGTTGACCCTGAATTTCCTGTATGAGTGCGGATCTGTCTGCGCTTGCAGGCGTATGGACTCTGGCCTGCTGCTACCGCACCAGCTTTGTCCATGCGCCAAAAAGAACTGTTGGATCGGTGTATACCCATCCTGCTCTTGATCTACGTCGATGTTCTTGCGCTTGGCATCGGCGAGGAACGCCATGAAGGCCAACCTCAGGCCGCCATTATCCGCGGTATTTTCACCCAAGGTAAGCTTACCGTTCACCTTGACATCATCGATCACGACGAACGAGCCATACTCATTTACCTCGCAATCGGTTTTCTCTTCAAACTTCTTCGCATCTTCAGGGGTCCACCAATCCGAGAGGTTTCCATTGGCGTCAAACTGACGGCCTTCATCATCGAAGCCGTGAGTCAATTCGTGTCCTACGATGCCGCCAACGTGTCCATAGTTCACCGCATCGGGGGCGTTCTTGTCGTACAGAGGCGACTGCAGAATGGCGGCAGGGAAGTTGATGTCGTTCATGCTGGCGCTGTAATAGGCGTCTACGGTCGCCGGACTAATCCCCCATTCACTCCGGTCCACAGGTTTGCCAATCTTCGCCAACTGTCGCCGGCTCTCAAACTCGATGGCGTGGATGATGTTTCCGTAGGCGTCATCGCGCACAACCTTGAGCTTGGAATAGTCGCGCCAGTGATTGGGATAGCCGATCTTGTCAGCAATTGCATGTAGCTTTTCTTTGGCGCGGACCTTGGTAGCCGGGCTCATCCAATCCAGGGTGTCGAGGTCCTTGTCCATCGCTGCTTCGATATCGTGCACCATTTGCAACGTGGCCTGCTTGCTCGTCGCCGAAAACTCCTGGGTTACATATACCTGGCCGAGAGCTTCCCCGAGCGCCCCGTCCGTATTTTGCACGCATCGTTTCCAGCGCGCCCGTTGCTCCGGCTGTCCCCTGAGCTTACGTCCATAGAAATCAAATTGCTCCTCATCAAAGGCCTTGGGCAGTGCCTCATTTGGGGTGGAGCGGATGAGCTGCCATCGCAAATATGTCTTGATGGTTTCCAGATCGGTGGAAGCGATCAGCGAATTCAAGCCTTTGAAGAAGTCGGGATTAGTGACGTTGAGTTCGTGAACTGAGGGCGTGCCTGACTCGGTTAGAAAGCGGTTCCATTCGATCTCTGGCGCCAGCTTCTTCAGCTCCGCGACCGGCATAAGGTGATATATCTTTTTGGGATCACGCTGCGCGGTTATATCCATGGATATCATGGCCAGCGCCGTCTCCAGTTCCATGATCTTTTGCGCATCGGCGGAGGCCTGGCTTTCCGGCTCGCCCAGCAGCTTCATCATGCTCGTGATGTGCTCGACATATTGCTTACGAGTCTTTTCCGGCACTTCGCCGGTTCGGAAGTAGTAATCGCGTTCCGGCAGCCCCAGCCCTCCTTGATCAACAACTGCGATCTGCTTGCGGGCGTCTTTGAAATCCTGTTGCTCTCCAAAACCTAAGAATGCACCCACGCCAATCAACTGGTAATGCGCCAGCAACGACGGTAACTCCTTCTTACTCTTGAGCCGCGCGATGCGGTCCAACTCTGGCTGCAGCGGCTTTAGCCCTTGTCCATTGATGACGTCAGTGTTCAGGCAAGCGGCATAAAAATCTCCGATCTTCTGTTCGTTGGACGTGCGGTTGGCGCCCCCAGCCGCAGCTTTTTCCAGCATTGCATGCAGCGTATATTCCGTATACTCGGCGATGAGCGCCCCAGTTCCATATCCTGGACGGTCATTCGGAATCGGGTGCAGCTTAGAAAAGTTCCCGCAAGAATACTGGAAGAAATCGACACAAGGATCGGCCGTCGCGTCAACCAACTCCTTGTCTAGCCCTGGCAAAAGCTTAGGCGCTTTTTCCGGGCCGGCCGGAGTTGCTGTGGGTGCTTGTGCCATTAGCGTAGCGCAGAACGCCAATACGATCATCATGGCTTTCATTCCTAAAATCGTCGAAGTTTTCCCAGTCATATTTTGTCCTTTGAGGCGGCTGTGTCGTGGGTTTGATGATTATTGATAATTATAAAGACGTTTCGAGACGGCGATTGGTTATCAAAGACAGTTGAGGCATGGCTGGTTTCATTATGCCAAAACAATGCGGAAAAAATGAAGAGCGGCAAGACAAAGCTGGTTGGCTGGCCGGAAAGATGCTATGCTGTGTACAGTGAGTACACATTATGGAGACAGTAAAGATTGGCATCCGTGAATTTCGTGAAAACCTGGCAGATTATCTCGAATCGAACCGTCCCTTGGCAATCACTAGGCATGGCGAAACACTGGGTTTCTACATTCCCGCACAGAAGCGTAGTAGAAAGGCCCAACTCGAGGCAATGCACGCCGCTGCGAAGGATCTGGACGAAATGATTGCATCCTGGGGAGTAACCGAAGATGAGTTAATGGACGAGTACAAGCAGATCCGACGGTCGGCCCGCGAGAAGAAGCGGAATGCCAAGTAGAGATCTAGTCGTGGACGCAAACATACTTGTGAGAGCTGTTCTGGGCAACCGTGTTCGTGAGGTGATTGAAGCACATGCTGAAACGGTATCGTTCTTTGTTCCAGAATTTGCTCTGGCAGAAGCAGGCGAACATCTGGCGGTGCTTGTCATCAGGCGCGGTGGCGATCCAGAAAAGGCGCTCGCGGTCTTACGCTCTCTGAGCCATCTCGTGGAAGTGATAGGATCCGAGGTTTACGGTTTCTTCGAAAGTGAGGCTAGAGAACGGTTGGGTAAGCGTGATCCCGAAGATTGGCCAATTCTAGCAGCGGCATTGGCACTCGATTGCCCAATCTGGACGGAAGACACCGATTTCTTTGGCTGCGGCGTTGCTACTTGGACCTCTGACCGCGTGCGAATGTTTCTACGGGAGTGAACTGGAGTGATGGTCGGTCGTCCTGGAATTCTCCAATCTGGTAGTATCTTTAGCTGATGAAAAGAGAAGCCGTAATCGTCGACGCTGTGCGCACGCCTTTAGGCAAGCGGGATGGCATGTTGAAGAACTGGCATCCTGTGGATCTCCTGGCCCATACCCTGAATGGCGTGGTGCAACGGACCAAGCTCAACCCTGAACTCATCGAAGACGTGATTGCCGGCTGTGTAATGCAAGTTGGTGAGCAGGCAGCCAATATTGCCCGCAACGCAGTGCTGGCCGCGGGATTTCCGGAATCGATTCCGGGAACCAGCGTAGACCGCCAGTGCGGCTCCAGCCAGCAGGCTGTCCACTTTGCGGCACAAGGAGTGATGGCCGGAAGCTATGATGTGGCCATTGCTTGCGGCGTGGAAAGCATGACTCGTGTGCCTATGGGATCGTCGGCAGCCAACGGGCCGGGCAAGCCTTTTGGGCCGGCCATGATGCGGCGCTACAACAATGTGCATTTCAATCAGGGGATCAGCGCCGAAATGCTGGCTGAACGCTGGAAGATCAGCCGCACCGAACTCGATGAATATAGCCTTGAAAGCCATCGGCGCGCGGCGCAGGCTAGTGATCAATGCTGGTTTTCCCGCGAGGTTCTGCCGGTGCCGGTGGAAACCGAGCAGGGAACTGTGCAGGCCAAGCGCGATGAAGGCATTCGCGCCGGAACCACGCTGGAAAAAATGGCGACGCTGAAAACCGCTTTCAAGCCCGATGGCGTAGTGACCGCTGGAAATTCTTCGCAAATCACCGATGGCGCAGCCGCAGTCTTGATCATGGAGCGAGACACAGCCGAGCGTCTTGGATATCGTCCTCTGGCGCGATTTGTGGCTTTTGCCCT
>DASZEU010000352.1:0-12672 GCA_035940535.1 Candidatus Angelobacter sp.
GCCGATGAAACGCGTGGCAATTCCTGAACTCCTGGACAGCGATACGGGTACAGCCCGCGAAGTTGAAGATTCATTGAAAGACCTGCAAATGATTAACCGCTGGTTTGGCGGCGCGCAGGTCATGTCGGATCTGTTGTACCAAGTGGCGGTGCAGCGCAGGCTTGAATCCCTCTGCTGGCTCGACGTTGCCGGGGCCTCCGGCGATATCGCCGGGCTTGCTCAGAAATCTTTAGCGCGCAAGGGAGTCCGGCTGGAGCCTATCCTGCTGGATAGGGCGGCAACTCACCTGAACGGAGATATACCTTCGATTTGCAGCGATGCGCTGGCCCTTCCTTTCCGCAATGACAGCCTTGACGTAGTTGGGTGCTCGCTGTTCGCACATCACCTGGAGCCGCACGAGATTGCCAAGTTTGCCGCGGAGGCTCTGCGGGTTGCGCGCCATGCAGTGGTCATCAGCGATCTGATTCGTCATCGTCTGCATCTCGCTTTGGCTTATGCTGGTTGGCTTTTGTATCGCAGCCGCCTCACACGGCACGATGCGCCCGCGTCTGTTCGCCGAGCCTACAAGGTGGCAGAGATGAAAGACATCTTGAAACCGGTGAGTGCGGCCGCAATAGAGGTTCGCCACTTTTATCTGTTCCGCATGGGAGTCATTCTTTGGAAAAAGCCGAATACGACCTGATCGTGGTGGGCGCCGGGCCGGCCGGCACAGCCTGCGCTATTACAGCGTCGAGATCAGGGGCCAGCGTACTGTTGCTTGAAAAAGACAGGCTTCCCCGCCATAAAGTTTGCGGTGAGTTCATATCGCCCGAATCATTGCGGTTACTGAGTTCGCTGGTGGGGGAAGCGCGCTTCTCCTGCAATCCAAAAATATCTTCAGCGCGGATTTTCGACGCATCCAAAATCGTCTGCCTGCCAATTGAACCGTCGGCCCTAAGCATTCCCCGGTTTGATCTGGATGCTGCGTTACTTCAGGCCGCTCGCGACAGCGGCGTCCATGCAATGGAACGCGCCCCGGTTCATGAAGTGTCTTCTAGCGAGTTGTTTCAAGTACGAACATCCTCCGCTCCGACGGAAAAGACATACAGCGCCAGGGCAGTGGTCAATGCCAGTGGCCGCTGGTCGCAATTGACTCAGTTTCCGCATAGCCAAGAGAAATGGATCGGCTTGAAGGCGCACTTCTCCGAGGCCGGTCCCCCTGATTCCGTTGACCTGTATTTCTTTGAGGGAGGCTATTGCGGTGTCCAAGCTGTAGGAGCGAATGCTGTAAACGTCTCAGCCATGGTACGAGCGGATACAGCGCGCTCCCTGGAAGAAGTTTTCTCCAAGAATAGCGAGTTGTGGCGTCGCAGCCGCGACTGGGAGCCGCTTTTCAGTCCGATTACAACTTCTCCACTCTACTTTCGCCCTCCCGAAACCCGGGACAGAGACATATTTCTCGTTGGGGATGCCGCCGGCTTTATCGATCCATTTGCGGGGGACGGAATATCGCTGGCCCTGCATAGTGGTCAACTTGCTGCCCGCTCGATCGTTTCGTTCTTGCAAAACCAATGTTCCCTGGAACAGGCCCATCAGCAGTACCACGCTGGCTATTCAAAACAGTTGGCGCCGGCCTTTCGCACCACCGCTCGCGTGCGAAGGTTGCTCTCTGCTCCATCATTCATTCGTTCCATACTCCTCAGCATCGCCGGAACGAAACTTTTTTCCAGCGCTCTGGTGCGCAGAACCAGGATGAAAACCAAGCCCGTTCAATCCACTTAGCCACGAATGCGCGCGAATTAACACGAATGGAAAAGACCAAGAGACTTCTTAATCTTTCTATCTGCGTTAACCAGCAAAATCAGCGGCTCAGCTTCTCAATTCGTGTTTATTCGCGCAAATTCGTGGCCAAAAGACTTAATTTGAAAGTGTTGTCGCAGCGACTTTGGCCATGCGCAACACGCGTCTTACCAGGGCAAGCAAATCCGGAACCTCAAAGGGTTTCACCAGGCATATTATTTTGGTGGCGTCAACGAAAACTCGAACACCCGGATCCGAGACATTGGAAAGCACCAGCACCGTCTTCGCGGCTTGATCGGGATGGTACTTCTGCATCCAGCGATAGATGTCCTCACTGGTGCAGGCCCCGGGCATCTTGCTATCGAGCAGGACAACATCGAAACTTTGCTGTTGCAGCCACGCGAGGGCTTGTTCGCCGGAGGTGGCAACCATTACATCCAGCCCGGCTGCGGTGAGCACTTCGCGCTCGTAATCGAGCACGATCTCTTCATCATCCACCACCAGCACGCGCCCCTCAAGCCGGGACTCGCGGCGGGCCACGATTCGTTCGCCTTCCGTCAAGGGCCTTTCGCCTACCGCCACCGGCAATCGCAACTGCACCTGGGCGCCGCCGTGCGGGTGATTCTGCGCGGATATCTCTCCGCCATGCTCTTTCACAATGCCATAGCAGATACTCAATCCTAATCCTGTTCCTTTGCCCACGCTCTTGGTGGTGTAGAACGGATCAAAAACATGCTTAGGATCGTTGATACCTGGACCCGTGTCGTGAAATTCGCAGACTACCTGCCCATTTTCGGCATAAACTCTGATGGTCAGCAGACCACCAAGGCCGCTCTCTATCATGGCATCGGCGGCATTATTAATGATGTTGAGATAGACCTGCTCCAACTGGTGAGGATCGGCAATCACCGAAGGCAAGGTGGGATGAAAGTCTCTTTCGACCAGGATGTTGTTGACCTTCAGGTCGTAATCGCGCAGAGCGATGGTGTCTTCGATCACGTTGCGCAGGTCCACGTGCGTTCTATGGGGCTTGTGCTGGCGGGCAAATGACAGCAGGTTCTGCACGATCCTCTGGGTTCGTTGCGCCTGCTTGTGGAGCTTTTGCACATACTCTGAACTGCGCTGCGCCAACTCTTCCGTTTCCAGAAGCTGGGTGTAGCCGATGATGGCGGTCAGCGGGTTGTTCAGCTCATGAGCAACGCCGGAAATCAGTTGTCCGACTGCCGACATCTTCTCACTTTGCAGCAGTTGCTCCTGCGTGCGCCGCAAATCTTCGTAAGCCTTCTTGGTCTCATAGTAGAGTTGGATTTTTTCAATCGTGGTCGCAAGCTGGCGGCCCACAGCGATCAATACGCTCTCGTCGGAAGCACTGAACTCACGTACCGTCCGACTGCTGGTGCCAAGCAATCCCAGGATTTTTTCTTTGCGCCACAAGACCACCCACAGCCATGAACTTAGTTCTTCCGATTGGATGAGTGTTTGAATGCTTTCGGGAAGATCGATGGTGTTGTTGCTGTTGATGATCTCAAGCCTGCGTTCCTTGATCTCTTTGACAAAATCGGGCGGCAGCGTAAACGTCTCATGCTCGGTTACCCAGGAGCTACGATGCCCATAGCCTGACTTCCTGCGCATGGCGCTGGTCTCCTCGTCGAAAAGATAGACGCCGGCCGTGTCACTCGCGAACAGATCTATGATCTGCAGCATGGTGAGGTGCAAAATCTCTTCCAGGTCGAACGATTGATTAAAAGTTACCGCAATGTTGTTGAGGGCATAAAGCTCGCGGTTGCGGCGGCGAATCTCATCTTCAGCTTTTTTCTTCTCAGTCAAATCGAGCACCACGCCCTGGTAACGCTCGATCTTTCCGTCGTCACCGCGCGTTGCAAAGCTGCTCTCGATCACGTTCACCTGAGAGCCGTCTTTGCGGCGCAGGACATATTCAAAATTCCTGACAAAGCCATTCTGCGTCATCTGTCTCAGGAATTCTGTGCGGTCCTCATGGTGAGCATAGAGCGACAAGCCTACGTCCAACCTTAAGACTTCCTCTTTGTCGGCATACCCCAGCATCCGGACAAAGGCTTCATTGCAATCCGCAACCCGGCCTTCGGGTGTGGAGACAAAGACGCCTTCCTGCATGTGATTAAACAAGGTACGGTAGCGCTCTTCTGCGGCCCTGATTTCCGTAGTGTCTTTAATCACATGGACAGTGCCTCCTACAGAGCCATCTTCTGCTGAATACGCCGAGGTGGACACGACGGAAAACCCGCCGAAGCAAGGGTCCCTTTCTGTAATCGCTGAGGTTTCCGATGATTCGCAATAGGGACACACATTCCATTTGATTCCAGCGCCCGGCAGAACATCGCGGCAGGGCCATCCCAGAACTCCTTCTCTGCTGCGCCGCAGACGGCTGAGCAGCGACTGGTTGGTGCGCAAGATACGATAGTTCGAATCATGAACCAGGATGTAGTCGGGAATGGAGTCAAAGGTGCTGGCCCACTCATTGCGAGAACGGACAAGCTGCTGCACAAGACGGTGGTTCTCAGCGGCTAACCCAAGCTGGTTGGCGGCAGCCTTCAAAAAACTGCGATCATCTTCCGTGTAACTTCGGGAATGGGACATGCCCAATGCGACGACTCCGATAGGCGAACTTTTTCCTACAACCGGCACCACCACAAGATGGTGAATCCCTTCGGCGATCATGCGGTTCCTGACCTGCGGAATGGTTTGCTGGACAGGCACGATTCCAACCATGCCCTCCCGCAGAAAAGTGCCGGCCGCGCTTTGGCCCATGTCAATGGAAGGAATACCGGCAACAAAAGCAGGCGAGACGTTCTTGTGGGCCACCAGATTCAAGCGGCCCTCTTCTACAACCCTGAACCATGCGGCCTTGGCCCCGGCAACGTGCATCAGCTCGTCCAGAGCAATCTCAAAAATAGGATAAAACTCGTCCGAGCCCGAAATCACTCTGGTGATGCTATTGAGGACAGCGAGACGTTGTACCTGCAACCTTCCGCCGTCCAGGACCACCATCATCATGCTGATGCCGAGAAGCACGTCGATGACAACATCGATGTTGCTCCAGGTTCGACGCGGCCCCACGTGCAAGAAGAAAAGCATGGCTGCAAGAAGCCAGTGGCCGAAGATACCCCGGCCACGCGCAAACTTAACCAACTGCCATGCGGCCAGCCACAATTCGAGGCTCCAGCAGAACCAAAAGATCTTGGAGTCCGGGTAGCGCGTAGCTAAGGTCACGCCCAGCAGCACACCTGCTCCGGCGAGTCCCCACACTAGAATGAGCAACAGTTTCTGATTGCCGCCAACGTAAATGAGAATCGCTGTTGCGAAAAGGGCCGCAGCCAGAGGCAGAAAAGCATTTCCCAGAACTACCCAAATCGGATTGGCCCCATAGAAGATGCTAAGGCTAAGGGCAATGAACAGTTTCGAAAGACCATACATGGCAATGCCGGCAATCCAGGGCACCAGATATTTCTCGCGAAAGCTGAGATAAAGCAGAATTGTGCCGGCCAGCAGAATCAGCAGGCCAAAAGCCTCTGTCGCAAACGCAGATTGCAATGCAATATCCATGAGTCAGCGGCGCATTTTCAAGGGGATTGCGGAGGGTTCCTATATATCATGAATTGGTGTGTTCTTTGTCTTTTTTCTGGAAGCATTGTACTTTCAAGCCGCTATGAGTTAAATTAGAGTTCCCCCCACTAAGGTACTCCTCCACATGACAACAGAGCGCATCCTAGTGGTTGATGACGAAGAGCCGATCCGAGAGATCATCTCGTCCATGCTAAGCGCTGCGGGTTACAAGACCCGGCTGGCATCATCTGGCATGGAGGCGCTGGCCATTCTCAAGTCTTCCGGTGAGTTCGACCTCATGCTCTCCGACCTGATGATGGCTGAGTTGGACGGAATCGCGCTGCTGGAACGCTCCAAAGAAAAGTATCCAGACATGCACGTAATCATGGTGACCGCCGTGCATGACATTTCGGTCGCCTTGGCCGCCATACGCAACGGCGCTTATGACTACCTGCTCAAACCCTTTGAACGGGAACAGCTTCTGGCCATGGTGCGCCGGGCGCTCGAAACCCGCCGCTTGAAGCTGGAAAATCGCGCTTATCAGCACAACCTGGAGTCCATGGTAACCGCCAAGACCGAACAGCTTCGCCAAGCCATGACCGATCTGGAGCGCTCCTACGACATAACCCTGGAGGCCCTTGGTGACGCCCTGGATCTTAAGGATTCCGAGACGGAAGGCCACTCCAAGCGGGTCACAGCATTTACCATCGCCATTGCCCGAGCTATGGGCATTTCCACGGAACGCGTTCGCATCATAGCCCGGGGCGCCTTCTTGCACGATATCGGCAAGATGGCCATTCCCGATAGCATCCTGCGCAAGCCCGGCGCTTTGACGCCGGAAGAAATCTCGATCATGCGGGAGCATTGCTTTCGGGGCTATCAAATGCTCAGAAAAATCCCCTTTCTAGGGGAGGCCGCAGAGATCGTTTACTCGCACCAGGAGCGTTATGACGGCACAGGTTATCCGCGAAATCTAAAAGGACACGAGATTCCTTTGGGCGCGCGAATCTTCTCGGTGGCTGACACGCTGGACGCCATGACTTCCGACCGCCCTTACCGCGCCGCGCAAACCATCGCTGCCGCGCGTGAAGAAATCCACCGCTTTTCTGGCAGGCAGTTCGATCCCGAGGTTGTAAAAATTTTTCTCCAGATGCCAGACAGCATCTGGGAGGATCTGCGCAAAGAGATCAACTCGCAGGCAGCCCGGGTTGGCTATCCCAACAAACCAACTCAGACCTACGCGACCACGAACAAGTGAAACCTGATTGGGTAAATGGGTAATTGGGTAATTGAAAATCAAAAGGCACAATCAGCTCGTTAGTGTTTACCCAAAATTACTCACTTACCAAATTACCCACTTACCAAATCCTTACCAACCTCGCACCGGCTGCCACTGCCCGCTGACACACCCTTCTTTTACGACGTGATACGTGTCATACATGGCCGCCGTGAGACAGGAATGATTGGGTACGATGCGCAGGCGCGTGCCCACCGGATAACGCGCTAGAACGGCTGGCTCCGCCTGAATCTTTCCGTGCTCCTGCGATAAGACAGTCACCTTCATTGGTAAACGATTCAACTCCAGATCACAGACAACTCCGAATCCGCACTCTCGGTCAATGTGGTCAGGCCCCGGGTCTTTGGAAAGGGCCAGAGCGCCGGCGTCAACTAGAAAATGTCCGTGCTGCGGATAACTCCCAATTACCGTTGCCAGAACGGAAACCGCACATTGGGAGAAGCTACAGGCGCCAATTCTGGCCTGAAAGGCGTCATAAAACACGTAGTTACCAGGGCGCACTTCATCTGTGTCTGTGAACTCCTCGACAACAGAAGTAGTGGGAGTGGAGCCGATGCTGCGGATGAGTTTGTCCACTCCTTGTTGCGCGATGTACCCACGAAGACGAGTCAAGGATTCTGTTTCCTGGCTGGCAACCTTGCGAATCTCTTCTGGATTTTGAGAGTTGTACGAGTGTCCCGCGTGGGTCAGCAGGCCATGAAAACGCACTGCGCGCGACTTTGCTGTTGCAACTGCCAACCGGACACTCTCGGGGGAATCTGGATCAACCCCGGCGCGATGGTAACCACTATCAACTTTAAGGAACACATCAAAAACGATTCCGTGAGCCGCATGAAAATCCTGCAATGCCTGCAGCGTTTGAAAATCATCCAACAACAGATTCAAGCGCTTGATCCGGCGAGCCAGCGCGGCTGCGCGGTCCAACTTGCCTGGGCTGATTGGAACCGCATAAGTAATGTCATCGAACCCATGACCGGCAAAAAACTCGGCTTCGGCTAAAGTTGAAACGGTGATGGGCCCGGTTGAATCCCCGGCCTGCATCCGCGTAATCTCGATGGTCTTATGCGTTTTTACATGAGGCCGAAATGCAACTCTGGATCGCCGTGCCTTCTCCCACATCGTGTCGCAATTCTGCTGCACAATGGCATGGTCAACCAGAAAAGCTGGCGTGGTAATCTCTGGGCTGGTGAAAGGAATTTTCATCGGTGCTCTTTTACGTTGGCATTGTAATGTATGCTTAACGATGTGATGAGAGAGTGATGAACAAGTGGACGAAGAGTCACGCCGCAAAACCTTAAATGGGTTTCCGCAAGCGCAGTAAAATAAATATTACAGTCACGATAATGACCAGTGCGCCAATTTTAATCATTGGAAATCATTCTAAACATTTCGAGGTGAACTGTGGCAGTCCTGACCGATTCAGAAATCCAAAATGCTCTTGGTTCCTTGCCCGGCTGGCAGAAAAATGGAGCCGCTATCCAACGTAATTTCGAATTCCCTGACTTTAAAGCTGCGATGCAATTTGTCAATAAGATCGCCGATGCTGCGGAGCAGGCCAATCACCATCCGGACATCGATATCCGCTACAACAAAGTGACAATGGCTTTGGTGTCTCACGATTCCGGGGGAATAACGCAACGTGACGTAAGGATGGCCAGCAAAATCAACCAGATTGCAGGATAAGAACGAAAAATGCCGAGTCAGCAAGATCGGCAAGTCGCAGGAAGACTAGTTTCGAAGCTGCGGGCGGTCCAGAGCTTGCGACAGACGATCGAGAGCATTCTGAATGTTCTCCATCTGCTCTTCCAATGCACGATTAAAGGTTCCTAATGGGTCTTCGGATTTGGATATATGGTCAAAAAACCCAAGCAGCCGTTCCCGGCCTTTTTCGGTGGCAAAAACCAAGCCGACGCCGCTCAATCCCAGGACAAGTACAGGTAAGTACCAGTTTTTCATCGCCAACACCTACACTCAGTATGATGCTGCAAGTATCTGAAAAGCTAGTACTTTATGGGTTACCTTGGTAATTTGGCAAGAGTTGACGTTGTGCCTTAACAAATCTCAACTCGGACAAAGGCAGCTTTTCTGCTTTTACCCACATCTCATCTTCAAGCACTTTCTAAATTTGAGGTAGACCCATTATGAAAGCAACCTGGAAGGCCTGTTTTTGCGCCTTGGTTCTAGTGCTGTCGATTGCCGCGGCGGCTCAGGACAACGGAAATTCGAACAGTCAAGATAATCCGGTGCTCAAGACACGCCCCAATGACCGGACCAACAACGGACAACCAAGTTCCCCTAATCCGGTCTACGGCGCTCCGCCCAACGCCATTCCGGAGGGCACCCGGTTCATCATCAAACTCAAAGATACTTTGGACACCAGCAAGATGGACCAGGGCAAACGTTTCAAGGCCGAACTACGTGAAGACTTGGTAACCCCCAGCGGCGCGATCATCCCTAAGGGTCGGACGGTGAAAGGACATATTGGCAGCTTTGACCGGGGCTACACCGGGGCCCACATTCAGATTGCTCTCGACGAAATTGAGACGCGCAAGGGCTGGGTACCGCTGATCGGCACAGTAACAGGAGTTCCTGGCGATCCCTCAGTAAAGTCCACCGAAAATGAAGGCGAGGTCACCCGCAAGGGTCCAAATACACGCAAGGTCGTCACCGATGCGGCTATTGGTGCAGGCATTGGAGCAGTCAGCGGCGCGGTCCTGGGCGGAGGAAAAGGCGCAGCGGTTGGAGCCGCAGTTGGCGCTGGACTAGGAACCGGTACAGGGTTGCTGTTTAAAGGCCGGGACGTCAAATTGAACAAAGACACTCAACTCGAAGTCCGCTTGGACCGCGATTTGGTAGTACCCACTGTTTCAAGATAAAAAGTGATGAGGGCTGTAGACTGAATCTGCAGCCTTATTATTTGCGCCCTACTTAATGAAGCATCTGGCCAGGGCCGTGGCAATACTCACGAGCTTCTGCAAATCGGCTGGTGAAAAATCGAGACCTGCAGCGGGCGCAGTGGGGCCCTTGCGGCACACCTGGATAACGCCTAGCACTTTATTCATGGAAACCACGGGGACCGACATGATTTTTTGAATGATCTGCTCTTCCTTTGTGGTTTTCTTGCCAGCTTCTTTCGATTTTGCACCCACGTCAACCATCTCAAAAAAACTGGCATGCCGAGTGCGCGCAAAATTGTTCACGATCTCGGGACGCTTACTGTTAGCGGTGCGCACCGCCAGCGAAGCCGAGCTGTTGAGCGGAATCCTACCAACATTGTGAAGCTGCGCCGGATGGACGAATAACAGGCTCTCTTTCTCAAGGCGCAGAATGCCGATCTCATCCTGCTGGACATTAAAGAACTTGGCTAACTCCACCGCAATCTTTTCACTATTCTTTACATTCAGGCCTTCAGATTCACAATCAATTGCGAGTTGAGCAAGCGCCGGGGCGAATGTGGACATTAGGTTCTCCAGTAATAATTATATTGGCACAGGTCGTGAGCACAATACGTAGTTTGTTCCAATTCGTCTGCATCTAAATAGAGATGAGACAGCGGCGTTGTATCTCCAGGAGTGACATGGGAAGCACTTTTGTCCTGTGGATGATCATCATCCTGGTGTTCGTGGCCATTGCGATGTTCATGCTCAAGAAAAATCACGCCGAACCTGAGCCGGTCATTCCGATGCACAACGATGGCGGCCATGCTCTAAATCTGCTCCCTGACAAATCATCCTACTTCACTGCTTCTTGAAACGTAGTGTTGATTCTTGCGGGATCGTCTCATAGATTCTTGAGTGGTGACGGCACAGCCTTCATCCCCGCCCAAACGGATCTTCCAAAGATGGACTTTGAGGCGTGAATAACTCGGCGCCCTTCTCGGTAATATGCATATCATCTTCCAGACGGACGCCGAATTCTCCGCGAATATAAATGCCCGGCTCATCGCTGAAGGTCATATTCGGCGCAAGGGGCAAGGTATTGCCTCGCACCAGATACGGCCACTCATGGCCATCCATGCCAATGCCGTGTCCAACGCGATGGGTGAAATGCTTGTAGTCAGGCCCATATCCAGCGTCGGCAATCACCTTGCGGGCGGCGGCGTCCACCTCTTGGCACTGAACGCCGGGCTTGGCCGCGGCCAGGGCCGCCGCTTGGGCACGATGCACAATATCGAAAACTTTTCTCATCTTGTCTTTGGTTTGTTCGGAAGGCTTGCCCAAAACAAAGGTCCGGCTAATATCGGACTCGTAGCCCTCCGCCGTGCAGCCGCCATCAATCAACAAAATGGTGCCTTCACGAACCACTTGAGGTTTAGCCGATCCATGCGGCAATGCCGAGTTCTCACCGACTTGCACACCGGCGCTTCCACGGAAGCCTAGTTGAGCGTGAGCGGCCTCCACTAGCGAGGCAAAATCATGCTGCGTCATTCCTTCCTTCAGAGAACGATAGGCCGCTTCATAAGCCGCCAGCGTTACCTGGTTGGCCAGAGTCATGAGTTGCAACTCGTGGCTGCTCTTGATCATGCGGCAGCCGGCGGTCACAGGAGTGGCACTCACCGCCTTCAGCGCCGGCACGACTTTGCCCACTCCGTCGGAGAAAACAAAGCGCACCGTCTCTTCCATGCCCAAGGTTCCACTTGCGATTCCCCGGTCTCTAAGTCCTTCGGCGATCCGCTGGTAGGGACTCTCATCCTCCTGCCATAGGCGAACCTCAGGATTTGTCCCGCCCGGACCACCCGCAATTTGCTCTTTTGCGCGATCTTCTTCAAAGGCAGGACAGACGTAAAAAGGCACACCCTTGACCGGCAGAATCATGGTAAACAGCCGCTCACTCATGAACCAGTGAATATTGGTGAAATAGACAAGTGAGGTGCCGCCGGTGAGCATGATCGCGTCCAGCTTGTTTTCCGCCATCAGTTGCCGCGCCCGTTCCTGGCGCTGCTCACGTTCCGCAGTCGTGATAGGAGTGGCTTCCGAGCGCCGCGACTTCAGCCGCGCAATCGGCTCCGGTAGCTTCCCTTTCGGTTGATCGTCACTTTGGGCAACCAGCGTCCCAGAGGAAACAGCGATGCCGGTCGCCGCGACTCCCGCTGTTTGGAGAAAACTACGCCGTGTAAAAGGTTTGCTGGAGTTGGGTTTATCCAATTGCGTCCCCTTTCAGATGAAATGGCACGCACAAATTCTACGTTACTTCTGATCCATTGGCCCACCGGGATGTAAAAGGTTGCATTCCATGGAGAATGCAGTTAAAAAGAGAGCTGTGATTCAGCAGAAATCATTGTTTGCTCCAGATGCCGGCAGAGCATTTGATTACACGGTCGAACACGTCGCATCTCCGGCAGCTTACGATGGTGTTCTTGCTTTTCACAAATATTGGGGGAAAACCCGATGCCCGCTCTTGACCAACGTCGTCCAGCGTCTCCAAGGTTTTACAAGATCATCTCGTTTGTTTTTTTTGCCATCGGCATCGTGTTGGTCTGGCTGGGGCTCCGCTCGCACGACAAAATATTGTTGATTTTTGCAGCCATCACCCTCTTGAATGGTTGCATGGCAGCGCTGAAGTCGCATGTCACGCAGGAAACCGGACGTTGAAAGTTATACTCATCGCGGCATCCCGCGAAAACCCACAGAAAATTGGAACGGACAGAATCACGATGGGAGTGTCCAGGCGAATTTCAAGAACTACGACGGAAACAAGCGCCAAAGGCGCGGCCACAACTCAGCCCAGGCTGCAAGCCTGGGAAAAACGAGGTTTCCATCCAACCTCCCAACCCCACCGGGGTGAAACTCCCCTTCATCCAAAGGCATTTTCTACATTTCGGAGGTGCTTTGGAATCTGTGATAGAGTCCCGCCGGGACGTTTGACAGTAGCCGAGCATGGTTCGGCGCTGTCAGGCGCCGAACCCAATGCTGGGTTACCTTCCAATCCAATGGGAGTCCCGTTAGGGACGGCTGAATTTTATGTCTCACAGCTATCTGTGCTGTCTGCTCCACATCGTCTTCACTACCGCTGAA
>DASZEU010000353.1:0-7241 GCA_035940535.1 Candidatus Angelobacter sp.
TCAGACGAGACTGGCAAAGGGGAAGCAGCCATTGATTGGGTTGGAGAAATTGAGAAGCATCGCGGCGAGAGACTACTTTTCTTTTATCAGCGTGACCAGGACCTGGAGGCGATTACCGAACTGATCCGGAAATTTGAAGGCACCCTCGATACGCCCGAAGTTTTTCGGTGTTCTTACATAAAGCTTCTGGAACACGTGTCCTCTCTGCCCACTGGGTTGCCCTCCGGTGTTAACGCTATTGCATTGGACGACCACGAACAACAGCGCCGTTTTCTACAGTCACTTGAGGATGCTCAAAGCTTTCCAGACGCATTCTTCTTTCTGCCGGGGCAAGCTACAGTCGCAGAGAAAGAGAGCGCGGCAGAGGCTTTTTTCAGGAGTGTTGTTCAGAAATTGCTCTTGCATGCGTCCGGCAATTCCATCGCAGGGTACTACTGCTACGAAGCTACAGGCGACAGGTCTGAGTTCCAGGGCGAAGCGTTGGCCGCCGAGGTCAATTCGCTGAAGTTCGGAAGTGCCAACCATTTTTATCGGTGGATTAGGGTACCGACGGATATAACAGAACTCCAGAAAGCGGCGATGTTGTTGCGAGAGAGGCTGGCCTACGCGCCTGGAAGTCGCGGTACGGAATTAGTGGATTACAGTGGTGGAAAGCGCACGGTGCGCATATTGGAACTGATCAAGAACCCGGAACCAACCGCTGGGGGAAGCATATTGGGCTCTGGAGACACATGCCTCATTACCGGAAGCCTTGGCGAAGTCGGCCTTGCGTTGTGTGGTGAACTCTCCCGCCGATATCAAGCCAACATGATCGTAGCTCCGTCGGCCCCTCTCTCGCAGAAGGAAACCGACCAACTCGCAACTTTGCGTAATGCCGGAGCGAAGATACATTACCTGCCCAACCCTGGCGAGGACTCCCAATCTTTGCAAAAAACGCTGGCCCGCGCTGCCGGATCCATTACTCAAATTCGCGGCATCATTGACCTGGGACCATCGGAAGAAGCTGCTCGGCGCCATGGTGACACACTGGATTCCAGCAATGCTTCGATGGGTGTCGTGGAGAAAGCGTGGAAGCCGAAACCGCTGGTGAACTCCAATACGGCCAAGATGAATGGCAAGTGCGTAATTCTCGTCAATGCCAACTCCGTCGCTCTGGCTGAAGGCCAATTCCGGCAGGCGGTGGAAGGCCAGACGTTGATGGTTGGCGGAGAAGATATCAATTCCGCTAACGTGAAGATCGTAAATTGGGCCGATATTTCTTCGGGGAGAAAAGCTGCTCAAAAAGTGCTGTCGGAACTAGGCGACGTCGATTATGTTCTCGACTTGTCCGACTTGTATTCTGAATCACGTTCAAGCGATGCTTGCCAATATGGACGAATCGGTTTTCTTCAGGAGCTTATTGGCCGTTATCGTGATCTGACGATTCTCTACTTCACTCGGGGACTCCAGGCATTTCAGAGTCAATGGGCCACCTTGGCCGGCTCAAGGCGCGCTGGTTTTATGAAGATGCTCTCAGCCGAGTACGGCCACGTAAAGGCAAAGTGCATTGACGTTGACTCGGAGTTTTTAGCTTCTTCGTTGCTGCCGCTGAGGGTTATCTCTGAAGCCATGACCACATTGGAAGAGACTGAGATTTGCTATCGGCATGGCAAGCGGTTTGTACCTTATCTTGAAGCGCGCAAGCTTGGTGGTGGATCTGACTCTCAGCACTCAGGGCTGCCGGTGCGGCCCAAGGGAAGCTATGTGATCTCCGGCGGGACCAACGGAATCGGGCTGGAGATTGCTAGTCATCTGGCTGGACTGGGCGCCAAGAATTTGGCTCTGCTGGGGATCACACCGCTGCCTCCAAAAGGCCAATGGCGCTCCGCCCTCGAATCAAATGAGATTTCTGCCTATGTTCGGCGGAAGCTTGAAAAACTGCTGGAGATCCAATCGCTAGGCGTGAATCTCGAAATCTATTCCGGTCGGCTGGTTGAGAGAGAAAAACTCGCCGGCTTCCTCTCGGCTTTTCGATCCAAGGCTGGAAGAATCAATGGCGTAGTGCACAGCGCCGGCTGCGCGCCCGACATCAGCGATGGCAAATTCGCATTCGTTAACAAGAGCCAAGAAGATTTGCAGCGTGTCTTTGAGCCCAAGGCAGATGGCTTAGAGACATTGCACGAAGCCCTGGCCGGAGACTCGCCGGATTTCTTTGTGACCTTCTCATCCATTGCGGCGATGATCCCAAGTTTCGCTAAGGGAATCAGCGACTATGCGGCGGCCAATGCGTTTGCCGATCATTTTGTTAGTTATCAGATTGGTCAGCGTCGCGAATATTTTTGCTCGATGGCTTGGGTGGGCTGGTCAGATGTGGGGCTGCATCGTTCGGATGCGGCCCTCCCGTCAGATGGGCTTCCAGAACGCCGAGCGGCCAGCGTTGGCCTGCTGTTCAACTCCAGCCGGCAAGGAATCGAGCTGTTTGAAGCAGCTCTGAGCGATGCAGGAAGTCGCAGCCATCGCCTGCCCTGCTTATTGAATGAGTCCGCATTCCAGCGGTCGAGTGATACGTTGCTTTGGGCCCGGCCTGCCATCCTAAATACTATGCAGGAGGCGGCTGCTCTTGACTTGCATTCAGGCAATGCGGATCTTGGCTATGTACTAAGTATTGACGAGATCACACAACAGGCCCCTCTGAATTTCTTTGTTCTTCTTTCTCAGCTCTCTACCGAAGGAGCCGCAGGCCGCAGGCAGGCTTATCGCAATGGCTTCTGTTCTGCTTTCGCTGCTCACCGCAATGAACTTGTTACGCGAGGAAAGCGGAAAGGCGCGACGCTTGCATTGCAGGCTGGCCCTTGGAAGAGTGGTTCGTCTGCTGTGAGCGATAACTCCCTATTGGAGAGGCTTGTACCCCAGGCAGCATTGTCGCTGATTGAAGCCGCGCTTGCGCAAGGCGGTTCCTCGATCTTAGTCTCTGACTCCCGCAACAAAGATCTCGCTTACTCTGTGGCCGGAGCTACATTGAAGGATGAGCTTGTTCCTTCCACCTCCAAACAAAACTCTGCATCAGAATCCCCATTCGAGCAGGTCCTCACGCGGCTCAAAAATGCTGACCGCAACGCCCGGGAGCAGATCTTGCTAGAGGTGAACCTGGATAGGTTTTCCGACGATCAGATTGAAGAGCTTTATGGGTTGGTTTTTGAGAACAACATAAGGCCGGAGATGGAAGAGGCGCAGGTGACTTCGAAGACTGCGAACCAATCCTCTGAGCAAAGCATTTCCCGGCAGGAGATCAAGACGGTAATTGCTGCTGAGCTGAAAGATGTCCTGCGATTAAATGGCACGACCGTTTCTGAGCGTGACCGTTTTCAGCAATATGGTTTGGACTCCATTTCCGGAATGCAATTGGTCTCTCGCCTGGAAAGGGTCCTCGGGTTGGAAGTTCCACCCCGGTGGCTGATCGACTACTGCACGATTGAGACACTCTCCGAAAAAATCAACGACACGCAACAATTGGACATGGCCGCCTCCGCGAAATAGAAGCATGACAAACTTCGTGACCTGTTGATCTTGTCCCATGGTCAACATCAGATAAGGTGCACCATGAAACATCGCGAAAATTTGAACGATATGCTGTCCAACATTTTGTCGGGTGCTCCGTCGCCAAATGCGGGCCTCAAGCCGGCGGCGAATGGCATTGAGCAGGGAAGTGAACGCCCTCTTGAGTTCAGCATAATTTTCTTTTCCGATGTAAACCAGGCGCTTGCCACCAAGTATCAATTGGTGTTCGACATCTCCGCGTTTGCCGACCGGAACGGATTTACGGCCGTATGGCTGCCTGAGCGGCATTTTCATCCGTTCGGTGGAATTTATCCCAATCCTGCGGTCCTGGCGTCGGCCCTCGCAGTCAAGACGCAACGGCTTAGGCTGCGGAGCGGGTCGGTGGTGTTGCCGCTGCATCATCCCATTGAGGTCGTTGAGGCATGGTCGATGGTCGACAATTTGTCCAACGGCAGGGTTGATCTCGGCTTCGCCAGCGGCTGGAACCCCGATGATTTTATCCTCTCGCCGGAAACATACTCCGAGCTCCGCCAAGTCTGGCATGATCGCATTCCAATCGTGCAGCGGTTATGGAGAGGTGAAAAAATCGCTTTCCGAAATGGCCGCGGAGAGTTGAGCGAGGTGCGGGCATACCCGGCCCCGGTCCAAAAGGAAGTTGATGTGTGGCTGGTAGTGAGCAAGTCGGATGAAAGCTTTGTCTACGCCGGGCAAAAGGGATACAACGTGCTCACCATGCTGCAAGGGATCGATCTCGACCAACTGGGGGACAAAATTCGGCTTTATCGCAATGCGCGTAAAGAAAGTGGATTGGACGAGGCCGGGGGCAAAGTTACCCTGATGTTGCACACCCTGGTCAACGCCAGTCTGCAAATCGTCGAGGAGGCGGTGCGAGAACCCTTCTTTGCTTACATCAAAAGCGCTCTGACGGGGCACCTGAGATCTCGCAAAGCAGACGAGATGCCGACTGAGGCTGAGATCAATAAAATCGTCGATTACTCCTACGAAAGATATTTCAAGACGGGCGCGCTCTTCGGGTCCGTTGCCGACGCGAGGGTAATGGCAGAACACGCTATGGCGATAGGCGTGACCGAAATTGCGTGTTTAATGGATTTCGGAGTGGATTACCAACTCGTCATGGATTCTCTCCCATATCTGCTCCAACTGAAAGAAGAAATGGGCGCCATGGCGGCCAAGGCATTCGCCGCGCACTGAACATCTACAAGACCTTTCATGATTTACGCTCCCACACGGACCGGCAGCAGGCCGGGTGCGCTTAGGACCAATTTATGAGTAAGCATCGCGAAGAACTGAAGTTGCTACAGCGAAAGCTGTCGATGAAGCACAATGGAGTTTCCGGGGATGTGCCTGCGAGTTCCGGTTCGCAACCCGCCTTGCGTGACGTTGATGCGACGGACTCAGTAGCAATCGTGGGAATGCATGGCTACCTGCCTGGCGCTATGTCCGTCCGCGAGTTTTGGGCTCTTTTGGATAACGAGCAATCTGCGATCAGCGAAGTTCCATCCAACCGCTTTTCCTGGAAAGATTACTATGACCCTTCCGGCAGTGACACAAGCAAGATGCGTACGCGCTGGGGCGGCTTCATTCCCGTAATCGATACCTTCGATCCGTTGTTCTTCAACATCGCTCCCAAAGACGCCTTTGTAATCGATCCACAGCAACGGCTTCTCCTCATGTCAGTATGGAAAACCATTGAGGACGCAGGTCACGCTGCGAGTTCGCTGAAGAAAACCCGAACCGGTGTTTACATCGGCGTGGAGGATTATGAATACCTCCAGAACCTCAAAGACACAGGCGCCGACCTTGGGGAAAATGTTCTCAACCACCATCCGAGCATGTTGGCGAATCGCATTTCGTACTTCTTTGACTTCGATGGTCCGAGCGAGATCATCAACACGATGTGTTCAAGCGCCGCCACGGCGTTGCATAGGGCGTCGGCAGCGCTGCGGAGCGGAGAGATCGACAATGCGATCGTCGGGGCCGCCAAAATCATTCTTCGTCCTGATGGTTTTATCGCACTTTCCCGCCTGAACATGATCAGCGACACAAACTCGGTCAAGTCCTTTGGCAAAGATGCCAATGGATATGTTCGGGCCGAGGGAGTTGCGACCGTCATGCTGAAAAGGCTTGCCGACGCGCGCAGGGACCGCGACCACATCTATGCCGCCATCATGAGTAGCGCAATCAATTTCAATGGCGCAGGCGGCATGTCATTCGCCGCGCCTGATCCTGAAGCGCATGCAAAAGTCATCCGGCAATGTTATGCCGCGGCCAATATTGATCCCAGGGACGTAGAGTACATTGAAGCGCAAGGCATGGGTGGCCAGGTAAGCGACATTGCAGAGTGGGAGGCCTGCAATAAAGCAATTCAGGAACTTTGCGATCAGCACAAGGTCACTTATGCGCCAGGTTTCTGCGCAATCAGCACCCTGAAGCCGACAATTGGGCACATGGAATGCGTATCTGCAATGGGCGCGCTGTTCAAGATTGTGCATTCCTTTCAGGCCAAGAAGTTATACAGAGTCCTGAACCTAACGGAGATCAATCCTTATCTGGAAACCCGAGGGAAGCCATGCCGGCTGCTCACCGAAAGCGAAGAATGGCCGGGCAAAGGCCGGGCGCGTCTCGCGGGATTGCATTCTTATGGGTCCGGTGGAAACAACGTCCACCTGCTGATTGGTGAAGTCATGATGCCGGCGGAAAACTATTTGCCCGGCCCCCAGAGCCACGCCGCATCTCAGAATAAGCCGGAATTGTTTGTCCTCTCGGCGAAAAGCCAGGAAGTTCTCGATCAATATGTTGCTGATCTCGCTGCCTTTTTGGCTGCTGATGCAGTCGGGCTTCGATTGGCAGATATTGCTTTTACCCTGCAAGCTGGCCGGGACCATCAGCCATGCAGGATGGCGGTGATCGCCTCTTCTGGTGAAGAGCTGTTGCTCAAATTGCGTTCCTTTCTCGCGTCGCCCAGGCATATAGGTCAAGAAGGTGGGATTTTCCAAGGCACAGCAGACGGCGCGCAAGCGGAGCGAGCAAAGTCTTCAAGAGGGCCAGCCGCAGCTTTTAGATCGGCTTTAGGCGACATCGATTACCAACAAGTTGCGTCGCTCTGGGTGTCAGGCGCTTCGATAGATTGGGGAAAACTGCACCAGGGCAGAGAATTTTCGAGGGTATCCCTGCCTACATATCCGTTCGCCCGAGAAACCTACTGGATTTCGGGTGATTCGAAATCATGGTCCTCACAGCCGCAAGTTGCGAAAAACGGCCTCTTTGCTTTTCATCCTGATCCGGCACAGACGGTTGAGGAGAACGTTCGACGCTTGCTTACAGACTTCCTGACCAAGCAGTTGCGGATTCCACCCACAAGACTGGACACGAACACATGCCTACTTGACTACGGCGTCGATTCCGTGGCGGCCTTAAAACTGGCATACGCAATTGAAGACGCCTTTCACATAAAGTTGTCGCACCGCGATTTGTGGGAGCATTTCAGCCAGGAGTCCCTCAGCAAGTACCTGTTGACAAGATTGCCGCATGACATGGCGGCAATCACTAATGAGAGCGTGACCGAACGCTCCGCCGGAATGCCCGCAAAGTCACGGCTCTCTGAAGGAGAGCAAGGGCTTTGGATGCTGCAAAGACTCTTTCCCGAGATGGCTGCCTACAATGTTCCAGTTGCCTTCCGCATC
>DASZEU010000354.1:0-10817 GCA_035940535.1 Candidatus Angelobacter sp.
GAGGCATTGGCCGCCGATCGTGTGCAAGCTGTCTATGGGATCGTGAACGGCACCGCTAATTTCATCTTGACGGAAATGGAAAACCACGGCGTAGAGTTCGGCGAGGCGCTTCGCCAGGCGCAGGAAGCAGGCTACGCCGAAGCTGATCCCAGCCTCGACATTGATGGACTCGATGCCCGCGACAAGATTGCGATTCTTGCCCGCCTGGCATTCCACGGCGCTCTTTCTCCAGCGGACATTCGCGTAACCGGTATCCGGCAAGTAAGCGCTACCGATTTCCATTACGCCCAGCGACTGAACTCGACCATTCGCCTGGTGGCGTCGGCAGAGCGCAATGCGCAAGGCATCAATATCTCCGTTGGCCCTTGGCTGGTGCGGCGCGATTCCATGCTGGCGAAAGTTGATGGGCCGAACAATGCCATCTTTCTGGTCGGCGAAAAAGTTGGAACGCAGATGTTTTATGGACGCGGCGCTGGGGGCAACGCGACCGGAACGGCCGTGCTCTCCGACGTTGTGCAGATTGCCAAGCACGTTGCTCGCGAGCAGACCATGCCCAATATGCTCTCCGGCTTTCACAGCTCTGAAAAGCTGGTATTGTCGGAACGCATCCACCCGGTGCAATGGTACTTGCGCCTGACGGTTGCCGACCGTCCTGGCATCCTGGCGCGTGTGGCGGAGGCAATCGCGCACGAAGGGATCAACATCGATTCGGTGGTCCAGGAGCCTTACACTTCGAAGGAGAGGCTGTCGTTTGTAGTTACCCTGGAGCCAGTGGGAGAACCTACGGTGAACCGTGCAGTGCAGGCCATCAATCAGTTTAACTTCATGCTGGAGCCGGTGCTGTTGCTGCCTATGATTTCTGCTGCGAGGGAGTGAGGCCGCTTATTCTCCGTGGCCAGCAGTTTTCGATTTGCAGCTAGCCAATATTTATAACTAGTCAAAATTTTTGTCCAGTTGTAAGATAGATTTATGCAGACAATTAATGCCTCTAAATTCAAGGAACAGTGCCTTTCCCTGCTTGAAAACCTCGATCCGGAAGGAATTGTCATCACCAAACATGGCAAACCAGTTGCACGCCTTATTCCGGCAAATGCGAGTTGCGCCGATTTAATAGGCAGCATGAAGGGGAAAATTCAGGTCCATGGCAAGATCCTCTCAACGGGACTCAAGTGGGATGCTCAATCTTGACACGCACATTCTTGTCTATGCTTTACAAGGCAAGTTAACTGTGGCTGAGCAACGTCTGCTTGTTCGCCATTCTTGGAGCATATCTGCGATCGTTCTTTGGGAATTGGCCAAGCTGTCGCAACTGGAACGCATCACCATCGATATCGGTTCTCCGGATTTCACTCTTGCGCTCGCGCGAGTGCATATCTGGCCTCTAGACTTACGAATCTGCCGTCAGTCGGCAGAGCTTGATTTTTCAAGCGATCCGGCCGATGAAATCATTGCTGCGACCAGCATCGTTCATCAGGTTCCCCTTTTAACTCGTGATCACAGAATTCTGGCCTCAAGGATCGTTCCGTTGGCAAAGTAGCTTAACCAACATTTGATGTCGTCTAATGCCGCTCCGTGCCGCTCTATGCCTCTCGAACTCAGGCACTACTCCAGGCACAATTCTTGTGTCGTTGAAATTTGAGAATTTCATGGAGGTGCTTTGTGGTAAGAAAATCAGCCCTATTGCTTTTGCTGGTGGTATTGACCGGAGCCAGCTTTGCCCAGACAGCCCCGGGTTTTGGCCAGAGAAACGCCAAGAATCAAGAGGCCCGCGTGGATGGCGGCAGATATCCGAACAATAAAGAGTTGGTGACCAAAGCCAAAAGCTTTTACGTCTATTCTGATACGTTTTTCATGAAGCGCGAGCAGCTTGAGAGTTCGCTGCTGGGAAGCCCCGAATTCAAGGCCTGGGACTTGCAGGTTTCGGGCAATGAAGAACGTGCCGACATGGTTATCCTGGTAAAGCGGATACCCTTCACCAATCATTTCACCTACACCGTAACCGCCCGGTACACAGACACGATTGTGATGGCTGGAGCGGTCGATTCGCTGGGTGGAACAGTCTATGGTTTGATTGCAGATGAAATCGTGCAGAAGATGAAGGCCCTGCGGGAGGAGGTAACTCCTCAGCCTAAAGGCGCAAACAGCTAGAGCGATCAATATTTTTTTACGAGGTGCAGTTTGATTAGAAAAATAATCTTCTTCTTCATGGTTGTGGCTGCTGGAATGGCTTTCGGACAAGGAAGCTCGCGGCTGCCGGACAACAAGGAATTGGTGAGCCGGGCCAAGAGTTTGTTTATTCATTCAGATACCTTTTTTGTGAAGCGCGAGCAGCTTGAAAGCTCCATGCTGGGGCGAGCAGAGTTCAAGGCCTGGGACCTGCAAATCACGAACAAAAAAGAACTGGCAGATTTGCTGGTGCGGGTACGGCGGATCCCGTTTACCAATCACTTCAGCTACACCGTGACCGACCGCGTGACGGAAACGGTGGTGATGGCGGGACAAGTAGATTCGCTGGCGGGAACCGTACATGGTCTTATTGCCGATGAGATTGTCCACAAAATGAAGGCTTTTCGCGGGGATCCTACGCAGCCGGCGAAGCCACAACCGCAGTCAAGCACGCCCGCAAAGCCGGGCGGTCCGCCAATCTGAAGAGGGGCTTTCACTTCCCCAAGATGGCGTTGATCTGAGCGATGCCGCGCTTGGCATCCGCAGCGTAATGTCCGTTGGGTTGCAGGGTTAGATACTTTTGGTAAAAGCGGCGGGCCTGGTCCAAACGTTGTAGACCCTGCAAACTCTCTGCCATTCGAAGATTGACCACGGGATCTTCAGGAGCAAGGCGGACAGCCTCCTCAAAACGCTGTAAGGCGGCTTGAAAATCATTGCGGGCCAGATAGGATTCGCCAACTTCTATGTCCTGCCTGACCTGGGCCGCATCGGGGTCGGCGGAAGCAGCTTCAATCGGGTGAGTTTCCAATTTAGGGTCAATGCGTTTTAGGGCATCTCGTGCGTCCTTGGCCAGAGGACCATCAGGAAGAATTTCCAGATAACCATCGTAGTTGCGATAGGCCTGCTCCAGCAGTCCCATTTGTTCCTGGGTTTGGGCCAGGCGGAAGGTGGCGAGGGCATCTTTAGGCTTGTAGTGCAAGGCATCGTTGAAGCGCTCAAGTGCGGCGCGGTAGTTTTTCTTTCGCAGGTAATACTCGCCGACTTCAACGTCTTTGGTTGCGCGGTGCGGATCGAAAGGATATGTCTCGTTTACATCAGAGCTAGCGCGAGCGTTCAGGCTGGGGTTGTTGTTGTTTCGGGTGGAGGGACCCAAGACCATTTTGGAATCTGCGCTGGAACTTTCGCCCAGCGTTTGTGGCTGCTCGTCCTGTTTCGGCTGTTCCTCCGGCTGGGCTGGCTTCTTTCGCGGCTGAATATGGACCTTATCGTCCTGGGACCGGTCTTGCGCCTGGGTAGTAGCAGGGAGAGCTGCAAAAAACAGCAACAATGGGAGAATCCAGACCTTCATAGCAATATTTTAATCCAAAAACTGAGGCCGCTCACCATTGAGAGCGGCCTCAGTTGCTGCGCAAGTATCGGGGGAGGAGAGACAACTACCGGCTCGGGTTAGGAGCGGTATTTTGCGCAGAAGATGGAGCTTCTTGTCCGAGAACATTGGTCATGAGCCGGACTTCTACGCGGCGGTTCTGGGCGCGACCGGAAGCCGACTGATTCGAGGCCACCGTTTTGTCTTTGCCTAAGCCAATCACGTAGATCTTGTGAGGAGGAATGTTCTTTTCTGACAAGTACTGCACTACGGCCTCGGCCCGGCGGTCACTGAGCCCATAGTTGTAAGCAGCGTTGCCAACCGAGTCGGTGCCGCCCTCCACCACTACCAGATAGCCCTTGGTATTGGGGACGTCGGCGATCAGTTGGTCCAAAGTCGATTTCGCCTTCTCGGTCAGGTTCGCCTTATCAAATCCGAAATGGACAGTGGTTTCGACCACGGGCCGATAGTTGTCCAGGTTGGCGACTTGGTTGGTTAGGCCGTCGACGCGGCTGTTAGCCTCGGACGCCAGCGTCTGAGCTTGGTCTGCGTGGCTGCGGGCATCGGTTGCCTTCTGGTCGGCTGCCAAGGCCTTATCGTTCACACCCTGAATTCCACTCTGGGCGCGCGCATCGACGTCACGGATGGTGTTGGTTGTTTTTGCCGTTAAAGCATCAAGGTCGTTGGACTTATCAATTATAGGCTGGGTCTGCTGCCGAACAAATTTTTTGGTGGCACAGCCGGAGCTGAAGATCATCATAACGCCGGCCAGCAGAACTGCGAGACTAGATTTCAATTTCATGGGGAGA
Source organism: Candidatus Angelobacter sp. (assembly GCA_035940535.1). Taxonomy (GTDB): domain Bacteria; phylum Acidobacteriota; class Terriglobia; order Terriglobales; family Acidobacteriaceae; genus Angelobacter. The sequence continues at coordinate 4,342 of DASZEU010000354.1, forward strand.
GCTCCTTAAGACCCAAGCGGCAGGGTTTCGCCGGTCACATAAGTTCGCTATCGAGAAGAGCAACTGTCGTGCCATTGGACCCTCGGCGGCTGCTCTTTAGTAACTTGCTTATAATAAATGACTTACAAGGACTGTCCAGAGGGTTTCTGCGTTCGGCGGTTTTTCGCAGTAAAATTTTTACGTAGTGGCAAGCTGATAACATTGGAAGCACTCAGCCAAGAGAATTGCCATGATTGCCATAAATGCCAGAATTGCCAGAATTTGGGGCTGCCCGGCCTTCAACCTCAATCTGCCGGATGCTTTATGGGCTGAATGCTGACTGCTAAATGCTGAGTGCTATTCCCCATGGACCTGATCGAGAAAATCCGAACGTTGCCCGTCCAGCCTGGCGTTTACCTCTACAAGAACGCCGATGGAGAGGTTATCTATGTGGGCAAAGCCAAGAGCCTGCGGGCGCGGGTGCGGTCCTATTTCCAGGAAGGCGTGGGAGAGGCCAACGCCAAGACCGGCTCTCTGTTACGGGAGGCAGTGGATGTCGAATACATTGTCGTCTCCAACGAAAAAGAGGCCCTGGCGCTTGAGAACAACCTGATCAAGCAGAAGAAACCTCGCTTTAACATTTTGCTCCGCGACGACAAAACCTACCCTTATATCAAGCTGACCCTGGGGGAGCGCTTTCCCAGAGTCTATGTCACGCGGCGGCTCAAGAAAGATGGAAGTATCTACTTTGGGCCTTATTTTCCTGGAAATCTCGCTTACAGGATTGTGGATTTGATCCACCGGGACTTTTTGATTCCATCGTGCAAGGTTGATCTTACGCGCTTCCATCCCAGACCCTGCTTGCAGTACTACATCAAGCGGTGCCTGGGGCCTTGCGTTAAGGACCTTACGACCCCTGAGGTTTACCAGGAGGCTGTGCGGGATGTGCAGTTGCTTTTGGAGGGCCGCCAGACTGATCTTGCCAAGTCTCTGCGGCGGCGGATGGAAGAAGCTGCCGGGAACCAGGAGTACGAACGCGCCGCCAAGTGCCGCGACCTGATCTCTACGGTAGAGCAGCTTCAGGAGAAGCAGAGAATGGCCGCCGTGGAGGGCGATGATGTCGATGTCCTCGCCTATCACTACGAAAATGAAATGCTGGCGGTGAACCTCTTTCATACGCGCGGAGGCAAGGTGCTGGATCGCCGGGAGTTCTTTTGGGAAGAGTTGCCGGAACAGGAGCCGGGCCAAGGCTTCAATCCAGGCGAGTTCTTCTCAGCTTTGGTCAAGCAGATCTACATTGACCAGCAATATGTTCCCCACAATGTGCTGGTGCCGGTGGATTTTGAGGACCGCGCCGCTCTCGAAGAATTGCTGAGCGAAAAGCGGCAAAAAAAAGTAGAGATCCTGGTTCCGCAGCGAGGTGAGAAACGGTCAATGATCGACCTGGTGGCGCAAAACGCCAAGCAATCGTTTGATCAGCGATTCCGGGTGATGAAGCCAGCAGCCAAGGCGATCCAAGAAGCTTTGCAAGATGCGCTGACCTTGCCGGAGATTCCCAAACGCATCGAATGCTTCGACATCTCCCATATCCAGGGCGCTGAGACGGTGGCATCGATGGTGGTGTGGGAAGACGGGAAGATGAATAAATCGGAGTACCGAAAATTCATTGTTCGTACCGTGAAAGGTGTAGACGATTTTGCGTCGATGCGAGAGGTCGTCACGCGGCGGTATAAGCGGTTGCGAGACGAGAAAAAGAGTTTTCCCAGCTTAGTGCTGGTCGATGGCGGCCTGGGGCAGCTTCATGCGGCCGCAGAGGCCCTGGAAAGCCTGGAGATCACTAACCAGCCGTTGGCAGCGATCGCAAAAAAGGAAGAGGTCATCTACGTCTACGGACAGGAAGATGACCCGGTGGTGATGGACCGGCACTCACCCGTCCTGCATCTGGTGCAGATGGTCCGCGATGAATCGCATCGTTTCGCCGTGACCTTCCATCGCAAGCGCCGCCAAATGCGCGACCGAAAGTCAGAACTACTGGAGATACCAGGAATCGGGGAGCGGACGCGCCAAAGACTGTTACAGCACTTCGGGAGCGTGCGGGCTGTTCAGGGGGCCGACGCTGCAGCTTTGAATGCGATCCTCACCAAGCCTCAGACGGAGGCCGTTCTGCGACATTTCCAGAAGCAGGAAGCCAGTTAGCCGCAGAAACCCCAAAAACACTTACCGCGGATCTGCGCGGATGATCGCGGATTTTGATCTTATTTTGATCTTACATGGAAGAGGTGACGCTGAATGCCCTCAAAGGCAGCGGGTGTAAGGCATCACGCAGAAATGGGGCGCGCTCTTTCGCGGGTTTCCAGTGCTGCCAGGATTTGTGCGCCAAGCTGGGAGACATTGCCGGCGCCCAGGGTCAAAACCATGTCGCCAGCGTCTGCCTCGGCGGCCAACTCGCGTGTTGCCTCATCGAAGGAGGCAGCATAGCGAGCATTGCGCCCGCCAAGTCGCTTGATGGTCTCCGCGACCTGTTCGCCGCTTGTGCCGGGAATTGGGGGTTCGCTGGCTGCATAGATATCGAGCACCCACACGTTGTCCGCGTCAGAAAAGGCCGTGCCAAACTCTTCCAGCAGGTCGCGTGTTCGCGTATAGCGATGAGGCTGGAAGACTACATGAAGGCGCTTAGGGCCGCATTGGCGCGCAGCCGCTAGGGTGGCGCGAATCTCGGTGGGATGATGCCCGTAGTCATCGATCACGCTGATGTTTCCCACCTGGCCTTTGAGTTGAAAACGCCGATCCACACCCCGGAAATTCTCCAGGGCTTCGCGGATTCGATCTGGGTCAATATCGAGTCCTACGCCTACCGCCACGGCTGCTGTGGCATTTAAGACGTTGTGGCTTCCCGGTACGCGAAGGTTGAATTCACCCACAGGCTTGCCGCGGTAGTGTACGGCAAATTGCGAGTAGTATCGGTTAAAGCCGCCAGCCTGGACTTCGCCCCCCAGAATTCGGAAATTGGAGTCATCGCGCTGGCCATAGGTAATGGCGCGCCGCGCTAGCCGAGGCAAGAGGCTCCGCAGCCGGTCATCGTCATTGCACAGGACGACCATGCCGTAAAACGGGACGCGATCTACGAAGTCAATGAAAGCCTGTTCCACATCTGCCATGTCGCGGTAGCAGTCCATGTGCTCGCGATCAATGTTGGTCACTACGGCGAGGATAGGTGAGAGCTTGAGAAACGAGCGATCACTCTCATCGGCTTCGGCCACCAGGTATTGCGACTTGCCCAGGCGGGCATTTGATCCCATGGCGTCCACACGTCCGCCGACTACCACGGTCGGATCCAGCCCTCCAGCAGCTAACACCGCCGCCACCATGCTGGTGGTGGTGGTTTTGCCATGCATTCCGGCGATGGCGATACCATACTTCAGCCGCATCAACTCCGCGAGCATCTCTGCCCGCTGTATGACCGGAACATGCTGGGTGTGCGCCGCCGTGACTTCGGGATTGTCGCGCGAGATGGCGGAACTGGTTACCACGACTTCTGCGCTGGTAATGTTTTCCGCCCGATGCCCTTCAAAAATAATTGCGCCAAGGTTGGCTAGCCGCTCTGTGACAGTAGAGCCTTTCAAGTCGGAGCCAGAGACCTTGTATCCAAGAGTCAGCAGCACCTCGGCAATGCCGCTCATTCCGATTCCACCAATGCCGACAAAATGTATCCGCTGAATCTTCGCGAACATAAATTATTTTGTTCTCCGCGCAGCCAATTCCGCAGCCATCTGGGCTACTTGCGATGCAGCATCCGGATGGCCGAGCGACTTAGCTTTTTCCGACATCGCCCGCAACCGGGCGGGATCGCCCAACAAATTGATCACCGCTTGGGCCAGCTTTTCCGGCGACAGCTCCGATTCTGTCATCAGGACGGCTGCGCCAGCATTTGCAATCGCTTCTGCATTGCGGCGCTGATGATCGTCGGTGGCGCGAGGGAAGGGAATAAAAATAGCAGGCTTCCCTGCGGCAGCGATTTCGGCAACCGTGCTGGCCCCCGAGCGGCATATCACTAAATCGGCCCGGCTAAATGCCTGGGGCATCTTATCAATGAAGGCTGAAACTTCCGCCGAAGCTCCTGCGCGCGTGTAGGCTGCTTGAACGTCATTATAGTCTCGCTCGCCGGTCTGGTGGATCACTTGAATGCCTGGAATTTGCCGTAGTACCTGGGGAACAGCTTCCGTGACGGCCAGGTTGATGGCATGGGCCCCCTGACTACCGCCAAAAACCAGCAGCGTGGGCGGATGATTGGCGCCCAACGGGGCCACATCGAAGAACTCCGGGCGCACCGGGACCCCCACTACCTTGGAGTTGCGAAAGTATTGCGTTGTCTGTTCAAAGTGAACCGCAGCCGCCGACACCCATCTGCCGACGATCTTGTTGGCAAATCCCGGTACATAGTTCGCTTCGAAGGCCAGCGTAGGGATGCGGCCCAGAATGGCAGCCGCCATCGCTGGGCCCGATGCATACCCGCCCACTCCTATGACTACCTGCGGATCGAAGACGCGAATGATTTTTCGGGAATGAAGAATGGCCAGAGGCAGGTCGAAAAGGGTCCGCAAGCGGGTCATCAGGCTGACGTTCTTGAGTGCCCCTACCTTAATCAGCATCAGGCCAAAACCCGATTGCGGTACCAGCCGTGTTTCAATTCCCCGGCTGGTGCCCACAAACAAGATTTCCGCTTTGTAGCGCACCTGTAGTTCGCGCGCAATTGCCAGCGCCGGAATTACATGTCCGCCGGTTCCACCCCCGGCGATGACCACCCGCATAATCCAATTTCCCCATGCTAGGTTAAATCACGGGAACCGAGATTTGTTGCAACTCCGGTGACTCTGCGGTGCTAAAAAACATCCCGCTGGTGGTTGCCAGCGGGATGCACGGGGTGCATTGGATGGAGGCTGCACACTTAGAAGGTGAATCGGATCGAGTATTGGAATTCCCGGCTTCGGTCTGATTGAGTCGTTACAGTACCAGCTATCGTAGACGGCGTAGTGTTCTGGAGCGAAACTGCATTCGCCAGGGACGTTGTCGGGGTTCCATTTGCGGTCAGGAACTCCGGACTCGCGGCGGTGTTCGGAGCACTGAAGCCTATGTTGGTGCTGCCGGGATTGCCGTACTGCGGATGGTTGAAGAGATTGAAGGCATCCATGCGGAACTGTACCTTGACCCGCTCGGTCAGGCGGAAGTTCTTCGAAATGGAGGCGTCGAAGGTGCGGGTCGGCGGTCCCAGGCAGTCGCCGATCGGAGCGTTCCCGATCTGGCCCAATTTGAACCCATTCAACGTGTAACGGTTGGGGTTGATCCATTGGAAGTTTTTGAAGCTGGGGTTCTGGCAGGGCTGTCCCGGTACTATGTTGGGAAGCTGAACGCCAGCGCCATTGCCAATTCCGGAAGGATCGTTAACATTCGAAATCCCTCCGATGAATGGCGTATAGGAGGACCCGCTCGATATATTCGCGATCGAGCCGACTTCCCAGGAACCGAAGGTATTGCGGACCAACATTGGCGTGTCCCGCAAGGTGGGCAGGTTGTAGATCACGTTGGCCGAGAGGATGTGGGGCCGATTGATATTCGCCAGCCCGTAACCATTTCTCAGGTTGAACGGATCCAGAACCAGACTCCCGCCACCATTGCTGACGCGCAAGGCGGTGTCGGCATAGGTTTTGGAGAACGTGTAGGTCATCTGGAAGATGGAGCCGCGCTGGAACCTTGTGCTAAACGCTGCTTGCAGCGAGTCGTACTGCGCGCTGCCGTGATGGGCAAAGAACGGAATTCCGCCGTTGGTTAGCGCAGTGAAAGGTTTGAGGGCATTTCCAGCGGCATTGCCGTTGGATTGCGCAAAGGCCAGCCTGTTCCCCGGAGCAATAGCGTTGGCGTCGAACTTGCTCGTCCAGTTTTTTGTCTGGCTGCCGACGTAGCCAATTTCAAACTTTGCATCCTTCCATACTTCACGCTGGATGCTCAGGTTATATTGCAGGGTATAGGGCGCCGTGGAACTGAGATCCTGGCCGATTCCTGCAACGCCTAAACTCGTGCCAAAGCAGTTCGGGGCGCAGGCAGGAAGCTGATTGGTGTTGTCGAGGAAGCGGCCGTTGCCGTTGACGGAATTGAAGCTGCCAACGAAGGGCGGGTTTACACCGGCCGTTCCATCCGTCACGAAGATGTCGTCACGGTTATAGAACTGACCGAACCCGGCCCGAATGGAGGTCTTGCCCGTTCCAAAGGGATCCCAGGCCACACCCAGCCGGGGCGCGAAGCCGAGACCAAAGTTGTTCTGTATGGCCCGGTTGGGGCCCGCCATTCCACCCGTTCCCGCCGGGCAGGGATTGGAGCCGAGGCCTGGCGAGTAAAGCAGACCGTTGCAGGGCGCGTTGCCAAGCGCAGGATTAAATGCCACTGGATTGAATATGGTCAGTTGGTCATTGGCCTGGTAGGGGTTGGGCAGATAGGAATAGCGA
>DASZEU010000355.1:0-11973 GCA_035940535.1 Candidatus Angelobacter sp.
TGAGACCTTCAATCGTGGTGACCTTCTTGTTCGCAGCCGTGGCGGCCGGCGTAAGGCAGGAACGCACGGATAGGCCATCCATCAATACGGTGCACGCGCCACACTGGCCCTCGCCGCAGCCGTACTTGGTTCCGGTCAGCCCAAGTCTGTTTCGCAGCACGGAAAGGAGGCTCTCATCGGGCGCAACATCGATTTTTCGTTCATTCCCGTTTACGAGAAGAATGATTGCAGCCATGGGCACGATTCTAGATTGCCTTCACGAACCATTCAATGGCGACGGTACAGACTTCTTTGGGAGCGCTACCCGGACCAATAAATGACGCGAATTGCGATCCGCCAGAGCAGACTTTGTACCAGAAAGCTGACGGCTGAGTGCTTTCCATAATAAAATCAACAGTCAGCCGCTGAAACCCCATGAATCTTGTTCGTGCCATTTATCCGGGCTCCTTTGACCCGCTCACCAACGGCCACCTCGACCTGATCGAGCGGGGCAGCAAGATCTTTGAAGAGTTGATCGTGGCGATTCTGCGCAACTCTGAAAAAGATCCGCTGTTTACACTGCCGGAGCGCAAGGAAATGCTGCAGGAGATGGTCAAAGACTACCCCAACGTGCGTGTGGACAGCTTTGACGGCTTGCTGGTGGATTATGCGATGAAGAAGAATGCCAAGGCGGTGCTGCGCGGAATCCGCGCTATCAGCGATTATGAATACGAATTGCAGATGGCTTTAATGAACCGCAAGCTGCAGCCCCAATTGGAAACGGTTTTTATGGCTTCCCGCGAGACTTATTCCTATCTCAGCTCGCGCCTGGTAAAAGAGATCTTCAGGCTGGGCGGCTCGGTCCGCGGATTGGTGCCGGACCTGGTCGAAGCAAAAATGCGCGAAAAACTTCATGGCACTGCCACTACAATCTAAAGGTGGAGGGACTCCTTTCAATGGCTACCGTACCCGCAATCAAACAGTTTAGCGATCGAGTCAATCGTATCGAAATCTCGGCAACCATGGCTGTGGTGGCTGAGGCCAGCAAGCTCAAGGCTGCAGGAGCCGATCTGGTGGAGTTTGGAGCCGGCGAGCCCCATTATCCTACGCCCCAGCATATAAAAGACGCTGCCATTGCGGCCATTCAGCAGAATTTCACCAAGTACACGACGGTATCGGGTATTCCCGAGTTGCGGGCAGGCATCGCCAAGCGGCATGCCGAAGATTTCGGCTCGAATTACGACGCTGCCGAGGTGATTGTCTCGACCGGTGGCAAGCTGGCGTTGTTCAATGCCATTCAGGTGATCGTGGATCATGGGGATGAGGTGATCGTCCCGGTCCCTTATTGGGTGTCGTTTAAGGACATCATCGAGTATGCTGGCGGAAAATGCGTCTATGTCGAGACCGACGAAGCAGCCGGATTTCAGCTTACGGCGGAGATGATCGAGCGAAGCATCACGCCGCGCACTCGGGCCATCATCCTGAACAGCCCCAACAATCCCAGCGGCGCAGTCTTTGACCTTGAAGATTTTACCGCGATCCTGAAGCTCGCCCACAAGCGTGGCATCTACGTGATCGCCGACGAATGCTATGTGTACCTGAACTATACCGGCAACAGCTTTTCAGCAGGCGCAGTAACCGAAGCCCGGGAACATATAGTGATCGTGGGCTCATTTTCCAAGACCTACGCCATGACAGGCTGGCGTCTCGGATACGCGATGGCTCCCGCCGCTGTCGTGAATGCCATGACCAAACTGCAGAGCCAGAACACCTCCAGCAGCGCCCACATGGTGCAGAAGGCCGCAGTGGCCGCTGTAAATGGTCCACAGGCATGCATTGCGGAGATGAAGACCGGATATATTCAACTGCGTGATCAGATATTGAATGCATTGGGCAAGATTCCGGGCATCACTTGTGTGCGTCCCGATGGCGCGTTCTATGTCTATCCGAATGTGTCGTCATACTTTGGCAAGAACGGAATCAACTCTGGGTCCGACGTTGCTAAGCGCCTCTTGCATGAAGCTCATGTAGTTACAGTGCCAGGCGAGGCCTTCGGGACCAGGGAACATATCCGGTTTTCTTATGCGACGTCACCCGATGAAATTGATAAAGGTATGGCCCGCGTGAAGGAGTGGTTTGCTAAGTTGAGCTGAACTGGCGGCGTCCGAGCCGCCAAGCGAAATCCTGAGCGGAGCGAAGGATCGGTAGCTGAGCTGATTCCGAAGTGTGTACTGCAAAGGTCGCTAGAAGCCTGCTTAAGGGAGAACAAAGATTGATAGTTCATCGAAAACCCTCCGTTAAGAATATTTAAGTTGTTGATGCTGTGAGGTTTACGGCTCGTCGTGAGACAACCATCCAGACCTGTTCGTAACTCTAAATAAATCCAGTTTGATGTGGATGAACTTGATCTTCAATTACCCAATTACCAACTCGCACAGTTACCAAATTCTTCATGGCTGACCTCTATCCATTGCTCATGCGTCCGGAGTTTCAGGAGAGGGTTTGGGGAACTCGCAGCCTCGCTCCAATCTATACACAGGAGATTACCGGCAATCCAGTGGGAGAGGCCTGGCTTACCGGCGACAAGTGCAAAGTGGCCAATGGTCCGCTGGCAGGCCGCACCCTGGAAGAGCTGTGCAACCAGTTTGGTGAGCAATTTCTGGGCGGCAATGCTTCCGCTACTTCTCGCTTTCCACTGCTGATCAAGTTTCTTTTCCCTCACGATAAGCTTTCGGTCCAGGTGCATCCCGATGATGAAGGAGCGATACGTAAAGGTGAGCCTTGTGGGAAAACCGAGTGCTGGTACATACTCCAGGCCGAACCAGGGGCGACGGTGGGCGTAGGTCTCAAGCCCGGCACAACCAAGGCAGAAGTCGAAAGCGCCATCAACGAGATCAGGATGGAGCAATTGCTGAACTGGATCGATGTCCGCCAGGGCGACATGATCTATGTGGACGCTGGAACCGTCCATGCTATCCGGCCAGGCGTGATAATTGTTGAGACCCAGCAGAACTCCGATACAACCTATCGGTTATATGATTATGGCCGTCCGCGCGACCTCCACGTACAAGCTGGGTTAGAAGCCATGAAGGAGCAGACATACGCCGGCAAGGTGCTCAAGGGCGAGCCTCAGTCAGAGCACGGCAAGTTCCAGGTTAACTTGATCACCTCACCGTGCTTTATCGTGGATAAGTTCAAGTTATCGACCCCCTGGGAGTTTCGCCGGCCAAGACATGCCCCGCGCGGGGTATGGTGTTTGGTGGCGGTTGGCGGCTACGGCGTGATCCGAGCCGAGGGGGCCGCGCCCGTCACCTTCAGTCGTGGGGAGACCATAGTTGTGCCCGCGTCAGTCGACAAGTTCGTCATGACGCCGCAGTGGGATTTGGAATTTCTATGTGCTTCACTGCCTGTGGAGGAAACTGCACATCCCCAGACGGCGTTGTCGGAGACCGCCACCGGAGTTATGTAAGATCGCCGCGGCAGTTGCTTTGAAAGGGAACGACTTTAAGGAGTTTTAGTTTTGCGAAAAAACAAATTTTATCCGGTAGTCCTTGCCGGAGGTAGCGGAACGCGGTTCTGGCCTCGCAGCCGCCGCCGGTCCGCCAAACAGGTGCTGGCCCTCGACGGAAAGCAGACGATGATTCAAAAGACGGTCGAGAGGCTGGGCCCGGTGGCGGCTGAAGAAGATTTTTGGGTCATCACCAACGAATTTGTGGCCGCCGAGGTACGTCGCCAGTTGCCCAGGATTCCAGCCAAGCAGGTGGTCGTGGAATCCCAGCCTCGCAACACCGCTCCCGCCATTGGACTCGCGGCTTTCCTGCTGGAGAAACTCGATCCCAACTCAGTGATCGGCATGTTTCCCGCTGACCACGTTATCGCCCATGAAGCCAAGTTTCACAAGCTGCTTCGGCGCGCCATCCAGATTGCCGCCGAGGGAGAGAACATCGTAGCCATGGGCATCCAGCCCAGCCGCCCGGAAACCGGCTACGGATACATCGAGACCGGCGACCGGATGGAAAGCACGTTATTTCGGGTAAAGCGTTTTACCGAAAAACCCAATCTGCAACGCGCCGAAGAGTTTGTGAGCGAGGGCAATTACTACTGGAACAGCGGAATCTTTGTGTGGAGCGCCCACACCCTTACCAATGCTCTGCGGGAACACTTTTCCGAGACCACTCCTTACCTGGAGGAGATCGCTGCGGCCTGGGGAACCAAAGAGTTCGAGAAAAAATTTGAAAAGCTCTACCCCAAGTGCGAAAACATCAGCATCGACTACGCAGTGCTGGAGCCCCGCTCCGCCAAAGGCGAACACTCTTCCAATCTCTTCTGCCTGCGCGCCGATTTTGGATGGAACGATCTGGGCTCCTGGGCCGCCCTTTATGAACACCATGTTGCAGCCTTAAGCAACCCCAATGGAAGCAACGTAGTGGAGAGCGGAGACTCCTATCTTCGCAATGCCACGGGTAACTACATCTACGCGCCCAAGAAGTTTGTCGCCGCCGTAGGCGTGAACAATCTCGTGGTAGTGGAAACTGAAGATGCCATCCTGGTAACCACACGCGAAAACTCGCAGGACGTGGGCAAAATTGTGAAATATTTGAATGATAAGAAGAGGACCGATTTGGTGTAAGAGTTATGGTTGGCTTGAAGCTCCAATAACCTGTGATCGCGATAAAGATAGCTGCATAGCAGTTCCTCCCAATGTGAGAACGCCGGTAATGCCATTGTTTGCGCTATGAATTTTGAGCCCTGAGCACATTCTCATGGCAACCTTCGTGCAAGCTCTGAATTTGTGGCTTCGATTGCCCTTTTGGATGCGACTCTGCTCGCTGTGATAGATTTTTGGGTCGACAAAATGGCATGTGTAAGGAGCGGCTAACCAAATGGAATACGTAAATCTGGGCAATACGGGTTTGAAAGTTTCAAGAATCTGCCTGGGCGCCATGACTTATGGCTCCAAGCGCTGGCGGGACTGGGTGCTGGAGGAAGCTGAGGGGCGTCCATTTATCAAGCAGGCGCTGGAGCGGGGCATCAACTTTTTTGACACTGCCGATATGTATTCGCTAGGCGTGAGCGAAGAGATCCTGGGACGGGCCCTTAAAAACTTTGGTCCTTCGAGGGAGAAGCTGGTCATTGCTACCAAGGTATTTTTTCCCCACAACGATGATCCCAATGCCAAGGGGCTTTCGCGCAAGCACATCATGTGCTCCATTGATTCCAGCCTGCGGCGGCTCGGTATGGATCACGTGGACCTCTATCAGATTCATCGCTTTGATCCGCACACGCCCATTGAAGAGACCATCGAAGCGCTTCATGACGTGGTTAAGGCCGGCAAGGCGCTCTATCTCGGCGCTTCTTCCATGTATGCCTGGCAATTTGCCCGCATGCTCTACACTGCTGACCGCCTGGGCCTAAAACGATTCGTCACCATGCAAAATCATTACAACCTGATCTACCGGGAAGAAGAGCGGGAGATGATTCCTCTTTGCCGCACCGAAGGTATCGGCGTGATTCCGTGGAGTCCGCTGGCACGGGGCCTGCTGGCCGGCAGCCGCAAGGCTGGTACGCCGCGTTCCATAGGTGATGACTATGCTCACCAGATGTATACGAAGGAGGCCGACGACCGCATAGTGGACTGCGTGCAGCAAGTCGCAGCCGATCGCGGACTTCCTCCGGCGCAGATTGCCCTCGCCTGGCTGCTTCACAAACCCGGCATAACAGCACCCATCATCGGCGCAACCAAATCTCATCACATCGACGATGCAGTTGCAGCTCTTGGCGTGAAGCTAACCAAAGAGGAGATATCAACGCTGGAATCGGTTTATGTTCCACATCCGGTCCTGGGACATCATTGATGCTGAAGTAACTGTGGGAAATATTTCTTTGAAACACTTTTCTCACTAGGTCATACCAAGTTGAAGACACTTTATGGCATCGACCTTCAACTTACCTTTGACCAACGATTGGGCCGTTTCCGCGCAGATACATTCTGATAGTGGATGCTGGCAAAACCATAGCGAAACCAATTACCAGACTCTGCCAGTCGATAAGCTTTTGCAGCAATGCGGCGAGAATTCGGCTGACTATGCATGGATGGAATTCATCCAGCGTTTTAACCCGCTGATCGCCAGCATCATACGCCGCACTTGCCGTGAATGGACTGGAACCGCCCCCGATGTAGTAGAAGATCTGATCCAGGAAACATATTTGAAGCTTTGCGCCAATAGCTATTCCCTGTTGGCCAATTTTCATTCCCGGCATCCCAATGCGTTCTTAGGCTGCATTAAGACGGTAGCCACCAATGTGGTTTACGATTACTTCCGGTCAGCGCGCGCATTTAAGAGAGATATTGGCAAGAATGTTGAACTCGATCACGCCATCCATTACCTCCACGAAGGAGACGGCGAAGCCGAATGGCTGGAAAACAAGGTTCTGTTAAGCCAAATCGATCAGCTTTTGCAGCAACGAGGTGATGCGCCGGCAGCAGAAAAAAACAGGGAGATTTTCTGGCTTTATTACCGAGAGGGTTTAACGGCCAAAGCTATCGCCTTGATGCCCGGGACGGGAATGACAACCAAGGGAGTCGAAGGCATCATCGCCCGTCTGACAAAATTTGTAAAAAAATCGCTCGCAAGAGACCCCCGGAGAAGAAGTATTACCGCATTTGGAAACTGAGTGGCTTTGGCGAATGTCCTATTGCTTGTCTTTGCGCCCCGCCTAAAAATAATTCTTTATTTATTCGCAAAAAAGACTTGAAATACTTTCCCAGAACAGGCATACCTAGATGAACGATACAAAAACAAAATTAAGTCCGACAAGCTTGAGATTGTTCTATTAGAAGACTCTTATTTCTATTTGCCAATTGTCTTTTAGATAAAGGACAAGAAAGCAATTGCAATCCAGGTTTAAGGTTACAAAGTAGAGAATCGAGATTAGTTTTGTGAGCCAGGTACCGATTTTTTCGAAAATCGGAAGGTAAAAACAGTATCAATGCGTCTCAATAGTTTAAGGAGAGGGGTGAGACCCATGAAAAGCAAAAAATCCTGGACTGTAATGGTATATCTTGCAGCCGACAACAATTTGACCAACTTCGGTATAGACAGTTTAAAGCAGATGAAAGCCGTGTGCGGCGACAGCGTCAACATTCTTGCGGAGTTTTATTCCGGGCCGCGTCGTCCTACGAAAAGATATCTGTTTGACCACAAAACCATTTTGGGATCCATCGAACAAGACGTAATCAGTGAATCGCCGGCCAAGGACGCTGGTGATCCAGCTAATCTGGCAGCATTCGTCGAGTGGGCGGCCACTCACTATGAAGCTGAACACTATTTTTTGATCATCTGGGGACACGGCGCAGGATGCGACGACGACTTTCCCCGGGATCCGAATATCTCTTCTTTGTCCGATCGTTCCTTTGTGCAGCGTCATCGGCTCTTGAATTCGGGAAATAGCGGGACCAAAGGCCGGCTTCTCGATGCCCCGAAAGGTACTTTGATGGACGCACCTAAGGGCAACTTGATGGATGCACCCAAAGGAGTGATTGATGAAGCTATCAAGGGGGTGGTGGACGAAGCCAGCAGGTTGGTGTTTCCCAAACTGACCAATCAAATCAGCATTGCCCTGAAAAATGTTCCCTTCCATCTCGGTCACGGCAAAGAAAACGAGGCGCTGCTCGAGGTAGAAATCCTTCATGCATTGGAGAAGGGAATTCTGGCTGCTTTTCGCGAGAGTGTCTGCAAAGACCTGCATGATCGTATTCTCTCGGCCCTGGGCGTGGGGCTCCAAGGTGCGGTGCAGAGAGGGATTTTCAATCAGATGCAGCGGCGTCTGGCCGGCGCGTTTCAAAGTGGAGGCCATGATGCTGTCGAATGCCTGGTGCGAGAGGCCGTACACACAGGATCTCTGAACCGTTTGTTTCGAAAAGTCATCGGTGCAATGCAGAGTGGTTCCGATGTTGCTGCACTGCCATCGGCACCACCTACAACCATAAAGGCATTGGGGTTTTCCGATCATCCGGCAAGCTATCTGACCAACCTCGGACTACAGGAAGCATTACGGAATGCTTGCAGGTCGCTGCCTGGCGGCAAACATAAGTTAGACATTGTAGGCATGGACGCTTGCGACATGAACATGGTTGAGATTGGATACGAGATTCGAGACTACGCACAATATCTGGTGGCAGCCCAGGGCGCTGTCCCCGATGCGAGCTGGCCTTACGATAGCATCCTGCGGCAACTTGTCAAAAGCCCCAAGACGTTACCGAGAGACCTAGCTTGCACCACGGCGACCACCTATGTCTTGAACTATCGGGACTATGTTGATCAGCCCGTGGCATTATCCGTCCTTGACCTGGAGGAGTCGGGCCAAGTACAGAGGCTCTTCAAGGAATTCACGACCGCTATGGAAAAGTCTCTCACGAATGCCGGCATGAGGCAGGCCATCCTCGCGGCGCGAAGAAAGGCCCGGAGCTTCGGACAAAATCAATTCGTCGACGTCATGGATTTCTGCCAGCATCTGGCCGAAGAACCTGGAAGCCAAGATGCGGGCCGGGTAGCCCTGTCATTGATCGGGCAATTCCAGCCTTTTATCGCTTACAACGAGTCCGGCGACGAGCCGGGCTGCAATGGAACGTCCATTTATTTCCCGGAGTTTGATCCGGCCAATTTCGAACACCAGGACGATCTTGCCGCACTCTACGGCAAGCTCGACTTCGCACAGCAAACAGGCTGGGGCAGGTTTGTGGCAGAGTTCCTGAAACAACAAACCAGGGAATGGAAGGCTGCCATCATCGCCCAGGAAACCTTACGGGAGGCTGCACTGGCAATGAAGGCCGCAAAAGCCAAAAAGCCAGGAATGGAACCGTTGCCTCATGACGAGATTTTGGTGCATGGAGCAACAAATAATCATGGCATTTCATTACGTTGAAAGGTTGAGCCGAGAGAACCGATGGTAGGAGGGGCCATTCCCGAGCAACAGTTGCACGGCGTTACGCGCTATGTTCTGGTGGCCATTACATTGGTTCTCTCGTGCCCTGTATTGCTGTGGCCTGCGCCTTGGCTGCAAGCCGGCACGGCCTCTAACCGCAGCGGGAGTAAAGCAGCGGCGCTCCCATGCACCGATTGCCGCGCGCAAGCGGAGCAGTTGCGCACCATCGCAGATGCGCTCATCAAGAGAGCAACTTATCAAGATCTGAAGAAAGCCGTTGCGCAACTGCAAGAGAGCAGCCGCTTGTTTGAGCAAGGGGAATCTGCGCGTGATGCTGCGAGGAACTATCTCAGAATAGGTGAAATCCAGAGCGTTTGGAGCCGCCATCAGCTTGTATTGGACATGTACGCCGAAGCGCTCAAACGGACCACGGAGTCCGACATTGATTTGCGGTGTTCGATACTCAGCCACCAGGCGCTCGCATACCTCGATTCAGACCTTCCACGATCGCTTCGGCTTTCCAATCAAGCCATAGACTTGTGTAAGCTTACCGCGAATCCGTTGGCACAAGCAGAAGCCTTGGAGGCATTTGGGGAAGGGTCTCTTGCCCAGGATCCGGAGAAAGCTTTGGCCGCATTCCAGTCAGCGATCCAGCTTTTCAAGGATGCCAAAGACATCGATGGCGAAGCCCGGGCTTGGCTCGGCTTAGGACACACCTTTGTACAAGACGAAAGCGCGCTGGCAAAAGCTTCTTCAGCATATCAGGAAGCTTTACGGCTTTGGACGTCCGCGAACAACTCACGCGGCATGGCGCAGGCGCGCCGAGCGCTCGGACTGTATTGGGTGACGGTCGGCGAATATCAAAAAGCCATGAACGAATATAACCAGGCACAACTGGTTTTTCATGCGGCCGGCGACCAGGACAGCGAAGCCATCGTTCTGATCGGCCGCGGCGGTGTAAGCGATGAAATCGGAAACTATGAAGATTCGCTTCGCTACTACCAGAAGGCGCGGGCCACGTTTTCTAAAGCCAGTGACGTCCGCGGAGAGGTCGCGGCCATTGACGGGGCCGCCCACGCCGAGTGGTTGCGGAAGCGGCCCGACATGGCGCGACATTATAATGAGATGAAGCTGGATCTGGCGATACGGCTTAACCTTCCCCGGTATCAAGCCTCCGCAACAGCGGGAATAGCAGACTTCTATGCTCATCAAGGTAACTACAATAAGGCGGAACGCTTCTATCATGAAGCCTTAGAGTTGTTCCGTTTATTAAAAGAAGCAAATGGTGAAGTTGACGTCCTCCTTCGGCTTGGACGCCTGTATTCCCAAAAGAAGCAAGATGAACAAGCCCTCTCCTGCTTTCGAGAAACCCTCAAAATAGTGCAAGACAACGGGCGAGTTTCGGAGGTGGCCAGGGCGCATTTTGAAATTGCCAGCATCTATCACCGCCAGCATCGGCTCGAAGAGGCCAAAGATGAAATCGAGGCAGTTCTCAAGGTCATCGAGTCGCAAAGAACCAAGGTTTCCGATTTCGACGACCGGGCTTCTTATTTCGCCTCGGTCCACGAATACTATCAGCTTTATATCGAAATCCTGATGCAGTTGGATCAGCGTGATCCGGGCAAGGGTTTTTCCGAGCAAGCGTTGGAGGCTGCGGAGAAAAGCAAAGTGCGTTCATTGTTGGATATGCTGGGCTTCATGTCTTCCGCCCTGACATTACGAGCGATACAGGAAGAAATTCGCGGCGACGACATAGTTCTATTGGAATATGCATTGGGGAAGGAGCATAGCTATCTGTGGGTTATCGATGAATCAAGCATGACCTCATATCAAGTTTCAAGTTCAACCCAGCAACTCTCGCGGTTGACAGCAAGCTTTCGTAATTCATTGCTGGCCCCTGGCATCCATCTGCCCGAGACCAACGCGCAAACAGCAGTGAGAAAGAAACAAGCCGGGCTGCGGTATCAGCGAGAATTAGCAAAAGCGCTTCTGGAGCCGGTCTTGCCTTTTCTAAACCGCAAAAGGGTCATTATTATCCCTGATGGATTCCTCCAGTATGTCCCGTTTGTCACGCTGCTTCCCGAACATCATCGTGAACTGGTCATGTTGCCTTCAGCTTCCACGCTGAAAGCGCTGCGGGACGCTGCCCAAAGACGGCCACCCGCGGCGGCTGAGGTGGCAGTTTTCGCCGACCCCGTTTTTGAAGTGGATGACGCGCGCGTACCCCAAAGCTCTTCCTCTTTGCCAAAAGCCAATAAGCCTGTGGACGTAATCCATGTGACACGGGACGTTCTTGGATCAGACTATATACCAAGATTGCCACAGTCGCATGATGAAGCCCGAGCAATCGTAGACGCCTACGGACCAAAAAACGTGTTTCGGCGCGAGGGCTTCAATGCTAATCGCAAAACTGCGATCGAGAAACTCGGGCAATATCGATTTATTCATTTTGCTACACATGGTTTCCTGGATACTCACCATCCGGCACTTTCAGGACTCGTCCTGTCGATGGTTGATAAAAATGGGAAAGGCCAGGATGGCTACTTGCGCTTAAGAGACATCTACGGCTTGAAACTGTCGGCCGACTTGGTCGTGTTAAGCGCCTGCGAATCGGGCCTGGGCAAAGACCTGGAATCCGAAGGCATGATCGGCCTCACCCGCGCCTTTCTTTATGCCGGTTCCAGCCGGGTGGTTTCCACCCTCTGGAAGGTGGATGATCAAGCTACGGCCCAGTTGATGGAGTACTTTTATCAACACCTTCACAAGGGCGAGAGTCCCAGCCTGGCCCTGCGGGGCGCACAATCAGATCTAGCGGCAAAGTCAGATTGGAACTTGCCCTATTACTGGGCAGCCTTCGTGTTGCAGGGGGAATATCGGTGGACTAACGAAAAGGATGCAATCAAGGCCATTCCACCTCATGACTAAGACCCGAATAGAGAATTAGGAGAAGATAGAATTTCAAAGTACTAAGTTGTAGTATCGTTATTTCGCTTTTCTCCAAATCTCTTTTCAATCTGCTCTACAGAGGCATTGGTCTCAATGAAGAATAGGTGGACCCTTACTCCCGAT
>DASZEU010000356.1:0-8888 GCA_035940535.1 Candidatus Angelobacter sp.
ATGGCGGCGTCTTCGATGGCGTGTCCGCGCGCGCGGAGCTGATTGATGTACTCGAGCATGATTACGCCTACCTGGACGGAGACGCCAAACAGCGCCAGAAATCCGATTCCCGAAGAGACACTGAAGTGCGTTCTGCTGGTCAGCAGGGCTAGTAATCCACCGAGCGGGGCAACGGCCAGGTTCATCAAAATCAGCAGTGCCCATTTAAACGAGCGAAACATGGTGTAGAGAATCACAAAGATCAGCAGGAGCGTGAGCGGCACAATGATGAGCAGGCGCGCTTCGGCGCGTTTTTCACTCTCGTATTCGCCTTCCCAATCAATATGGTATCCGCGCGGCAATTGAATCTGGGCTTTCACTTTCTTGATAGCATCCTCGACGGCCCCGCCGAGATCCCGCCCACGCACACTGTACTTGATGGCAATATAGCGTTGGTTGCCTTCGCGATAGATTTCGGAGCCGCCATCGCGTTCTACGATGGTGCAGAGTTGCGATAGCGCAACCCGTTCTCCGGAAGGAGATAACAGGCGAATATTCTCAATCGCTTCCTTGGTGTTCCGGTATTGCGGAAGGTAGCGCATCACCAGGTCGTAGCGCTGCTCGCCTTGCAACACCTGAGTGAAAGAGGTTCCTCCCACGGCTGTCTGGATGGCATCCTGCACATCCGCGACATTGACCTGGTGGCGTGAGGCTTGCAAGCGGTCCACCTGGAACTCAATGTTGGGTTGGCCCAGAACTCGAAAGACTCCCAGGTCCTCGATTCCTTTGACTTGGCGCATGACATTCACTATCTGGTCTGCTTTTTCCTCAAGGACCTTCAGGTCGTCGCCATAGACTTTGGTGGCGAGCTGGCCTTTTACGCCGCTCACAGCCTCTTCCATGTTGTCGGCGATGGGCTGGGAAAAGTTCCAGGTCACGCCAGGAATTTTCTCCAGTTCACGATCCATGGCTGCGATCAGTTTCTCTTTGTCCTCGTGGAAGACGCGGCGCCACTGCTCCTTGGGCTTCAAATCTACGAAGTATTCGGTATTGAAAAAACCTGTAGCATCCGTACCGTCATCTGGACGCCCCACCTGGCTGGTACATTTGATTGCTTCGGGAAACGAGCAAAGCACGATGCGGGCCTGGGTTGCCAGCCTTGTGCCTTCCGTGGGCCCGGTGCTGGGGGCAAGAGTGCCACGTACCCACAGCGCGCCTTCGTCAAGGTGGGGAAGAAATTCAGAGCCAATCACTCCGCTAACGGTAAGAAACACGGTGAGGCAGAAAATAAGGGCCGCAGCGCCGACCGTAACCAGACGATGCTCGACTGCCCATTTCGCAGCGACTCGATAATGCTTCTTCAAGAACTCCATTACCGGGTTGCGCCATTCACTCACGCCTTTTTTGAATAACACGCTGGCCAGAACCGGAGCGATGAGAATGGAAAACACCAGCGCGCCGAGGAGTGCAAAGGCCACAGTCCAGGCCATGGGGTGGAACAAACGTCCCTCAACCCGCTGCAAGGTGAAGATAGGCAGGTATGCAGTGATGATGATGGCAATGGCGTAGAAGACCGGACGCTGAACTTCGTGGGCAGCTTCGCGGATGCGTTCCATGGGAGTCTTGTACGTGACTTCACCATGGCTTATGTGGCGGACGATGTTTTCGACCATCACGACTGCGCCATCCACGACCATGCCGAAATCCAGAGCGCCCAGAGACAGCAGGTTCGCCGGAATGCCCTTTAACTTGAGACAGGTGGCTGCAAACAACAACGAAAAAGGAATCGTCAGGGCGACGATCAATGCTCCGCGCGCATTCCCCAAGAAGAGAAAAAGAATGATTACGACCAGGATGATGCCCTCGGTGAGGTTGTGCAGCACCGTGTGGGTCGTGAAGTGCACCAAGTCGCTGCGGTCGATATGCGGCGCCACCTTTACACCCGCAGGCAAAATGTGATCATTCAACTCGTCCACCTTGGCGTGGATTCCGGCCAGGGTTGCATCGGCGCTCGCGCCTTTGCGCAAGAGTACGATGCCTGAAACCACATCGCCGTTATCGATGATCTTCCCATCTTCGCGATGAATGGCGCGCGCGAATTGCCCCAGGCGGATCTTGGGACCCTGGGCAACGACGGCGATATCCTTGATGCGCAACGGAGTGCCGGTCTTGGTCATGATCACGGTGTTTTCGATATCGCGCACGTTCCTGACCAGGCCGACTTCGCGGATATTGATCTGCTGCAACCCCGCCTCGATGAAGCTTCCACCTGCATTGGCATTGTTGCTGGTGAGTTGCTGCTCTACCTGGGAAAGACTAAGACCGTAAGAGACCAGCTTTTGGGGATCGACACGGACCTGATATTCGCGAGTAGGACCTCCGAAGCTAGCAACGTCGACTACATTGGAGACGGCCTTGAGATTCTTCTCTACCACCCAATCCTCAATGGATTTCAACTCCATCACGTCGTAGCTGGGATTGGTACTTTTTAGGGTGAAGAAATAGATTTGACCTACAGGGCTCCAGTCGGTACCCATCTGGGGAGTCACGCCCGGAGGCAAGGTCACTTGTGAGAGCCGTTCCAGGACCCTTTCCCGATTCCAGGAGTTGTCTTCCTCATCGTCGAAAATCAGCTTCAGGTCCGAGAGCCCAAACAGGGAAAACGAGCGCAAATGCACAACGTGAGGAATGCCGTTCATCACCACTTCCAGGGGAATAGTGACCTGTTGCTCGATTTGTTCCGCGGAAATTCCCGGCCATTGCGTGATGATCTCGACATAGTTGTTGGCAACGTCGGGATAAGCCTCCACAGGGAGCTGATGGAAAGAGATCGCGCCCCAAGCCAGCAGCAGAATGGCCGCAGCCATGACCAGGAAGCGATTCTCCATGGAGAAATCGACAATTTTACGGATCATCTAGGTGCCACCAGTGCTAAAGCGCGATTTCGTTGACGCATTTTTCCCCAGCCTGAAGGCTGTGGAATGGAGTTTCTACATTTGGGCGAGATGCATAGGATTTTGCGAGGAGTCCCAGCAGGGACGTGTGAAAGTAGCCCAGCACTGGCTTCGGCATGCGAAAATGCTGATCCGTCGAAAATGTGTTTGGCCGAACCAGTGCTGGGTAAACCGTCCCAAAACGCAACCAGTCCCGCAAGGGACGGCTGAATTATTTCCCGTAGAGAGTGCGGCGCAACTATGAGTAAACCTCGGTGTGACATTGTTTCAACCGTCCCTGTCGGGACTCTCCTCGATGACTAACAACCTTTCCCACCATTGGGTTCGGCCCAAACAGCTTCGCAGTTCGCAGTTTTTAAGTGGGCCGAACCATGGTGGGCTACTTTCATGCGTCCCCTTCGGGGACTCGTTGTCAAACCATACCTCTCATTCAAAATGAAGAAACTCCAGGGCACGAGTAAAGAACGTGCGGAAAAATCTTTCTCGCGGGTGACAGAGGGCCGCAGGGGCTAAAGCCCGATTGACTCTGAACGCTTTGCGGCACGAATAAATTCGTGCCCTGACACAAATCAACTCTGATAGCCCCTTTTCCGCAAGCTCTCAACTCATGCCCTCACAAATGTCTTCATGTAAAACGCCCCCATCCACTACTGCTCCACCGTGTTCTGGAACACCAGAGCGTTTTGAACAACCTGCTGGCCGGGTTGCAAGCCGGAAAGAATCTCTTGCATGTTGTTCGCTATGGTTTGGCCGACTGCGACTTCGGTGCGCCGGAATTTCTGTTCACCGCTTGGAACGTAGACCCAGTTGCGATCATGCAAATGTAAAATTGCGGTGGCCGGAACAGCAGTGTGGGTCTCCGTTTTTTTGCCGTGGAAGGTTGCGGTAACGAACATACCAACGCGCATCAATCCTGGATTGCTGACTTCAATGCGCACCTTGGCGGTGCGCAGATTCGGATCTAGTACCGGGAGAATATTGCTGATGCGGCCCGTGAATGCCTGATCAGGGTAAGCATTGAGCCGGATTTCAGCAGTCTCGCCGACGTGCACGTTGGGAAGATCGTTTTCGTAGACGTCGCAAAGAATCCACAGATGGCTCAGGTCGGAGATGGTGAACGGGTTGGGCGAGCCCAAGCCCGCCACGCCTGCGGCATTGGTAACCTGCTGGTCAGTGATTACGCCGGAAACCGGAGCACGAATGTCCAAGATTGCAGCCGGATGATCGATGCTGCCGCCCAGGACGCGAAGGCGTTCTGTGGTGTTCTCTACATCAACCTTGGCCTTGGATTCCGAATCTTCCGCCACTTGCAGATCATTGAGCGAGATGGCGCCTTTGCCGTAGAGCAACTGTGCGCGTTCCAATTGGGTGCGCGCCAGTTGCTCGTCGGCGACTGCCTTGCGATAGTCGGAAAAAGCCGCGGACATGTCGGCGCTTTGCACCCGCAACAGCATTTGGCCCTTCTTCACTACATCGCCGAGCCGGGCATGTATTTCCACCACGCGGCCGCTGGCAATCGAAATGACCGGGACATTGCGGGAGATGTCGGGGCTCACCGTTCCCGTCACCGTCAACTGCGAAGTGGAGTCATGCGCAACCGCCGGAACCAGCGGGAACTGCTCAGGATGCTGCACCTGGAAGGCGTTGAGGTCCTGCTCATTTTGGACCTGCGCGGTTGGTGGTGCTTCCGCTTTTGGGTCGCCTTTGCTGTCGGTGCAGCCCGTGAGAAACAGGCTTAACGCCGACAAGAAAAGAACGGCAAAGGCTGAAAACTTCCTGCGCTTCATGGGATGACCTCACGTCCTACAGCCAGATTCAGTTGGCTGGCTGCATTCAGATACGACGCAACCAGATTCAAGTAGCTGACTTGCACGCTACGGTAATCGGCCTGGGCGTTCAAAAAATCGAGGAGCGATGCCGCGCCGTGCTCATAGGAAAATGCAATGGTCTCGCGGACACGCGAAGCCTGCTGCAGATAGCGAGCCTTGTAGGGCTGGAGCCGGGCGATGGTGCTGGCAACGGTGGCATAAGCTGAGTCAACATCGCTGAAAACTTGCGCCCGGGTCGCCTCCATCAGCTTCTGGTTGCGGTCAATGTCCAGTAGTGTGCGTCGCTTTTCACCCTGGTTACGGTCGAAGATGCGGAGCGGGATGCTGATACTGGCGCCGAGCGTATAGTGGGCAAACGGGTTGTTGAACGAGGGATTGTACGTATACCAACTGCTCAAAGTCGGATCGGTTGAGCCATTGGCAACCGCAAGTCTGTAGTCGGTCTTGGCTTTGTCGACGGATTGCAGCGCAGCCCGCAAGTCCGGCCGCGTATCGAGAGCAGTCTGGCGCACGTCGTCGAGCGGGCTAAGTTGCAGTGAGAAATCGAAAGGGCCGGTAACGTCGAACTGATCGAGGGGCGTCCGGTCGTTCAACAGGGCGAGAAGCTGGATCTTTGCTGTCCTCAGGCTCACTTCCGCAGTCTGCAAGTCAGACTCGTATGTGACCCGCTGAAGTTCCAGCCGGTCCAGATCCACCCTCGCAATAGCGCCAGCTTTGTAGCGCTCACGATTTACGTCCAAAACATGGTCATAATAAGAGAGGTTTTCTCTGGCAAGCTGGAGAATCGCCTTTTGCTGAAGCGTCTGCACGAAAGCGGTGCGCAGAGTAAAGATGAGGGCCCTCTCCAGGTCGGTCTGAGTCGACGTGGCGATGCCCGTGGCTTTCCGGGCGCTTTCAAGCCGCAGTTCTCGTTTGTGCCGCCGCTCATGCAGGTAGCTGAAGCTGGGCGAAAGATCCGTGCCGGCAAACGGGCGCCAGGTTCCCTGGAAGGGAGAGATTTGAGTCCCATCCGCCGTTTGCGTGAACTGCGGGTTAGGGCGGAGATAGGCGGTGATCTCCTGTGCCTTGGATTCATCGATGCTAATTTTCCCGGCCTGCAGGGTTGGGTTTGCGGACTCGAATTTGTCCCGGACCTCCTGCCACGTGAAAGGGTTTTGCGCGAATGCGCTTTCCGCTAGCACGAAAGTCAGAAACAATCCAAAACACAGACGTATCAGCAAAACCCGCATGTCTTTTTGTCCCTTGATCGCCTTCCTCGATCTTATGGATTAGTAATCTCCCGTTCCTTAGCGTTTCTGGTTCAGCATCCGAATTCTCTCAAGCCATCAAGATCTAGAACTCCAACGGTCAAGATCTAAAATCCCTTCGAGCGCCATAAGTGGCGCTCTTCGCGCCGCTTCTTGCTCCGACGCTTGTTCCTGCGCAGCCGCGGCGCCAGTGTGGTAAAGCCAGCCCAGGCAAGCGTACCGAAGATCAGGCAAACACCGGCCAGGATGACATACCCATTGAGATCGTCCATGCGGTCTGCCTGCTTCGGTCCAGATTTGAGTTCCAAGCTACCTTCTGGGGAACAGCTACCCACCTTGTAGTTCAGAAGGCTATGACTTCATGATTTTGGGTAGCTTTTTAATATGAAGCCCCATGGGGCTGATGTGAACCCTGTCTTTTGGCAAACGGGACTGTCTTTCAGGCAGGCAGGACTATCTTTTGGTTGGGTCTCCATCATTTCTGTCGCGCCTTAAGTCATCATGCTGAGTGGAGTCCACGTTTACACTATTGAGAAGCGGGCCTACTCGTCATGCCAGACATTTTCTTCATCTATTCACAATCGCTTCGCAAGAAAAGCTTGGTTGTCGCCGCAGCCCTTATCGTGGTGATCGCGCTTGTGGATTGGAAGACATGGCCCTACATCTCCCTTGGCTTCCTGTATTTGTTTCCGATCATGTTGGTGGCAGGATTTTTAAGCCGCTGGCAGATCGTTGGCGTGTCTTTGTTGTGCTCGGCATTGCAGGAGATATTCAGCAATCTTCCGACCGGTGCTGCGGTTCCGCGCTTGGCGATGGTCACGGTTGGTTACATCGGTACGGGGTTTTTCATCTCAGAACTGGTGTCGAAACGCCGGCTCGTGACCCAACATGTAGAAGACCTCGAACACCAGATAAATTTTCGAAGGGATGCCGAACAACAATTGGAAGCCCTTATTGAAAGCAGCCCGGCGGCCATTGTCACGGTCGATTCTGAAGGCCGGATCGAGCGCGCGAACCAAGCCGCCCAGCAATTGCTTGCTCCGGATAGTGTTTCGTCTCTGCGCGGACAATCGATCGCGGATTTCTTCCCGGCACTACAGATGGTCATGCAGACTTACCAATCCAAGGTCTTTCGTACTACCCTGCAATGCCAGGGACGCCGCCACGATGGCGAAGTTTTTCTGGCGGCCGTCTGGTTTTCGACCTACGCCACCATCTCCGGTCCGCGACTGGCGGCCATCATTGTCGACCTCTCGGAAGAGATACGGGACCGCGAGCAATTAAGCCTCGATCATCTTTTAAAGAATGCGCGCATTGTTATGGGGGCTGTCTCCCACGAGATTCGCAATCTTTGCGGCGCTATTTCGGTGGTCCATCGAAATCTGTCCCATCTCCCTCGCGTGGCTGGGACCCCCGATTTCCAAGCTCTGGGCACACTTGTGGAAGGACTGGAGAAGATTGCTTCGCTCGATATTAAGCCTTCCACGGAGCAGAGCTTGGCCCCTCTGGAAATTCGCTCGGTGCTCGATGAGTTGCGCTTGCTGATCGATGCTTCGCTCAACCAGGCTGGTGTCCAGATCGTGTGGTCTGTGGACGACAACCTGCCCTCGGTATCAGCCGACCGCTATGGTTTGATGCAGGTGTTCCTCAATCTGGTGAAAAACAGCCAGCGGGCCATGGAGAGCAGCGATTCAAAGCAACTTACGATCTCGGCTGTTGCCGAAGAGCAAAGCGTCGTCATTCGATTTGAAGATACAGGCCATGGCGTAGAGGCTCCCGAAAAGCTATTTCAGCCATTTCAAACACGAGCGGCCGCAACCGGACTGGGGTTGTACGTTTCGCGCGCCATCTTGCGGACTTTCCGGGGCGATCTGCACTATGAGCCACGGGAGCGCGGATCTTCTTTTGCAGTTTCGCTTGTGCCTTTAACAGCCGTTCTAGAAGTTACTTATGCCAGCAAGAGCTAGCAAATTCCGGGTACTGATCGTGGATGATCACACGCTGTTTCGTGAGAGTGTGACTCGCTTGCTTCAGGCCGAGCATGGCCTGCAAGTCCGGCACTGCGGTTCTGTAGGCGATGGAATCTCCATTCTCAGCGACTGGCCCGCCGACATAGTGCTACTGGATTTTGATTTAGGCAATGAGAAAGGCTCATCGTTCCTGAGCAGAGCGCGGGCGGCCGGGTTCAAAGGTAAAACACTGTTGCTGACCGCAGGCGTCAACGATCTGGAGGCCGCCGACCTGATTCGCCGGGGAATTTCTGGTATTGTGCTGAAACACAGCTCGCCGGCGGAGCTCTCTGCAAGTATCCGCGAGGCCCTGGCTGGAAAAGTGTGGTTCGAACAGGGATACCTGGAGCGAGTCATGCAAAAAACAACCGTTACGCCGAATATGTCCACAAACGCGCGAACTTTTACGGAGCGGGAGCGTCAAGTGCTCGCATTTGTGTTCGAGGGATTGGCGAATAAAGAGATCGCTGGTCGGCTTCATGTGTCCGAGAGTTCAGTCAAGGCATCACTACAGCAACTGTTCGACAAGACAGGGGTTCGCACCCGAAGCCAGTTAGTCCGGGTGGCGCTGGAACAATATAAGGACCAACTGGGATAATTAGACCTTCGCGCGGCCTCCTCCGCGCCACGGTGTTCTAACAAGAACGGGCCTGCAGGAGTTGTCGTTCTTGGCGGACAGCTCATGAAGCACTTGCCGTATCAGATCTTTGGGCCTATGACCAGATTTCAAGGTCCCGAACAGCTTGCTCCACATTGTCTGGGCTGCCTAGATCGCGCCAATAAGACTCATCGGCACGAAAGGCGAGAATTTTTTCTCCGTGGGCCGCGAGGCGCAGATACGAGGCAATAATGGAGAAAACACCTTCTTCC
>DASZEU010000357.1:0-12601 GCA_035940535.1 Candidatus Angelobacter sp.
GACGGGCTGCGATCTCCTGGTCGGCTTGGTCGGCGAAGAAGTGAGCCTGGTCGACGAGACTGGCGGTGCCGCAACGCAGCAGCAGCCGGTCGAGATTCATGACGGCATCCATGCATTCATTGGACTTTTCGTTCACCAGGACATCACTGGAATGATTAATGGCTTCCTGTAACTTGCGCTTCTGCACCTCAGTCAGAATGCGATCGTATTCAATGAGGAAGTGCTTGGCGCGTTCGATATAGGCCTCTAAAATGCCGAATTGACGCTGCTGCTTCTCCATCTCGGTTTCTTCGTCATCGATGACCGGAGAGTCATCGATAGACTCCGCAACATCAGGAGCTGACTCGCCGCGCTTGAGTTCCTGTTCATGGTGAAAGGGAAACCCCTGCACCTGAATCGTTACCGTTACGATGGACTGGCGATCCAGGCGAAAATCCACATGAACTGGTGTATTGGTAGGAAGGGCGGCCGGAAGATTGTATTCAATCTCTCCAATTGCTTTGTTTTGGGTGACATTGGCGCCTATGCCTTCGTAGACGGGAACGCGAATCAGAGCCTGACCTTCCTCGGTAGTGAAGAAAGTTTCCTTCTTGGCCTCGCTCATGGGCAGTTGAGTTCCTTTTTCGACGAGGATGCGAAAAGTATTTGCGTCGCTGCCTGATACCACCTGAATCCCAAAATGATTGGCCGTGATCTCGGTAAGCTCCATGTCTTTGAGCACGGACTTGGCGGCCGCCAGCGAAGTATGGCAGTCCGGGCACTCACTCTGCGCCTCGTCACAGATGCGCTTGCAATCGGGGCATTCGATGCCTTGCATGTTGTGGGCCAGGATCCCGGCGCCAATGGCGACACAATACATGGGATTGACATCGCGGCGCACCTTATTGGGAAACATCTCCTCCATGGTTTTATAGACTAAAGGGACAGCGGTCGAGCCACCCACCAGGAGCACATCGTTAATCAAATCAGGTTTCATGCTCTGCCGATCTAATGCTTCCTGGACCAAATCCTTGCAGCGCCTTACCAGGGGCTGGATGGCGCTCTCAAATTCGGCGCGCGTTACTTTCAATTTAAGGTTGATCACTTTGTCTCCAACCCGTGCCGCTTCGGGAACCTGGATACGCACGGAATCCGTGGCCAGACTGGAGAGGCTTTTTTTGGCGGCTTCAGCCTCTGCCTTGGCGATAATCAGGAAGCGACGATCCTGGGAGAGATCGACGCCATCCGTCTTCTTTACATGTTCGAGGATCATGGCGACAATCTCCATGTCGAAATCATCGCCACCAAGAAAGTGATCTCCGTGAATTTCCATCACGTTGTAGTCGGTTCCGACCATGGAAATAATGGAGATATCGAAGGTTCCTCCCCCAAGATCGAAGACCAACACGATACTGCCGTCTTTGGAAGGAGTTTGGAGTCCAAAGGCGATGGCGGCAGCCGTCGGCTCTGGCAGCAGGGTCTTCACTACCAGCCCAGCTTTCTTGCCGGCTTCGCGAGTAGCGGCCCTCTCCGGCTCGCCGAAATAGGCAGGTACGGTAATCACGGCATGAGTGATATCGTCGCTGAGAGATGTCCTGCTGTAGCTTCTGACCTCACGCAGTATGAGGGCGGAGATATCCTCAGGGAGGTATTGCTTCTCGCCCAACACAACCGCAGCCAGTCCGGCAGAGGGCGACTGGGCCTCGACAACCTTGTAAGCCACCTTTTCGCGCCAGCGCTGCACGTCTTCGCTGCCGTACTTTCTGCCCATCAGGCGCTTGATGGAGAAGATCGTGTCAGCCGGGTAAAGTTTAGCCTGCGAGACAGCGGGCCGTCCCACCAGGATTTCCGCTTCCTCGTCAGGGTCAAACTGCTGCAATCCGACAACCGACGGAGTCAACTCCTCATGATTGGCATTCAGCAGCACTCGGGGCGCATGGCCGTCGAAGTAACAAGCCACGCTGTTGGTGGTTCCCAAATCGATTCCGATCGCTTTGCTCATGTATGTATTCCTTTCATCACAAGTTCTCCGGACTCTCGCCGGATGGGTTGTTGTTTGCGCCAGGCGTGGCCGCTATTACTTTGGCTGGGCGCAGGAGCCTGCCTTGGTAAATCCAGCCGAACTGGACCACTTCAACGATGGTTCCCGGAGCATGGGAGTGACTGGGAGCCACCACATCCACAATCTCGTGGCGAGAGGGATGGGCTGGCTCTCCTATGCCGGCAATGCGCTGGAGGCCAAGACGCTCCACCGTCGAATCGCCCATTTCAGCGAGCAGGGCAATGGCTTCCACCTTGCGCAAGACCTCTTCGGGATCGCGGGAATCAAGATCACGGCAGACGCGTTCGACGGCATCGAGCAGCGGCAGCATTGCCTGGAGCATGGTTTCGATCTCGGCCTCAAATTTCTGGCTCTCCAGCACCAACTCAAGCGCATTCAGGGCAGAAACCGAGGCGGACGGGGTCTTGAGGTTCTTGCTCATCTATTCCTCCTCCAAAAACGAAGCGGGCGGGACTAGTGCGGGAAGGTTCTGCGGGGTAGTGTCCCAAACTTCGTGCAAGAGCAACCATGGGTCAATCTGGGTTGCAGACCCTGCTGGATATGCGCCGAACACTGCCGGATCAGGCTGGTAATAAAGCAGATCGACGAGCAGGCGTTTTTCTGCATGGCGAAGTTCCCGCCAAGCCTCGGTGCGGCTGGAGGTGAGCAAGCGACGGCGCTGCGCCTCCAAGCCACCTCGATGCACCTCGGCCATGCTGCTGCTGTAATCAACGCCAAAAGGCGCCAGTTCGGTGTAAGAGTCGCCGCCTTCGAGCTCCACCCGTACATCCCGAAAGGGTATTAATGGAACGTTCTTGGAATGCTGTTCCTTCATGCTACTTCTCCGTTAAACGCCAGCGATCGCGAATTTTGTCAATACGTTGGGGAAGGTGGCCGATATCTTTGTGATACATGAGTTCCTGGATTTCAATGACCGCCCAACTCGGCCAGCGGTGGCCAATCATCATGGCTTGCAATCGCTCCAGAACCTCGGCCACCCTTTTCCCGTCTATATCTCTATCGACGAGAGCAAAAAGCAAGGCGACCTCGGCCCGGCGGATGTTGAGCGCTGGATCCGTGGGCGCATCGGACAAACCAACATCGATCAAAGCAGATAGGTCTTGCAACACTTTCCGATTAGCTCCATCCCAGGCGCCGAACCTGATATCCGCGAGCTTCAGGATCAGGTCAGCCCTCTTGAGCTTCAGATTCCCGAGACAGGGCTGCAACCAAGGCCGGGCCGCATTGTTGTACGTTGCTAAGAGGTCGATAATCTTGGTCATGCATTCACGGCGGACCTGGGCGTCTTCCTCGGTCTGAATTTGCCCTGTCATGGCAACGAAGCTATCCCGCAAGGTACGGGCTAGCCTGTCGGCGAGTTCTATGCCGGAATCTTGCAGTTCAATCAAAGCCTTACAGCATCTGGCTATCTCGTCCGCGATCGCCGGACAATCACTGTTGGGTGTACCAGCCTTGAACTGATGAAGATTGAGCAGGGCGAACCAGATTTCCCTGAACACCAAATTGGCATCCTTCTTAAGAGCTTCTTGGGCATTTGGCAGAGTGGCATAGCCAGGGTAGCCATGGGCTTTTGAGTAGCAGCACCCGGCCATGCCTTGCAGCGATTCAAGCGCGCCATGAGGATCGCGAGCATAGAGGACTACCATGCTGTTTGCGCAGGGGCCATACCATGTCCGTATTTCCGGGTGCGTCCTCAGTACGTAAGCCAATTTCTCCTGCAACTGAAAGAACTGAACCAGGGCTGGCCCGAATGGAAAAGTGTTATCGCCCAGGCGTTCCCCCTTTTCCACAAGTTTGGTTATGGCGGAGCATTCGACCTCCCACCTGCAAGCCCAGGAGTCCGCTTGTGTTGGCTGGCCCCAGTCAACGCCAATCTTCTTAAACATTTGTTCCAGCACGGCACACACCCGGCCTCGGACATCGCGGTCCCCTGGTCGAATACCTTGAGGGAGAGCACGACGAAACTGGGCAGCAACTTTCTCCCGGTATTCGTAGCAACAGGCGAAAAGAGCGGAGGCGCTGATTGCCTCAGAAAGGAAGTCCTGTGCTGAACGGTCTTCCCCCATCCGGGCAAACACTGCAACCGCCAGATTGTGAGGAACGAGCGCTTTGCTCTTACGCAGCGATTCAGACACGGATCGTACATCACCGATAGCCGCTTGCAATGCGATGTCTCCGGGGGTAGCGTTCAACAGACTTTTGATACGATCTCTGATTTCCTTCCCTTTTGGATTGGGCGAAGCTTCATCAATCCGAGCGACGGCCCTGGCAAGTTCCTCAATTAAAGAGTGATCCGAGAGGATTGGAGTGGTCAGCCAGGAAACGAGATTGTCATCCTGTAGTTTCCCAGTACTATGGCCACAAAGATCGCGCGCTGCCTGAGTCATGCGCAGCAAATGAAGCTGATCTTTGTCGTAGAATTCCCTTTCGAGATTTCCACGTTCCAAGCTGAAACACGCTAGAACCGGATGAGAGAGATCTTTTGCCTGAAGCCACCGCAGCTTTTGTTTGCGGTCACCGGGCTGGTCCCTTTGGATTTCCCGCCCGGTTTTGAGGGCAAGGTGTAGTTTCCATCCTCCTTCCAAGTCTGGCGCTTCTTTAAATCGTTCCTCGGCATCGGCCCAGATGCCCGCACTTAAATACCTTTCAATTTCTTTGACACATGCTGCGTAATCTATCAAGTCGGCAAGTTCCTTTCGGGCGACTGCAAGGGCATCAAGGGTTTCCGCTGGCAGTTTCACTTCACACTGGAAGCGCGAATGCGAATTGGCGTCCGCGACGAGCTTCTGCGCCCTTTCGGCAGCCGTTTGAATCGAATGCAAGCGTGCGCCTTCCTGCTCCAAGGTTTTGGATTCAGGAGGAATCCCAGTATCCTTATTCAATTGAACAATTGGTATCTTCATGGTTGCTCCACCAAGATTGCGAGTCCGTTGAGAGCCTGCGATGCCTCATTCCATCGTCTAACTTCCTGGCGTAACTGTTCGGGTAGCCGGGACTCAAGCGTTTCGAGCGTTGCATTCAAGCAAGCCCACGCCTTTGAATACGCCCCGCTTTCCAGCCAACCAAGCGCCTCCTCCATTTCTTTTTCACCTTCCATGGCTGGAGCGCACATTTCGTAATGAATTTGTGTCTCCTCGAAAAGACCCTTAACCGACGACCGCAATAACTCCCCACCAAATCCCTGAAATTCGCGAGCTTTTTTAAGCCATGCCAGGGAAGATTGGAGCGCAGTTTCGGCACTTGCCCAGTCGCTCTTGTTGAACAGGTTTTTCCAGGACAAGGTTTCGGTACGCCTGCATTCCTCCAGGATTTCCTGGAGCGGCGCCGCTTGAGGAAAATAGCGGACCAAATCAATTACAGTCGGGAGCGATTCGGTCCATTTTCCTTCCTGGAAAAGCTTCTGCACCTCGCTCCAGAGCGCGCGGCATTTGGCGAGATCGCGGAGATTGGCACAGACGTTTTCGAAACGCGGAGGGTGGAAACAGGTAAACACCGCATCTTCTTCGCGGATCCGTTCCAGCAACTCTGAAATCTTGCTTGTTTTCTGAAGCCATGCTTCAAACTGCGTTTCAGCTAATTCCAGAATGTCTTGACCGAGGTTGAGGTTTCCTAGATTCGGATCATTTCCTAAGAATGGAGTATCTGCATGCAACTGCATGACGTCTTGGCAAAGTTGGAACCAGCGAGTGCCATCTTCCAATAGCAATAATGCTTTGTCCGGTCCATCTTTTTGCCAACTATCAAGGGCTTCGAGCAGCCGACGCCTGGACTCCAGCTCTTTTCGAAAACCACGGGCTTTATTGAGCCAGTCCAAGGCCGCCTGATATTGGCGATCTTCCGGCCTGGAAGAAGAGCCCAAGGATTGAGCGAATCCAGCAATTAAGGATTCCAATGCGTGAACGCAGTGCAAGAGCGGCTCGCTCAAACTTGGCCAGCTTTTTCGGGATTGCTCAATGAAATTCAAGTAAGCATCGCTGCTCTTCCGCCAAGTGCTGACCAATCGCGCGTGCTCCATGGCTTGCGGAAATTCGCTGCCAGCTTCTTCTAACAGAGTGATAGCAGCCCTCAGATTTGCGCCCAACACAGGTTCAGACCACAGAATTCGCAGCCCCTGAAACCAGCGTTCAGACATCGCCAGGACAATATCGAATTCGAAGTTCTTTGCAGGCAGAGGGCACTTGGAGATTTCGACTTTTAGTTGTCTCTGCAGGCTGGCCACTCCCGGCAGTTCTTGGCCGGCCTCTGCCGCAACTTTCTGCAGATGATTCGTCAGTTCGTCTGCCGCGCTTTTGAACTCGCGAATGGCTCTGAAATTCTTTTCGGCTTCCTCGATCTCCCCCTCTTTGGGCGGAAGGGACCTGCGGATGAGATTCTCAAACGTGTATTGTTGTGGTTTTTTCTCGCGCAACTTGAGCACCTTGGTGGCGCAACTGAGCAAACCGTCGGGAGAACTTGAGCTTTCGGCGCCGCTCACCAAGGCAAAGATAGAATCAACCAGTACCGGCTGGAGTTCGGCAATGGCTTCGTTGGGGCTCGTGAGCATCAAATTTGCAAATCTTTTGAGGCTTTTGTCCAAATCTTTCCGCCAAATGTCGGTCAAAGCGCTATACACCGGCTTGCAGACCTTGCCTAAGTCACCGGACAAATCGAGATGCGGCGAGGAAGAGAGACTGTCACCAAGTTCCTTCCATGAAACGCGCTGGCGGCTCATCTGTTCCCACCAAAAAATCCATTCAAGGCATTGTTGAACGAGCTTGAATGCCGGAAGCCGTTCTTCGATGGCTGCGACCTTGGCCATATCACGGGCCTCTTCGAAGGCTCGAACCCGGATGCGATCTCGTATGTAGCAGTCATAGGCTCTTTGGCGCGTTTCGCTAAGGCCAATGACCTTGGGGATATCTTCTTCGAAGACAGACAGCGGAGGAAGCTGCACGCTTGACTCGAAGGTTTGAAGTAACGTGCCTCTATACGATTGGATTGAGTCCACAAGCTTCGTAAGACTGTCTAGATTCTCAGCATCGAGATCAAACCACTGGAACCTAGCGAGGTCTTTGGAAAGCTGGCAGTCGTCGAGCCGGACGGGGATGATGCGGAAGTCCGGGCGAAATTTCCCCCGGTACCGGGTTACTGCTCTGTTAATCTCGTTGGTCAGAACTCCTTTTCTTTCCACGGCATTCTTCGACATGCAGGCCAGAAAAACATGAGCGCTATCGATGTGCACGGCGATCTCTTGTTCCCATTCCTGGCCAAGCTCAAGGTTATGCTGGTCCATCCACGTTGTTAGTCCGGCCGCCTCCAGCGCGCTACGAAGGCGGTTCACCACCGTGAAATCCTTGCGCGCATAGCTGATGAAAACTTCCGACCTTTTCTGCACTCTGACTTCGCTGTTCATCGCTTTTCCTCTCGCGAGAGATTGCGGGGGCTCATGGCCATCTCCAATTGCTTTAAGACGCGCGCCCTGGCAGCGGCCGGATCGACAATTTCCTCGAGCTTCGAATGACACTCCTCCAGCTCTGCGGAAACTGTGCCATGCTCGCGGCAGATCTTCACATAGTCCAAAGCCCTCTTTAAGAGACCCTCTCGCTCCGCTGGGCTCTTGGTCTGGATCTGCATGGCGAGATAGCCAAGGTTGGCGACAATATCGGCGCTATGAGGAGAGAGATCGGCGGCCAGAAACATATCGCGCAGAATACGCTGTTGTGCTGCCGGGCCGGGGGCGCGTTTCCCTTTCCGGTTCCAGGCGACGGAGGCGCGACGATTCAGCAACCTAGCGATTTCCCGTCCGCAACGCTTGCCCTCCCCCCGGCCGAGCAAGATGCTCCGAATCTCGATGGAAACGTCGATGATGCGCTGAACTTCATCGGGATGAGGAAGAGCCCGCTTTTCCGCGCAGGCCAGGATCCTTCCACATAACAAGGTTTCCAACTGCTGAATGGCAACCTGGGGCTGGCTTAATGAGCCTGACTGGAACAACAGGGCGCCTGCCGTCTCGCATACCTGCTCAACGGGTACTTCGCGGCGGCTTAATTCGTCATAAACTTGCAGCAGCAATGCTTCAACCGTCAGGCTGCCGATGGCTGCTAGCCGGCGCCTCTGGTCCGCCGTCTTCGTGCCAAAGTAGAGGTCACGCTCGCTGAAACCGCCGCCATTGGAGGCATCGCCAGAGTGCTGCTTGAGCAGCGAGAGAGCAGAGCGCCCGCGCTCTCTCCAGACCTCAGCGGCGGGAACTCCCAGGCTTGAAAAAAGCCACCGTACCGCCTCTGCGGCGGTGGTGACCTGTTCCGGATTCAATTTGAAAAAGCCGGCATCGCCGGATCTCACTGCAGTGATTGGAAGTGGCCAGGAGGGTCCGGCGGCCATTCTCGCAATCCATTCCTGCGCGGCGGGAGCTGCGCCAAGCAGTTCCAGGCCGAGGGGACCATATCCAGACGGCCAAGCCGGCGGACCAGAATTTCGGCCGGAAGCCTTGGCGAATACCTCTAATGCGGCTTGTTCCCGATTCCACAGGCCAGACCAACGCTCCCATCGTTGCTCATCCGTACCTGCCACCTTCCGAAAGATTCCGGCTACGGCCTTTTCCGCCTTGTCGAGGAACTGTGCCTGATCGCCAATATCGGGAGCATTCTCTCCCCATACAGCACAGCGGCTCCGCGAAAAAGCCTCGAACCAGGGGCGGCGCCACAACAACGCAACCCACCAAGCCACGAATTGACACAACGCTTGTTCATCTGCCGACCCCGCGGCCATATATTGCTGCATCGCTCGGTTGCAGGCGAGCACGGCCCGAACATGGAGAGAGGCCGGATCGGGGTGTGATTCAGACCAAAGATGCAAGGCGTCGTCACTCTTTTCCGCCGACAATGATTGTTCGGTTTCCTTCCAGCGTGATAACGGCACGTCTGGCGTTGTGCCCAGCGTAAGCAAGTCCCAGGAAAGCCGGGTCGGGAGATCTCGCAAGGCCCGCAACGCGCGGTCCTCTTCCGGCTTGAGCTTCCGCTTCTGAAGCTTTTGCAGCAACAACAGAACGGCCCGCATATTCGCATCTGGATCAATGTCCGGGAGAATAGTGTATGGACTGTCTCTGAGCACACCAGCGTGAGAGTAGCGCCCGGCCGGCTTGGTGTTTGTCATCTCGCTCATACGCGCCTCGCCTGTATTCTGCCTAATTGCTCAAAGAAGGATTCCAGGGTGCGAAGTTCTTCCGGGAAATACCGAGACAACTCAGCCAGCCAAGATAGGCATTCCGATTTTCCGCGAGCAATTTGATTGCGTAAATCCGCGCAAATAATGAGTGCTGCCTGCGCTACCTGGGTATTTTGGGGAGCAATCCGCAGGCACCAGATCATTTGTCTGGCGGCCTCGGGCCAATCTTCATTTTCTTTTGCGGCGATCGCAAAATTAAAGAACGGGGTGGATCCCTCCTCAGCCAGTCTTGCCAGGCACTGCTGGATCTCTTCGAGCGATGAGTGCTTGTCGATGGAGCGCAGAGCTTTCATAGAGTTGAGAAGGAAAGTTGCTGCGTCGCCAGAGCTCTGGCCCGAAGACAGCATCTGTTGGAGTCGCGCCAGTACCACGGCGCCAAAATTCTGGGCAGCTTGGCGCATTCCAGGATTGACTTGCAAAGCATGCAACAATTTCTCACAGCCTGTCTCGAAGTCCCCTTTGTTGGCCGCTTCGACAGCTACTCGATTCAAATGCTCGGCGAATGGTCCCTGGACACTGCTATCGCCGGTCATTTCCCAGGCAAGGGACATGAGGGCCGAAGCTTCGGCGCGGCGCTCGGCATTCGATCGCCGGTCAACCTCATCAGACAGGCGCTCTTCACGTGTTCTGTTGTGTGACAGCGCATGACTCCGTCCAACAGCAATCTCGCCAATGTATCTTCGTACGTCCTGCACAATACCGCACGAAGAGGCGCACTGGAGGGCTTCACTCCATGCCTGACGAGCCAATTCCAAATCGATAGGTACGCGTCCGACAAGCATTTTGGAGTTTTGCAAGCCACACTCCACGCTCATCTCCTGCGTTTCGCGAGCGATCCATTTCTGCCCACTTTTCGAAGGCGTGAATTTCTTCAGTGCGCTTTGTATCAGAGAAAGCTGATCCGCGCCGCCATTCAGCACCATCATCGCTTCGTCAAACCGATGCTGCTCCAGCAACACCGCCGCCGGACCCAAAGGCGAAAATGACCGGCGGAACTCTTTTAGGGTCCTCTGCTTGGCTGGATCTCCTGCTCCAGAGGTACTGACTTCGAACCCAAGCAAGTTTGCCAGAAGCGCCAAATCCATTCTCCGAGGGGCCTCGCGTTGTTCCTTTTCGTGTCTCTCGGCAAGCTGCGTGACGGACTTCTGAAGGCCAAGAGCGCTCGCCAAGAAAGGGCCCGCTATTATGGTGGCGGAGTTAGCGCCACTGACAGCCAAGCCTCCGAGCTGTGCGACGAAACCAAGAGCGTGCTGCTCCAGTTCCCAGGCATTCCTTAGCTGCTTTGCCTCCGCGGGCTGGCTAAAGCACTGCTCCGCAAACCAAAACAAGAAGGACTCGAAAGATTGGCTGACTTTTTCGATGCCCGGCAGGTCAGAGCTAATTCCGTAGCGGGCGTAACGCGAACGCGCGAAACAGAGCAAGGCTTTATCATCGTGGAGCAAGGCTGCCCATGCACCCAGCGAGGCGAAAAGGTGCTCTATGACCTTGGCGTCACTTGATTTACTCTGGGAGGCCAAAGCCATTGAACTCAGCGCATAGGCATGTAAAACTGCGTGATGGATGGCGCCGGCTTCCTCGACGCAAGCTTGCAAGTGTGCGTGGCAAGACTCTACAGAGTCCGAACAACACGCTAAGCAGGTCAATGACACCAGATAGCGGAGTCGTGCCCATTCCTGCCCTGGCAAGTGCCGCGCCGGGCACTGATCCAACAAGCGCAGCCATTTCTCTAACTTCTCATGTTGCTGAGTTGGAACTGCACTCCAGGCTGCAACCAATCCAATTCTTGTTTTGGCGGCCTCTGCAACACTCTCAAACAAGACTTGTGCATGCTTGGTTTCTAGAGAGCCAAAAAACACCAGAATTACAGCCGCATAGATACAAAGGTCAGATCGATAGCTGCCGATACGGCCTAGATTGCGGATGATGGATTGGGCACAATCAGTTGCCACGGCGAAGTCTTGTATCCGCAAGGCGCCGGTGCAACGCAACCACAGTAGTTCAGAGAGTTCGTCGTCTTCGCCAGCTTTGGAAATTAGTTTGGACGCTAAAGATATTATCTCGGCCCATCGATCATGGATCTCACATAGCTGTCTCAGATGAAGAAGCAGTTCACTATCTGCGGGGTAATATTGCAGGCCGGCAACCACTGTCTGCCAGGCGTCGGCGCCTTGGCAGGCTGAAAGCCCCAACCGCGCTGCCAGACGCCATTGCACGGCGGATTGCGGAGGACGAGCCACAATGGCTTGCTTGCCTGCCGTGTGGGCTTCCCTGGCGCGGTCGCCCAGATACAGGCAATGCGCTTGGTTCCAAAGCAGCCGTGATTTCTTTTCGGTATTTCGCTCGCGCTCCACCGCGCGGCTAAGAAAATTTGCGGCATCAATCCAGCGGCCCGTAAGACGAGCAATTTCAGCACAGTACACGCTCGGCCAGTTCCACAGGATTGTAGAACGTTCCAAACGGATCAATGCCTTGCCGGAAACAGTGTTTTGCCAATCGCGAGATGGGAGCGTGGCTACCGATACCAAGGCTTTTCTTAGGAGACGCTCGACCTGAGGCGATGATATGG
This sequence comes from Candidatus Angelobacter sp., assembly GCA_035940535.1. Classification (GTDB taxonomy): domain Bacteria; phylum Acidobacteriota; class Terriglobia; order Terriglobales; family Acidobacteriaceae; genus Angelobacter. The sequence goes on from DASZEU010000357.1 coordinate 11,811, forward strand.
AACTCTTAGGCGCCTTCGGCCAGCAGGCCCATGCAACCAAATCCTCTAGCTGCTCTGCTGAAGGCTTACCAGAAGTTGCACAGGCGTTGTTACAAGGAAGCTCATAGAAAACATTCTCGTCCAAACTTAGGCTGCGACCGACTCGGCAATAGCTCAACGCCTGGTCAGGCCGATCAGCCTGAATGGAGGTGCGAACCAATCCGACGAGAGACCGCGCTTCATCTAATCTTCGCGCACGCCCCTTTTTCCGCCGCCGACCAAGTTTGGACCAAGCTCGGCTGAAAAGCACCAAGGCCCGGTCGAGGCGACCAAGTGACAGCGCGCGCTCGGCGCGTTCCAAACTACCCCCGATGCTGAAGAAGTTCAGAAAGTTCATGTGGGTCAGGTGTTGAGCAAAGATTTGCCACCTCTCAACTGGCGGCTGATGAACATTCGGCTTGCGCCTGCAAAAACGTCAGTGCGAGGCATCTATTCCTATAAAAGTTAGTGAGAAATGAGCCTGAAACATTACAAGAAAAAATATGTGAATTGAATGAAAGTACTCAACCCGGAGTCCTAAAAAGATGCTAAGGACGAGGATCATTGGGGCCGATATGTGTCTTCAGGCAAATACACTATTTCCCAAATGCCGTAATCCATCGATTTGGGTGAAGCAGTTTACCCAATGTCTGCGGCTGCGGCGGGGACTTGTGTACTCTGCGTGGTGATTGCGCCACTGCCCAGGATGCTGGCGGCGGATAGCCATCCCGTGACATTCGCAGTGGTACGGAACATGTCGGGAATAGTGTCGA
>DASZEU010000358.1:0-3601 GCA_035940535.1 Candidatus Angelobacter sp.
CAGAGAGCGACGGGCCCGCGCGGCAAGGCGGGCCCCTTTTATTGTTTGCAGCAATGGTATTTCTCGGTGTGGAATGCAGATAAATCCAAAAAAATGAGAAATGTGTGATCTGGATCACAGACTGCACCTGTCTCTGGCTGATATGTTGACATCAATGCAGTACGAATAGGGGAGTCTGACAATCTTGGTTTCGACGGACGGCTGCTCGACATTGAGTGAGCAGCCACCAAGTGCAGACTAATACAGAAATAGCCTGCCTTTATCGGCAGGCTATTTCTTTGCCAGGTCCAGCAGCGCCGTGACTGCTCCATCTTCTGGCGGTCCAAAATGAAAGCCGGCGCGCATCAGGAGATCCTTCATGTTGATATTTTCCGACAGCACGGTGCCGTCGAGGCGGGAGATGCCCTCGGCGCGGGCGATTGCGATCATGGATTCCAGCAGATGGCTTCCTAAACCGCGATTCTGATACTTGTCGGCCACAATAAAGGCCACTTCTGCGCCGCTATCCGAATGATTTCGCACCAGGCGGGCGATTCCGGCGATGTGCTTTGCTCCATGTTCATCGGCGTATTCTGCTGCTATCGCAATCTCGCGGCTGTAGTCGATGAAGACTTTGGTAATCAGCCGCTCATGGGTAACCCTGACATTGAGCTTCAGAGGAAGAAAATAGCGCAAGTAGACACTGCGGTCTGATAGTTGGTGGTTAAAGTCAATCACCAGCGGCTCATCTTCCGGCCTGATCGGACGCAGCGTGAACTCCATGCCGTCAGCGGCCTTCCAGGTGGAAATGTATTGGGAAGGATAGGGCCGAATGGCGGGGCGAGGCAGGTCCGCATCCTGAATGCTGTCATCATGCAGGATCACCCTGGCATCGAGCGCAACCATGACATCGGGACCGACGAGCAATGGGTTGATTTCGATGTCGGCAATGCGAGGATTCTCTACAACCAACTGGCTAAAGCGGACCAACAATTCCTCCAACTTTCCCAGGTCCACGGGCTTGTGTCCTCGGACACCTTTCAGAGCCTGGAAAACCCGCGTGTTCTCCATGAGCCGGCGGGCCAGCGTGGTGGTCAACGGAGGCAGGGCATGTGCGCGGTCTTGCATTACCTCAACTAGTTGTCCACCCAAACCGAAGACCAGCACCGGCCCGAACTGAGGATCGGTGGAGCTACCCAGGATCAACTCGTAACCGAAATTGTTAACCATGGGTTGAACCGTCACACCCTGGAAAGCATTGTGCTCGGCGAAGTTTGCCTGAATCTCTTCAAAAGCAGCGCGGACTGCGGTGGCATCTTCCAACTTGAGTTTTACTCCACCTTTGTCGGATTTATGAGTCACCGTTTCAGAGTGCAGCTTGAGCACCACGGGATATCCAAGAGATTCTGCTGCCGCGATGGCTTCTTCAGGGGAATGTGCGATGTGGGTGGCGGTGACGGGCAAATCATAAGCGGCCAGCACCTGCTTCGATTCCTGTTCACTTAGAATCGTCCGCTTTCCACGCTGCGCGGCAGCAATGATCGGCTGGATCTGCTGGGGACCGTTGCGGCGAAACGCATCGGCAAACACCGGGGTCTCATAGAGCGCCTGCAAATTTAAGGTATAGCGCCACATGTAGGCGAAGCTGCGCGCTGCTCCATCAGGATATTCAAAGGTTGGAATATGGCGCTCGTTGAGCACATTGGCTGCAAGTTGCATGCGGCTGCCGCCCATCCAACTGGCCAACAATGGCTTGGTGATGGTTTCGGCAGCTTTGGTGAGCAGTCCGGCCGCCCGTTCAGGCTCGGTCATTCCTTGGGGAGCCAAGATAGAGAGTACCGCGTCGCATCCGGGGTCGCGAGATACGACCTCCAGGGCCTTGGTGTAAACCTCCGGGGAAGAATCGCCCAGCGTGTCCACAGGATTAGCATGGCTCCAGGCTTCGGGAAGGAACTTGTTAAGAGCTTCGTGGGTTTCCGGCGAGAGCTGGGCGAGTTGTCCGCCGCTGGCTAACAAGGCGTCTGTCGCCAGAACACCACCACCTCCGGCGTTGGTCACGATGGCTAGACGAGGACCTCGAGGGCGTGGCTGCTTACCCAGCACCTCGGCCATGTCAAACAGTTCTGAGATGCTGGCCACGCGCAAGATGCCACAGCGCCGGAAGGCTGCGTCCATAACTTCGTCCGCTCCAGTCATAGCGCCGGTATGGGAGGCCGCAGCCTTGCGAGCAGCTTCAGTGCGTCCGGGCTTGATGACAATGATGGGCTTCTTGAGAGCGACCTCGCGTGCAGCCGAAAGAAAACTTCGGGCGTCGCCGACCGACTCCATATAGATCAGGATGCTGGTGGTGTAAGGATCATCTCCATAGTGGTAGATCAGGTCTCCCCACCCAACATCGAGCATGGAGCCGACTGAGACAAACCCGCTGAATCCCACATTTTCCCTGCGGCTCCAGTCAAGAATGGCAGTGCACAACGCGCCGCTTTGGCTGAGGAACGCCAGGCTTCCGGGCAGAGCATTGGATGGCGCAAAGGTTGCATTCAATCCGGTGCGTGGATTCATCACTCCCAGGCAGTTCGGCCCAATCACGCGCAGTTTGCCAGAAGCCAATACTTGCTTGACTCTTTTCTCGCGCTCCACACCTTCTGCGCCATGCTCGGCAAACCCCGCGGAAATCACAATTGCACCACCGACACCGGAATTAGCGCACTCTTGCAGCACTCCCGGCACGGTTTCCGCAGGCGTGATCACCACCGCTAAATCCACCGGCTCGCCCACCGCAGCGATATTGGGATAGCACCTGATTCCCAGAACATTGTTGCGACTAGGATTGATCGGAAATATGGTCCCACCAAAGGGCTGTTCAAGCAGGTTGCGCAAGACTGTGCGTCCGACACTGGCAGGCTTTTCTGTTGCCCCGATTACGGCAACCGTTCGGGGATGAAAGATGGAGTTGAGGGAGCTTTCGGACAAGGCACAAACCCTCTTCGTCGGAGACGACATCTCGATTGTAACTCGCTATGAGCTACTGGCTGCGGGCTTCTAGCCTAATGTCACTAAACTCCCTGCTTTTATTAGTGCGCTCCGCTCCGCTACGCGCAAGCCTACGGCGTAAGGAATAAGGGTCTGTTCGTTCCATACCCCGCACTTACGAGACAGAGTGCGCGCCAGAGACGTGCGCACTCTGTCTCGACGTGACGGGGCTACTCTCATTCGTCCCCTGCCGGGGACTGGACCTTCGGTATCCCCTCGTCGCCGTTTCTTTGAGTTCTATATCGGTAATCCATCGTAAGTTGGAGTTTCTGGTTCACGCAACCAACCCGGTAGGGATGGTTGGGGCTCTCCAGAAACTCCTTGGATGAATGAATAGGGTGGGCGCTTCGCCAAGTTGAATTTTTATGCAGTACGGGCTGGACAGGGTCCCGAAAGAATGTCGTAGGCAAAGGGATTCTTCACTACGCGCCATAGGATTGAGTTACGAACAGCATGTTCGTAGCGCTTCGTTCAGAATGACAGGGGCACCCGTTGCGGAGTCCCCAGAAGAGTTTCTGGCTTTCGCAACCATCCCGGTAGGGATGGTTGGGGCTGATACAAGTCTCGCGAGTGGATGCACCGTCGCACA
>DASZEU010000359.1:0-3080 GCA_035940535.1 Candidatus Angelobacter sp.
CGGGGCATCCGTTCTCTTGGATTCGAGCTCGCACAGTCGGTGGGCGGAGTCTGCTATGGGCTGGGCATTGCTACCGGATGACAGATCAGGAGTTCATGGCGCCCGAAGAAGATGGCGTTGGAGAAAGTTGGCCCATTACCTACGAAGAGATCGCTCCCTACTATGACAAAGCGGAGCAGATTTTACGGGTGAAAGATGTAGCTCTTGGCGGTGGACCCCATGGTGCGGATCCATCGATATATGATGAACGCCATTTCCGTGAAGCATTCGCCAAAGTTGGACGGAAATTGATCCGCGCCCGCGTCAGCCGAAGCGATTCCCCAGGAGGCGCACAAGCGCCGTGCCTGCATTGTGGCCAAGTAGGCTCTTCGTGTTCCCGGCCTGTCGCCAGCCCGGATTCGACTCTGGCTGAGGCGCTCAAGACAGGTCACCTAACGCTGCGAACGCAATCACCAGTCCGCCATATTGCAACAGACGAGCATGGGAGGCCGACACGAGTTTGCGGCATTGACCAAAAGACTGGCCAAGAGTTTGAAGTAAAAGGCCGTCTTGTTTTCCTTTGTGCCTCAGCCCTTGAATCGACTCGAATTTTGCTGAATTCGGCCTCGCAGCGCCATCCAGATGGCCTTGGCAATTCCAGTGGAGTGCTAGGTCATTATTTGATGGACCATGTATCAGGGATTGCCTTGACCGGACATTTTGAGCGAGACCGGGCATCAAGAAATGCGGATTCCAGTGCCGGCATGTTCTATGTCCCCAGGCCGCAGAATCTCGGTAATCATCGTAGCAACGGGTTTTTGCGAGGTTATGGTTATCAGGTTTTCACGATGAGAGCGGACCATGAACTTCTCCCATGTGGCGGAACGAAACTCAAGTCTCCAGAACAAACAGGAGCGGACTCTGGAAATGCCACCATCAGGATTGTGGGATTTGGCGAGATGCTGCCCCACTATGACAACTACGTCGAGATTGACAAGGAAGGCAGGAAAGATGCTTTTGGCATTCCGATTTTGAGGATTGATTGCAGGCTTAAAGATAATGAAAAAATAATGGCGAAACATATCTTAGCGAGCGCTCAAGAAATGCTGGAATCAGCCGGTGTGCGCGTTACCGATGTGCAAAGTGGCCCATCGGAACCCGGCCTTGCCATCCATGAAGCCGGTACTTGCAAAATGGGCCTTGATCCTAAGACTTCGGTGTTGAACTCCTATAATCAATGCCATGATGCGCCCAATGTTTTTGTCACCGACGGAAGTTGCTTCCCGAGCATTGGCGTGCAAAATCCGGTTCTTACCATGGTCGCGCTCACGATCCGGGCGTGTAGGCATGCCGTTGAGCGGTTAAGAAAGGGAGAAATTTGATCCACAGTGTCACTTGGCAGTTCTTCAATTCTGCTGTATCACAGCACCGCCGTCTCATGCAGTAGCTCGCCCTTGGCGAAGCGATCAAAGCCCAATAGCTGAATGTCGTCAACGACGCCAGTTTTGCCTTGCAGTACCAAGTCAGAAATGATTCTTCCGGTTGAGGGCGCATGCATGACTCCGTGTCCGCTGAAACCATTGGCGACGAAAAAACCGGGAACCTGCGCAACAGGTCCAAGAATGCAATGATGGTCGGGCGTCATCTCATAGAGTCCCGCCCAGGCGCGTTTGGGGTTTACCGGTAGAGTTTCAAAAGCAGGCACGCGGTCGGCGGCGTGGATCAGGATTTTTTCGATGAACGAATTTTCGAAATTGGTCTTGAAGCCAGGCGTTTCCTCGTGGTCGTTCCAGGCCAGCAGAAAGCCTCGGCCTTCAGGACGAAAGTGAAAACCTGTATCCATAGAGATGACCATAGGAGCGGAATGCGGGAATTCGTCAAAGGGCTCAGAGGGAACGAGCATCCGGCGCAGCGGTTCAACCGGAAGATCGATTCCTGCCAGCTTCGCCACTTGCCCTGCCCAGGCGCCTGCGGCATTGACCACCACCCTTGTGGATACTGGCCCGCGCGTGGTATCTACGCCGGTGATGCCATGCGCGCCGATGGAAATGCCAGTCACCTCGGTGTTCTTCCACAGGGTTGCGCCGTTCTCAGAGGCCCGCGCCATAAAGCCGTTCATCGCGCTATAGGGATCGACAAAACCGTCGGTTGAGCAGAAGCTCCCCCCCATGATGTCATCCGAGCGCAGCTCAGGGAGCATCTTGCGAATGTCCTCCGCCTGGAGCAATTCAACGCTTCTCAACCCCAAAGCTCTTTGGCGTTCGAAATTGGCCCGCAGATAGGCCAGATGAGATTCACGGGTGGCAACAAAAAGATATCCTTGTGCCCGGTATCCGGCGGGATGACCCACAATCTCGTCAAACTCCGCATAGAAAGGGATGGAGTAGAGCGACATCTGAATGTTTACCGGCGTTGAGAATTGCGCCCGAACTCCTCCCATGCTCTTGCCGGTTGAGCCTTTGCCCTGGGCGCTTTCCCGTTCAATCACGAGAACGTTTTTGCATCCCGAGGTGATCAGATGGTAAGCGATGCTGGAGCCGACAATCCCTCCGCCGATGATTACTATTTCTGCTGTTTGCATAAATGAAATAACTATTACACCGCAAAGGCCGCCAAGGACGCAAAGGTTAGATCAGTTTAGAAAATACTGTGTCCTGGAGAATAAGGTGGAAGAACGGCCCTTTAGAGCTTGCCCCTGAGCAGAGCGAAGAAGCCGTGTTCAGTAATTCAAAAGATTCACTGCCAAAGTCGCATTGACTGAGCCCAAAGTCGCCCATATCTTGATGCACGAGTTATAATCTTTATGGGCCCGTGAGAAACTGAAAATGGCGAACCATCAAAAGGTCATCCACAGCGACCCTGATATTTTAGGTGGCATTCCTGTGTTTGTCGGTACACGGGTACCCGTTCAAAACCTCATCGACTGTCTGGAGTCCGGTGACAGCCTTGATGAATTTCTTACTTCTTTTCCCAGTGTTTCTCGTGAACAGGCGGTGTCAGCGCTTGAGATTCCACGTGAGGCCCTAGACTCAATTGCGCATTCTCATTGATGAACAGCGTCTGTTTGTTCAAGTTATGTAAAAGTGAATTGGTGAGTTGCC
>DASZEU010000360.1:0-8113 GCA_035940535.1 Candidatus Angelobacter sp.
GAATTGACAATCAGGATATTTCGATTGAATCATGGTTGGGACTTTTGCTCCGGCTGATTTTCAACCAGAGCGCTCAACTAAGGAGAATAATGAAGATTCTATATACGGCAGCAGTCACCGCAACCGGGGGACGAAACGGTCGCATTGAGAGTTCCGATGGTCTGCTCAAGGCCGACCTCGCCCTTCCACCCCAGATGGGCGGGAAAGGCGGCGCAACCAATCCTGAGCAGATGTTCGCAGGCGGATATGCGGCCTGTTTCCTGAATGCGATGGAATATATTGCCAAGCAGCGCAAGATCGAGACTGGCGGGGCAAAAGTTACCGCCAAAGTCGGCGTGGGCCCCAACGAGACTGGCGCGTTTGGCCTGGACGTCGAGCTGGATGTGACGGTTCCAGCTCTTACCCAAGCCGATGCTGAAGCTCTTACCCATGACGCCCACAAGGTTTGCCCTTATTCCAACGCCACCAAAGGCAACATCGATGTGAAGTTGGTCGTTCACGGAGCAGGTAAGTAGGCGCAGTTCCTCTCAAATTCAGGCGGCGGAATGGACCTCTTCTGCATTGAGCCTGGCGATAGAACGCTTCGCCTTCTTCTCTGCCTCTGCAAAAGTCTCCGCTTCGCCGCTCGTCACCACCAGTTCCACCGGGCGCAGCCGATAAAGCGTAAACTTCCATTTCAAGGGAAGCTGGGTCAATGGGTCCCTGGGCTGCTCGATGTCATAAGCAAATAAACCTTCATGAATACGCATTGTATAAATCCTCCGATCCGTTTCTGTCGCACACACGCTAGATGCAACCAACTAGCATTAGGTTTCAACTTTGGCCGCAAAACATACTCTTCTTTACGAACGTTTTGGTAGTATCCCAGTTCATGGCCAATGTCATGCCATATCGTCGGCACGCTCTCTCAAGTCAGCCAGCCTCTTTATATGAGCCCTATCGCGCCACAGTGCGCCGAGCGCCAGTGAAGCCGTTGATCTTCTTGCCTCACACGCTCAGTGAAATCACCGGACCAGTGTACGGACATTCCAGCATCAGCGAGACCGACAGCGACCTGACGCGCCAGCATTCCGGAGAGCCTCTAGGGGAGCGCATCATCGTCAGCGGGCGTGTGCTGGATGACAACGGACGGCCAATTCCCCACACCCTGATTGAAATCTGGCAGGCCAACGCCGCTGGACGCTATTTGCACGTCAAGGACAGCCACCCTGCCCCTCTCGATCCTAACTTCACCGGAGCAGGCCGCGCCCTCACCGACGCCAATGGTTTCTATTCATTTGTAACAGTCAAACCGGGCGCCTATCCCTGGAAAAACCACGCTAATGCCTGGCGGCCCGCCCACATACATTTTTCACTGCTGGGTCCGGCGTTCACGACACGGCTGATTACCCAGATGTATTTTCCCGGCGATCCTCTTTTCGCGTTTGATCCCATTTTTCAATCGATCCCCGACGAGAAGGCCCGCGAGCGTCTCATCGCCCGGTTCGACATCGAAAACACGAAACCGGAATGGGCATTGGGATACCAGTTCAACATCGTGCTGCGGGGACGAGAGGCCACGCCTTTTGAGGCTTAGCATGGACTTGGTTCCGACACCTTCGCAAACGGTCGGCCCATTCTTCCACTTGGGCTTTGCAGCTACCTTTGACGGAACAATCGCCAGTCCTGATGCGAAGGGCGAGCGCTTGCGCATGATCTGCCGTGTCTTCGATGGCGACGGAGTACCAGTTCCCGACGCCATGATCGAACTTTGGCAGGCCAACGCTGAAGGCAAGTATCCTCATCCGGACGACCTTCAGGCGAAATCGTTCGATCCCGGGTTTCGCGGATTCGGACGACTGGCCACTAGCGAAGATGGAAGTTGTATCTTTGAAACCATCAAACCCGGACGTGTGCCCGGTGACAGAGGCACGCTGCAAGCGCCTCATATCAATGTCTCGGTATTTGCCCGCGGAATCCTGAAGCGACTGGCCACTCGCATCTATTTTTCCGGCGACCCTGCCAACCACGAAGATTTCGTACTGGCCTTGGCGCCGGCAGACCGTCGCGATACATTGATGGCGCGAGCTGACACCGCACAACCTGATACTTGGCAGTTTGATATTTATCTCTGCGGCGAGCACGAAACGGTTTTCTTCGATATTTAAAAGCTGGTGGAAGAGCGACTCTTTAGAGCCGCGTAAGGAGTAGCTTCTGGACGCGCTTTAGCGCTGGTGGGAAAGGATTCTGATGCCGCTGATTGACAGTCTGGCGACTACGGCCCCGTTCGCCGATCTGTTTTCGGACGAGTCGCTGCTGCGCGCCATGTTGGACTTCGAGGTGGCACTGGCCCGTGTCCAGGCACGGGCAGGCATCATTCCCGCCGATGCCGCCAACAGCATCGCTGCGTCTGCCCAAGTGGAATACTTCGATGTCGAGTCCCTCACCCGCGATACTCTGCGTGCCGGCACTCCCGGCATTCCGTTGGTAAAGGCGCTGACCGAACGCGTTCGCGCCGGGAATCACGATGCAGCAGGATATGTTCACTGGGGCGCGACCAGCCAGGATGTAGCGGACACAGCACTCGTGCTGGTGCTCAAGCGGTCCCAGGTTGTGCTTGAAGCAGATATCGTTCGCGCGGAAGAGGCTTTGCGTCGTCTTGCTGACCAGCACGCCCATACTGTGATGCTCGGCAGAACTCTCCTGCAAGGCGGACCACCCATCACCTTGGGACTCAAAGCTGCGGGGTGGCTTGGCTCTCTCCACCGCAGCCGAATGCGCCTCAAAGCTGCTTTTGGCGAAGCCCTGATTCTGCAGTTCGGAGGGGCCAGTGGCACGCTGGCAGCCCTGGGTGACCGTGGGCTGGAAATTTCGAGTGCTCTTGCACAAGAACTCGGCCTCGCTTGCCCTGAAGCTCCCTGGCACACCCATCGAGACCGGCTGGCTGGGTTGATGTGTGCCTGCGCGGTACTGGCCGGCTCGCTTGGCAAAATTGCTCGTGATATCAGCTTGCTCATGCAAGGCGAAATCGCCGAAGTGGCGGAGGCGTCCGCGCCTGGTCGAGGCGGCTCTTCCACCATGCCGCACAAGCGCAATCCTATCGGCTGCTCTCTGACCTTGGCCGCATCCCACCGCATTCCCGGAATGGTGGCATCCTTTCTTTCCGCCATGACCCAGGAACATGAGCGCGCTGCCGGTGGATGGCAGTCCGAATGGCCTACGGTTGCAGGCGTCGTTCAGGCTACCGGTTTGGCGGCCACATCGATGGCAGAGGTGCTGGAAGGGCTTACTGTGGATGCAGCAAGAATGCGAGTCAACATTGATGCAACTCACGGCACGATCTTTGCCGAGCGAGCGATGATGCTGCTGGCGCCGCATCTGGGACGCGATGCTGCCCACAAGCTCTTGGAGGATGCCGTGCGCAAGGCCATCGAACAAAAACGATGCCTCAGTGAAGTGCTTGGTGAAATGGCGGAAGTCGCACGCCTGCTCGACCACGCCGTGCTCACAGATCTGGATGACCCAGAAAAATATCTGGGAGTAGCCGAGGAGTTTCGCACCCGCTTGCTTGCCATCTAGAAGACACAGAAGCCTGAGAACATAAAGGAGTAAGACTCTTGCCGTTCGCAACCACTAATAAGATACGCACGTTTTATCGTCTGGAGGGCCGTGCTGGCCTTCCGGTGTTGGTCCTATCTCAGTCCCTGGGCGCTGATCACGGCATGTGGGACCCGCAGATGCCCGGCCTGCTACCTCATTTCCAGGTGCTGCGCTACGACACGCGCGGCCATGGAGCCTCCGATGCTCCTCCAGGGGATTATTCGATGGAGCAACTGGGGAGCGACGTGCTTGGTCTGGCCGACACGCTGGGCATTTCAAATTTCGCCTTCTGCGGTCTTTCCATGGGTGGCGGCATTGGCCAATGGCTGGCAGTCCATGCGCCCGAGCGCATCACAGCCTTGGTTCTGGCCAATACCTCGTCACGCTTCGTGGCCGCCACTCTGGAGGCCCGCCGCCAGGCAGTGCTTAAAGATGGCATGGCCGCCGTGGCTGATACGGCGATGCAACGTTTCTTTTCGCCTGAAACGCTGGCCCTCGGCGACCCTTACGCCAACTCGGTGCGGGCTGTGCTGCTGGCAACCAATCCTGCCGGTTACGCCGGTTGCTGCGCTGCCATTCGCGATGTCAACTTCACAGGCTTGCTCAAAAAAATCCAAATGCGCACTTTGATCATCTCCGGCAGCAAGGATGTTTCGACTCCCTGGGAAGGCCACGGTGAGATTCTGGCACGTGAAATCACAGGAGCCCGCGTGATTCATCTACCTACCGCACACCTTTCCAACATCGAACGCCCGCGATCGTTTACCCATGGGCTGCTGGAATTCCTACTGCCTCAACCCTCCGATTCTCGGGCAGCCGGTGAGCAAATCCGCCGGGCAGTGCTAGGGGACGAGCATGTAGACCGAGCGCTCGCCACTGCCACTGACTTTACCCGCGATTTTCAAGAACTGATTACCAGTTATGCCTGGGGAGCAGTCTGGTCGCGTTCCGGCCTGGATCGGAGGACCCGGAGGTTGCTGGTCCTGGCTACTACGGCGAGTCTGGGCCGCTGGGAGGAGTTCACCCTCCATCTACGCGCCGGATTGGCCCATGATCTGGAACCATGCGACGTGAAAGAAGCGCTGCTCCAGACGGCAATCTACGGTGGTGTGCCGGCTGCCAACACCGGTTTCAAAATTGCCAACGAGGAGATTGAAAAATTTCAAAAGTGATACCCATGGCATCCACCACCATCGTCAAGACGTCTGGATCGCGGTCGCACTGGAAATGGATTGGCCTGGGTATCGCAGTCATCGCTGGACTGGCGATCTTCCTTCTTCCCACGCCTCACGGGCTTGCGCGTCCCGCTCAGAGTGTTCTGGCCATCATCGTTTTTACCGTGGTGCTTTGGATATTTCAGGTGATGAACAACGGCATTGCCTCGATCCTGATGATGGCCCTCATGCTTCTGGTTCCGCTCAAGACCCCGTTGGTCTTGAGCGGCTTCGCCAGTCCGCAATTCTGGATTCTGCTTTGTGTTCTCTTTTATGGCTTTGCCATGCAGCGCACCGGGCTGGCACAGCGCCTGTCGTACTACATCTTGTCTTTGTTCCCGCCCAGCTATCCGGGAATACTTTTCGCTTTTTTTGCCATTGGCCTCACGCTGGCTTTGGGCATTCCATCCATGACAGTGCGTACCGCGATTGTGGTTCCGATCGCTTATGCTCTCGTCCAATCGCTAGGGTTGGATCACCGCAGCCGTGGGTCGGCGCTGATCGTAATTACCGCCGTGGAGATGGCAGTCGTGCCGGGTTGCGCCTTCCTGTATGGTTCGCTCTTTGGACCGGTGGTGGATTCGGTCTTCCAGGCCAAGCACATTCCCCTAAGCTGGCTAGGTTATGCCAAGGTGATGTCTCTGCCCACGATTCTGCTTTGCCTGCTCTTGATCGTGGTCAACCAGTTGGTGCTCCGTCCAGAGTCAAGGCTCCAGCTTTCCAGTGATTTTGCCACGCGTGAGCTGCTTTCTCTGGGCCGCTTCAAATTGTCGGAGTGGATCACTGCGGGAGTCGTGCTTCTTTCCATTGTCTACTGGGCCACCGACCGCATTCATCATCTACCCAGTTTTCTCATCGGGATGTTCGCCTTAGCCGTCTTCTCCCTTGCCGGCATCATTAGAGATAGTGACGTGACCAGCGGCGTCTCCTGGACACTTCTCCTCTTCCTGGGAGGCATCTTCAGTCTGGCCAATGTGCTTCAGGAATACAAAGTTACCGATTGGATCGCTACCTTCATTACTCCCGTGGCCGATAAACTCACCTTCAGCATCGTGGTGCTGGTGATCGTAATGGCCTGCGCCATGTTTCTTCTGCGCTTTCTCGATCCTACGGGTTTCATTGCCATCCCAGTGCTGTTTCTTCCAGTTTCGGATGTCACTACAAAAGCTGGCATTCCTCCATTGGTGGTTATGGCTCCATTGGTGCTGGCCGCTGTGCCCTTCTGGGCGCCCTATCAGAACATCTGGATCGCCATGGGAGAAGGCATCACCGCCGGGGAAGCATTCAACACAAGCCAGCGTCTCCGCCTTGCACATATTTATGCCGTAGCTGTTGTTGTGACGCTCTTGCTGGCGGCGGTGTACTGGAAGTTGATTGCTGCCTGAGAGGAGCAAATTAATCAACCCACGGCAGCCGCGAATTGTGCATAAAATTTAAGAAAGTAGATAATAATAGAACCCATGAGTCTAAATGTTGAAGCTATGCCGCTGACAACGCATACTTTGCTCCTGACCGTAAACACGGTCGAGAAGTTTTGGAAGCTTGGACAAAGGTCACCGGTCGTATCTGCACGGGTGATACGAATGCTCGAACAAGCGAAACAGAATTGGTTTGTTCCGCTCTTGACGCAGACACAACCGACTGATTTCGACCGCTTGTTCGATGAATTTGCGGTGAAGTATGCGCGTGTGCGTGTTGAAGTGCTGTCCCTGCTGTTGGGCGTACTTGGCCCTGGTGAGTTTAAGACCCGGTATGTTATCACCTTGGCGAAAGCTTTGGCCCAGTTTCCTCAAGGCGGAGCACAGGTTGGACTCAACCTCCAGGATCTTGAGGAGATGCAGAAACGCTGCTTAAAAGCGTCGGTGGAAATCACAGATTTCGGTCAACATTTACAACTTGTCGAACCTGGCTTGCTTAAGTCTCTGCTGCATGCAATCGAGGCATGTGACTTTGGAATGACGGCTCTGGCCCTCATTTTTGATGGAAGTATTCCGGCGCCGTTGTGGAGAATCCGCAAGACTTCCGATCGCACCAACCAAGCTCTTTCGAGCTACGAGGATTCCGTTAAAGCATTGATAGACCCGGGAAAGCCCCGTCCGCCTCTGCGGGGATCCTTAAACATCGAAGGAGACCTTGATTCTCTTTTCGCAGAGATGAGTAAGGGCAAGCGCAAGAGAAAAACCCATTGATCATCGCGGTAACTGATACTCATGCCCTCCTTTGGCACGTCAGTGGCCGCACTGAGAAATTAGGCCTAAGGGCGACAAAGGTGTTCGAAGGGGCGGAACGTGCTGACGGCAGCGCACTTATCCACATTCCCACGATTGTGCTTTCCGAATGTCTCAGCATATTTGAATCCGGAAAAATTCGGATAAAACAACGTTTCGATGATTGGGTGCAACAGCTCAACAGCCATAAGTATTTCTCGATAGAAGATCTGCGTGTCTATACGATTCTCAAGTCCTTCGAACTGCCTCTTATTCGGGACCCATTCGACCGAATGATCGTTGCAACAGCGTTGGATCTGGAATTGCCGTTGATTAGCGCCGATATTGAAATCGAAGAAACCGGCTATGTCGATCTTCTGTGGGATTGAAAACATCGCATTTTTAACGGAGGAAATATTTTGCATGGTCGAGGCGATCCTATGGGACAACGATGGGGTTCTGGTCGATACCGAAGGCCTGTTCTACCAAGCTACGAGGCTGGCGCTGGCCCGCGCGGAAGTCGATCTTACCCCGGAGCTGTACCTCGACTACGCTATGCGTCGGGGACGCAGCACTCTGGAATTAGTTGCGGCCCAGGGATGGAGCCCAGAGCAAGTTGACGCGCTTCGCGATGCGCGAAACGTGATGTACTCAAATCTTCTGCGCACAGAATCCAGCATCTTTCCCAATGTCTTGCCGGTGTTACAGAGTTTTTCCCAAAGGATTCGAATGGCGGTGGTGACCAGTTCTCGCCGCGAGCATGTGGAGATTGCTCACCAACGCAATGGTCTCTTGGGCTTCTTTGAATTTATTCTGGCTTGGGAGGACTACCAATATTCAAAACCCCACCCCGAGCCTTACCTAATGGCGCTGCGGCGGTTGGGGCTCTCCGCAGACCGCTGTGTCGTAATAGAAGATTCAGAGCGCGGACTGGCTTCCGCGCTGGCTGCCGGTTTGCGTTGTTTCGTGGTGCCTAATCAACTCACGCAGGACTGCGTTTTCCAAGGAGCAACCGCCATAGTGCCCAACCTTGCGGCACTACCGGAACTCGTGGCTGGCCTGTGAACAGAATTGGCCTGGATCGCTCTATTTCATCTCGTGCGATCCAGGCAG
>DASZEU010000361.1:0-10758 GCA_035940535.1 Candidatus Angelobacter sp.
ACTTCTATGATGGTGGGCGGGTTGAAAATCGAGGCTTCTAAAGAAGCTGTTCGTCCGGCTAAAACCGTCACCGACCTCAAAGAACTGACTAATATAATGCAATACGACATTGAGGCGGCAGAACGGACTCCCTCAAAAGAAGTGGTTTACGTGAAGAGGGGCGCGCCCATGCGCCCTTCTGAGACGAGACAAAATTAAGATAATCCAGCGCGGAAATAACTTAACTTTATTTTTTCTCAATCCTTTGCAGCGTCAGTGTCAGCGTGCCCCAGAACATGTGGCCGCGCATCTGGACAGGAATTCGGGAAGCATCGTCGGAATACCAGACCCAGATTTTCCCTTTGTTCTTCAAAACGCCCTCCGGTACTTCGGGGCGAACCCGAAACGCGTTGTAAGTTCCCGCAGGAGTCTTGATCTGCTCGCGGGCCTCTACATGAAGGTCTACATTTACTGTCTTGCCGCCGTCGTTAAGGGGAAAGGCAAAGGTCTTTCCGGGTTGCAGCGGCAGGGAGCCGACATAATAGATCGCAGAGATGACATCGGTCACACATGCCGGAATGTCATTTTCAGTGTGTTTGCTCTCTTTTTTCTTGATGTTTTTCTGATCTAGTACGGCCTTGTGTCGCTGGTAGTCGAAGCCGATGGTTGTATCAACCTTGCGATAGCCTTCTTCGGCGTTCTTGGTAAGAGCGCGAGAGCAAAAATCTGTGAGGTTTACGAAAGATTCAAACTGGTCATGCACATGATAGAGAAGGGCTACTGAGCCCGTGGCGTTGGCGGTGCCCAGGATGCGAGCCTCTTGCCCGGCCTGCTCCATTCGCAGGGTGGCGGTTCCAGCATTAAAAACGCGCCACTGCGCTCCATATACCAGCGTCTGATTGAGGGGAGGGTGATATACAGCCTCGGGCTTAGACATGCCTGGGGCGGAAGCACTGCTGGGCTGACTCGCTGATTTGCTGGCTGCGTCTTGCTGAAGGGCAGCCGTCGGCCCAGGTTTGATCTGGGAAGGGACTGCGGCCAGAAAAACGAATAGAAGTGGAAACAGCCCAATATGCAGTCGGAACAAAGGCTACACCAGCACCATTTTCAGGATCAGAGCGCCTAATATCAATGCGGAGCCCAGAATTGCATTGTACTCGCGATGCCTCATATAAAGCTCCCAGGAAAATGCCGGGCCGCTATCGTCAGTACCAGCCCGATAGGCAATCAGCCGGGGCAAGAACCGGGGCACCTGCGCGGCATATTCGCGGTATTCAGGAAAGGCTGAACGCAGATATGCCTCCTCCGCCTGAATTACCGGAACGTAGATAAAAAGAAACATGGCCAGCGCAGCAATTCCGATCCAAATATTGCGCGCTGCCAGAATAAACCCCAAGGCCATTACCATGGAGCCAAGGTAAAGCGGATTGCGGGTGCGCGCATAAGGGCCAGTCATGGCAAGCTGCGCATTCTTGCGGATGTGTCCGGAAGCAGCCGTGCGAATGCCCAAACCAACCGTAATCGCCAGGCTGCCAGCGATAAGGGACATCCATGTAGGATGAGCAAACCATAGGTAGGCCACCGCGAACAAAAAGCCCAGCGGTACTCGCGCACGCGTGGCAATGCGCGACCAGCTAGGCATGACGGCTTCCTAAGAGCCACCGCGCTGCGGAAATCACCTCGTCTGTGCTGATCTTCAGCAGACCTTGTTCGGTCTCCGAACGATGAGAAAATGTGGTCTTGCTTTCGGGGTGCCGCAAAGCGACGGCCCTCGTTCCATAAGGGCCAGTGCGGACTGGATCAGTAGGGCCAAACAATCCAACGACCGGTATGCCCAACGCGGCGGCCAGATGCAGAGGCCCGGTGTCGCCTCCAACAAACAGGCGCGCCCGACGGGTGATGGCAATAAGCTGGCCAATGGTGCAGCACAGCTCAAAGGCATTTCCACCGCTAGCCTGAATCACGCTTGCGGCCAGGGCGGCTTCTCCGGCGGCGGAGTTTACCAGCGTCTTTAACCCGTGCACAGCCAGAGACCGAGCTACCTCACCGTAACGTTCAGGTGGCCATTGCTTCGCTCCCCAACCTGCGCCGGGATTGATGATGATAAAGCTGGCAATACCTAGCCGCTGAATCTCAGCCTCCACCCAGGCTGCGGCAGATGGGTCTTTTGGAAGTTCGGGAGCCAGAAGATTCGTCTGGCCTTCACGCTGGTCAAGATGCTTCTTGAGCGCCTGCATTGCCAGTCCGTGGTTTTGTTCGATAACGTGGTCTCCAATTCGGGAGAACTTTTCGGAGTAGAAGAATTTGGCCAAGGGTTCGCGCGGATTCAAAAATCCAGCTTTAGTTTGGGCGCCACTCAGCGCAGAAAATGCCGCGGACTTGATGCTGCCCTGAAAATCCAAAGCAATATCGTAGCGCATGACGCGGATCGCTCTGAAGGCATTAGAGATTTCTGCCGGAATGCCACCTGAAAAGATGCGCTTTCGCCAGCGTTGCGTATCGACCGCATGGATTACATTTACAACCGGCCCGCAAACCTGGCTGTTGGCTGCCAGCAGCTCTATCCATTTGCTCTCCACCAACCAGCCAATGGTGGCGTCGGGAAGAGCGGCGCGAATGGTGGTGGCTGCTGGCAAAGCGTGCAAAATGTCTCCCAGGGCTCCCAGCCGCACGATCAGGATTTTCGCCATTCCGAATGTCTCAGCAGCTCTGTAGTGGAGTGGTCCTTAGGATCGCCGACGATCTCGACTCGTCCCCCGCAGGCAATTACGGTGTCTCGCTCAGGCACGTTTTCAACAGTGTAGTCGGTTCCCTTGGCATGGATGTCAGGGCGCAACGCCTGCACCAACGCTCGAACATCCAACTCATCAAAAATTGTTACTGCATCCACGTCTTGCAGGGCCGCCATGATCTCCGCGCGCTCCAATTCAGGGAGCCGAGGACGACCATCACCTTTGAGGGCGCGCGCGCTAGAGTCTGAGTTGAGGGCCACCACCAACTTGCCCCCCAGGGACTTGGCTGCACGAAGACAACGGACGTGGCCGACGTGGAGCAAATCAAAACAACCATTGGTGAGTATGATTTGTTCTCCTGCGGCCCGCCATTGCCGCGCCATCGTCACTAGCTGGGAGCGATCCACAATTTTTGTTTGGCAAGGCGCACTCATCTCTCCGTCACCGCGCGCAACAGCTCTGCTCGGCTTACGGTGGCGGTGCCGCGCTTCATGACCACGATGCCCCCGGCGAAATTAGCCAAGCGTGCTGCCAATTCAGCATCAGCTCCGGCCGCCAAGGCGGCAGTGTAGGTCGCAATGACTGTATCGCCAGCGCCGGTAACATCGGCCACCTCATCCGATCCGCTGATGGGAATGGTTACAGGTTTGTTTCCTCGTGAGAAAACCACCATGCCATCCCGGCCGCGGGTCACGACCAGCGATTGCAGCTTCAGCTTCTGCAAAATCGCCTTGCCAGCATTCATTAGACGATCATTGTCGTTGCCAATCCTGATGCGCAGGGCTTCTTCGAGTTCGGCCTCGTTGGGCGTGGCCGCAGTGATCCCATCGTAGGAAAGCAGGCGATAGCGCGAGTCGACCGTAATTGGGACCGCACTCAGCGACACGCGCGCCCGGATGCTGTTGAATATATCGGGTGTGGCGGCGCCATAGCCGTAATCGGAAAGCAACAGCGCATCCGAAGCCCGCACATATCCTCGGCTCTGAAAGATCAATTCGTGAACGGCAGCCCGGTCAAGGGGTGTATCCGGCTCGCGGTCAACCCGAATCACCTGCTGGCGCGGCGAATGGGCCATACCGGCCAGAATGCGGGTTTTCGTAACCGTAGCGCGTCCCCGGACGCGGCGAATTCCAGTGATTGAGATATGCTTCTGACGAAAGGCGCGTAATAGTGCACGCCCTGCTTCATCATCGCCGATAACCCCCACGGGCAAGACATTCACTCCTAAATCGGCCAGATTGTAAATAGCGTTGCCGGCTCCTCCGGGCAAGATCGTCCGGTTGCGATGGCGCAGGATGAGCACCGGAGCTTCGCGCGAGACGCGCGATATTTCTCCGTAGATGAATTCATCGGCAATCAGGTCTCCTAAAACAGTAATGCTGAGCTTGGGAAATTGGTCGATGATTTTGACCAGCCGGTCAGACGGTTTCGAGTTCTTTTGCATGGTTGAAACAAAATTGTCTCATGCCCTGAGCTAAAAGCGGCATTGGCAACGTTCTTCGAGGGTGCGCAGCAGCGTTTCCATTAGACTTTTAGGATCCTGCAACTCCAGATCGAGAGTAGCTGTCCTGAAGGTCCGCAGCTCGGCCAGCAGTGGTCCCAGGTTGATGGCATCCTTTTCTGTAGTAATGAATTCTCGAGCGCCGGTTCGACTCTTGATTCGGAGCAACCGGTCAATGTCGCGCTGCCTGTAGCGATGATGATCGGAAAAAGAAACGGTGGCCACAAGCTCCATTCCCAGTTGCTTCAGACCGGCAAAAAACTGATGCGGACGGGCAATTCCGCAAAAAGCCAACGTTTTAACTCTGGAGTCGATGAAATGAATCTGCCGGCGCGCCCGCCAAGCCAGCTTTGCCTGCTTTGGACGACGCCTATCAGGAGGAACCACCACTGCGTCGGCACGGCCTAGCGAGCGAAGCGGTTCCCGCAGTTTTCCAAAGGGCAGCAGAGTGCCTGAGAGGTCGGAGTCCGGGAGCATCACAATATCAAAATCACGATGCAGGCGGCGGTGCTGGAAGCCGTCATCCAAAAGATGCAGCTTGCTGGAAAGTTTTTCTTCCGCCAGTAATCCTGCCCGGTAACGGTCTGCTCCAACCACAACGGGAACCCCAAGTTTGCGCGCAATCAATAAAGGTTCGTCGCCAAATTGCTCTGGCGTTCCGGATGGATCGACGACGGCAATCTCTTGTGAACTGCGGCCATAACCGCGAGAGAGTACGTCGAATTCAATGCCCCGCTCTTTGAGAAGACTGCCTAGTGCAACGATAAAAGGCGTTTTCCCGCTTCCTCCAACGGAGATGTTTCCGATACTCACAACCGGCCGCGTCAGTTTGCGGCTTTTGAAGATCTGCCGGTCATAGAGATCATTGCGAAGCGCAACTCCTAAGCCGAAGATTGCTCCCACCGGGTCAATCATGTTTTGCCTTCTGCGATTGCGCTAGGAGAGGATGCAACGCCTCCAAAGTTTTTGCAGTCGCGCCCGTATATTGGACAAAGAGCTGCTGCGCCCGGTTTCCTAATGATCCGCGCTCTTGGGGATTGCCGATCAGTGCCAGCCATTCGCGGGAAATATCCTGTGGCGAAACTACTTTGAGGCCACCACCCTGCTCAAAGATGCGAGTGATCTCCCGAAAATTTTGAGTGTACGGGCCAGTCAGGACAGCTACACCGTGCTGCGCCGGCTCCAGGATATTGTGCCCTCCAACGGGGAACAAGCTTCCGCCCACAAATGCAAGATCGGACAAGGCATAGACCGAAGCGAGTTCTCCGACGGTATCCAGCAGAAAGACCTTGCCTGCCAGGCTGCCGGATGCGAACCAAGCACTGCGCCGGACCAGGGAAAACCCGGAAGCAGAAATCAGGCCGGCAATTTTGTCGAAGCGCTCTGGATGACGCGGCGCCAGAATCAAGGTTGCCTTGGGATGGTGTTTCAAGATGTCGTTGAAGGCCGCCAGCAAGGTCTCCTCTTCGCCGGCGGTGGTGCTGCCGCAAACGATTACTGGCGCATCCTTCGCCAACGCGCGACGAAGGTCCACCGTAATCGCAGTTGCGGTGCTGGGGCGAACGTCGAACTTTAGATTTCCGCTGACTTGCACCCGTTGTTCGTCTGCCCCGATTTTACAAAGCCGCTGGGCGTCTTCCCTGGTTTGGGTCAGAAACAAGTCGATGCAAGCCAGCACGGGAGCAAAGAGCCGCCGGAAGCGACGATAGCGTGGAAACGACCGGTCAGAGATGCGTCCGTTCACGACTGCAATGTTGGTCCCGCGTTTTTTTGCGAGGTGCAACAAGTTAGGCCAGAACTCCGTCTCCGCCAGAATGAGAACGCTGGGCCGCAACACGTTAAGGTAGGAGCGGATAGCGAAGCCAAAATCGAGCGGCATAAAGAATACATGGCCTTCTCCGAACAGCTCCCGCGCGAGCTTTTGCCCGGTGAACGTAGTGGTGGAGATGAAAATGGGCTTTTCTGAAAAGGCAACCCGCAGTTCACGAACGAGATTGCTGATGGCCAGCACCTCTCCTACTGATACGGCATGGACCCACACCGAGCCTTCGCGGGCAGTGGCCCTGATTCTGTGAGGCACAAATCCCAGCCGTTCTGCCAGACCAGCACGATATTTTTTGCTGCGCGCCATCTGCAAGAGCCACCAAGGCAGCGAAAGCAAGACTGCCAGTGCCATCAACAGGCTGTAAAGAATGAACATGAAAGAAAGAACATTCTATGCGTGGAAGAGCGAGTTGCGAAAAAACCGGATGCAGGACCGGCAGAGTTGTGAAAACCCACTGGTTGGCCGCATAATCAGGCTGTGAAGCTCCACATCATAACCCTGGCTGCGTTCTTGTTGATTCTGGGTACCGTGAATCTTCCGGCCGACAACAAGAAAGCTTTTGATCCGCCTCGCGCTACTCATGCCAAGACTTATCCTGCGCACGAAGCCCACGACGATGAGAAAGTTTCCGTAGCCATCGACCCATTTGACCTGGCGGACAAAGCTGCGATTTTTAAAGTGAATTATAAGGAAAACGGCCTTCTTCCGGTGCGTGTCATTATCTCCAATGACGGCGATAAGCCGGTGATGTTGAATGATCTGAGTATTCAATTCATCACCGTCAACCGGCAAAAGCTGGAGCCTGCCGATAAGGACGATCTGTACCGCCGCCTGGCGCGAGCCGGAAAAACTCCAGGCAAGCAACAGGGTCCGCAGTTGCCCATTCCACTGCCGAAGCGGGGACAGAAGCCGGCTGTAAGCAATGAAACCCTGGCGGAAATCGATGCTGCACAGTTCTATACGTTCCCGGTAGAGCCACACTCCATACACAGCGGATTTGTCTTCTTTGATGTTGCCGGGCTTGATAATCCTGAAGCCGGCGCTCATGTGTATCTCTCTGGGATGAAGGTGGACAGCAAAGAACTTTTCTATTTCGATATTCCGCTGGAGAAATACTTGAGTTATAGGCCGGGCAAGTAGGAACAAAGTTCATCGCGCCCGGTCTTCGCGCAGCATGACCTCAGCCGAAACCACTGGTTTATTTGACGGAATTCTTCGAGAACGCATCTTTTCTAACTGGCGTAAGAAATTCTGGCGCGTTTTGAGTTCTTTTTTCGTCGGAACAATCTCTCTGATTACCGAAAGAACTTCTGCGCCAACTGAATGGTTATGTGCTTTTGCCCTGGCCTGCAATGCTTCATAGAGTTCCTTGGGAACATTTTCTATACGTAGGCTGGGCATCTTCTCCTCATTTGGCACTCACGCTCCGCAACAGCGCTTGTAGCGCTTTCCACTGCCACAGGGGCAAGAACTGTTGCGGCTTAGAATATCCCGAGGCGGAGGTGAGGGGCGAATTCCATTGCGGCGCTCCAACTTTCCGGGAATGTCTTGGTATCGGATTCGTTGTGCCATCCCACATTCGAGGGAGGCCCGAATGATGGCGAGTGGGATTAGGCTTGATTCAAGCACACTCGCCGAAAACAATTCTTGATTGTCATGCATCTTCATAGCAACAGCGATCGCGGACGAACCAGTCGGAAGCGCAGCGCCACCCGTCATCCAATAGTCTCCCAACGGAATGGTTCTAGTGGCTAGAGGAGGCAATTCATTCGCTGAAGAGCTCTGGCTGAAGCCAAGGTCCATGATGAAGAGATCTTGCTTCGACAGCGAGTCCCAGCATTGGACACCCACACCCCGTACAAGCTCTTTGGGTATCATGACGCAGAATTTGGCTTTCAAGCAAGCCTGGAGCAGATAGTGTTCGTCAGTTCCGGCGGGCGGAGACTGGGTTTCAACAAATCTCTGGAGGATTGTTTTCCCACCTTTGACCCAATCGTAAATACAGCAGTCCATAAGCACGCTGCTCACGTCTTGGGTTTCGAGATACAGTTTTCCATTGCGGAAGATGCCAAGGGCCCTGCCAATGTCATTCATGGCCTCCCTCGGGATTGTCTTTACAATCTCTTGATTGAGATACTTGGATACTGCACGAAGCCGTTTGTATCTTTCGACATCCGCAGTAGTGAACGAGAGGACTGTGCTCATTTCGATTCTTTTATACACGATCTCCGGGTAGCTGATCTACCGATCATTTCTCCTATAATCTGCTCTATGGCCACAGTCACTCAGCTTGCGGCTGGCGTCCGCGAGAAATACGAGCCGGTGATCGGGCTGGAGGTCCACGTCCAGCTACTTACGGCAACCAAGATTTTCTGTGCCTGCTCCACGCAGTTTGGCGCGCAGCCCAACACTAATGTTTGTCCGGTGTGCCTGGGGCTGCCAGGAGCGCTGCCGGTGCTGAACCGAAAGGCGGTGGAGTTTGCGGTGCTGGCGGCGCAGGCGCTGAATTGCCAGATCCGGGAAACTTCCATCTTCGCCCGCAAGAACTATTTCTATCCCGATCTGCCCAAGGGTTACCAAATTTCGCAATTCGACCGGCCTTTGGCGGAGCATGGCTGGATCGAAATACCTTCCAATGGCACAATCAAGCGCATCGGAATTACCCGGTTGCATCTGGAAGAAGACGCTGGCAAGAGCATTCACGATGGCTTTCCAGACTCCGCGCGGAACACGCTGATCGATTTAAACCGCAGCGGAGTGCCTCTGGCCGAGATCGTAAGCGAACCCGATATGCGCTCGCCTCAGGAAGCCTACGAGTACCTGACTCTCTTGAAAGAGATCATTCTCTACGCCGGGGTAAGCGATTGCAACATGGAAGAGGGTTCATTGCGTTGTGATGCCAATGTGAGCGTTCGTCCGAGGGGCCAGGAAAAGTTCGGCACCAAAACCGAAATTAAGAACGTAAATTCTTTTCGCTTCATTCGCGATGCGCTGGAATATGAGATCGAGCGCCAGATCGAGGCCATTGAAGGCGGAGAACGAATCCAGCAGGAGACCCGGCTCTACAATTCCGCTGAAGGCAGAACCTACAGCATGCGATCCAAGGAACAGGCGCACGACTACCGCTATTTCCCCGAGCCCGATCTGCTCCCGCTGGTAGTCGATACGCGGTGGCAGGCGGATATCCGCCAAAGCTTGCCGGAGTTGCCGGAAGCCCGGCGCCGGCGCATGGTTGCTGAATACGGGATCACTACCCAGGACGCACAGGTGCTTACCGTGACCAGGAAACTCGCCGATCAATTTGAAGAAGCAGCCAAGGCGGCCAAAAGTCCGAAGCGAGTTGCCAACCTGGTGCAGGGTGAGCTTATGGGACGTCTCAAGGCCAAAGGACTGGAGATTGAACAATCACCCATCTCCATGAAAGGTGTGGCCCTGTCTGCCGACCTGCTCGAATCAAAGACCATTTCCAGCAAGATTCTCAAAGATCTTTATGACAAGGCCTTTGAAAATGGCGAGGATTTCCCTGCTGTGTACGAACGGGAAAAGCCCCAGCAGGTGACTGACTCTGCCGCCATCGAAAAAATCGTTGACGAGGTAATTGCCGCAAATCCCAAGCAGCTTGAACAGTATCGCGGTGGCAAGGCCACCTTGCTGGGCTTCTTTGTCGGACAGGTCATGAAAGCCTCGAAAGGCCAAGCCAGCCCCGAAATGGTTAACGAACTATTGAAAAAGAAGCTCGGCTGAGCTTGGCTCGTATTCCATGCAGAGCGCGACACCAGAAAGATTGTCAGTCATACAATCAGCCTTTTCCCCCAGGTCCCTTTACCCAATTACCAAATTACGCAATTACAAATTCTTCACTGGGCGTGTCCGTGCGAATTCTTTGGGCCGGAGGTCTTCTTGGTCAAACTGTCGTAGAGAATTTCGGTGAAAACATCGGTCTTGATGAAGCTCTGACCGAATGCATCCCATTTTGCCAGTACTTTTTCCTGCTTGAGTTGATCAAGGGTTTTGCCGTTTTTGATGCCAGCTTCGACTGCGGCTGATGTTTCCTTTAGCATGGTCACGAATTTTCGCAGATCATCTTTGGTGCCAAGCGGTCCGTGTCCGGGGATTATCTTCACGTCATCCGGGGCCTCGGCCAGCACTTTTTCTCCACCAGCAATCATTCCCTGGACGCTACCGCCGCTGTCGAGGTCGATGAAGGGAAACATTCCTCCGTTGAAAAAATCGTCGCCCATGTGGACTACTTTGGACTGCGGGAAGAAAATCACCGCGTCGCCATCGGTATGGCCGCTGGGAATGTGAATGGCGCGAATATCCTCACCGTTGAGGTGGACAGAGACGTTATTTTCAAAGGTAATGATTGGCAACGCCACTTTCTTGGCGGGAGGCACTGGGCCGAACCGTGTTTTTCCGCCCTCTTCGAGTCTTTTGCGCACGTTTTCCTGCGCAATGATCGGCGCTTCTGCTCCAAAATGTTCATTGCCTCCGGTGTGATCTCCGTGCCAATGAGTATTCAGGACAAACTTTATCGGCTTATCCGTTACACCCTTGAGCGCAGCTTCGATCTTGTCGGACAGGGGCAGGAACTCGTCATCGACGATCACGATGCCGTCTTCACCAACTGAAGCGCCAATGTTGCCGCCTGCGCCCTCCAGCATGTAGACGGTGCCGGAGACTTTCTGCACTTTGATCTGGACTTTGCTGAAATCCTGGGC
>DASZEU010000362.1:0-5671 GCA_035940535.1 Candidatus Angelobacter sp.
GGAAACAGGTCAAGGCCGGGAATGAGTTCCACAACAAACGTAGGTAGGAAGGCCCAGTGCCATCCCAAGAGCCGGGTAAGGACGACGGCAACAAATGAATCAAGGGCTGCGTCGGCCACCGACAAAGCACCCTCGCCGAACAAGGGCCATGCGACCAACTGAAGGAAATCGGCAACCATGGCAACCAGCCAAGCCCAGCGATGCGCGGATGAGCGGATGGTTTTGAGCGTTTCAAACATTCTAAGAACTTTTTACCGCAAAAGCAGCACGGGTGCAAAGCAACATTGCGATTAGGACGATTGCGCTTGTGCTTCTCTGGCGACCATCAGAGCCCATTGTTGACAGCACAGACAACCCCCAATACGATTCCCACCAAGGGCGATTTCAAGATGCTAGGGCAGACATTCTCTCATTACAAAATCACCGCCCAGTTGGGCAGCGGCGGCATGGGTGTGGTTTATGAGGCGGAGGACCTAAAACTTGGCCGCCACGTCGCCCTGAAGTTTCTGCCCAAGGAACTGGAGCGCGATGCGCAGGCCATGGACCGCCTGCAGCACGAAGCGCGCTCGGCTTCGGCGCTGAACCATCCTAATATCTGCACCATTTACGAGGTTGACGAGGACCACGGCCAGCACTTCATCGCCATGGAATTGCTGGAAGGAAAGCCCCTCGACCAGAAAATCAGTGCCGGGGCATTGCCCCTGGCGCAGTTGCTCGATCTCGGGATTCAAATCTGCGATGCCCTGGATGCAGCCCATACGAGGCGAATTCTTCATCGGGACATCAAACCAGCCAACATCTTCGTGACCGATCGGGGGCAGGCGAAGATTCTGGATTTCGGTCTGGCCAAGATCACCACAGAATATCGGATCGCCGAGCCGGTTGCGGCCACAGCCGTCACTTTGGCTCCATCGGAGTACGCGACCAGTCCCGGCACTACCGTTGGCACGGTGGCTTACATGTCTCCTGAACAGGCGCTGGGTGAACCGCTTGACCAGCGTAGCGACCTGTTTTCTTTCGGCGTAGTGCTCTATGAAATGGCGGTGGGAACGCTTCCCTTCAAAGGCAACACCTCAGCCGCGTTGTTCGATGCCATTCTGCATAAAGCGCCTATCCCGCCGTTGCGGCTCAACCCAGATTTGCCTCCTGAGCTTGAGCACATTGTCAATAAGCTGTTGGAGAAGGACCGTGATTTGCGGTATCAGACAGCCGCAGAAGTTCGAAGTGATCTGAAGCGTCTCCGGCGGGACGCCGATCCCACTCGCATGTCGGTAACGACCAGCGTCGCCGCAACGCCGGCTGCAAGTCCCTCAACCGTCTCTCCCCGTTCTTCCAGTAGCAGGTTGATCGCGCAAGGTGTGCGTCAGCACAAACTAGGCTTTGGCCTGGTGACGCTCATTGGGCTTTTGGTGCTGTCAGCCGCCGCTTATGGAATTTACGCCATTCTGCATCGTCCTCCGGCTGTGCCCTTCCAGAGCATGAACATCACCAAGCTCACTGATAGCGGGAAGGCATTTATGGCAGCGATCTCGCCGGAGGGCAAGTATGTGGTACACGTGGTCGCGGATGCAGGCAAGCAGAGCCTGTGGATCCGGCATATCGCAACCAACAGCAACACCCAGATCCTGCCGCCCTCTGACGCCCGGTATTCTGCGCTCACCTTTTCTCTAGACGGCAACTACCTGTACTTCACCCGGGTCGAAGCAGACCGCCCCACTGTGAATCTGCTTTACCAGATTCCTGTTTTGGGAGGAACACCCAAACTAGTAGTCACCGATGTGGATAGCCGCATCAGCTTTGCTCCCGATGGCCGCCGCTTTACCTTCGTGCGCATTTCGCCCGGGGGCAAGAGCGCCGTAATGATTGCCAACATGGATGGCACGGACGAACAAAACCTGGTTGAAATCTCGCTGCCCTCCGTATTCTTTGGCAATCCGTCCTGGTCGCCGGATGGGAAGGTGATTGTCGTGATGGAATTCTTTGGTGCGCAGGCCAAAGACCTGGGCCGGTACGTGGCCATTGATGCCATCAAGGGAAGCCGCACCGAGATCGCCGGTTTCTCGGTAGCAGGACAGGTCTTTGCATCAGCGTGGCTTCCAGACAGTTCCGGCCTGCTGCTGGCGTACAACAACCCAGCTACGAACTGGGCCATCCAGATCGGTCATCTTGGATATCCCTCGGGCCAGTTCCGGCGCATCACCAACGACCTGAATCGCTATGACAATTCCCTCAGCGCAACTCGGGATGCAAAATCTCTGGTGACGGTCGCCACAGAGCGTTCTAGCAACATCTGGGTTATGCCGGCTTCCGGAGCGGCGGCTGAGGCAATCCAAGTCAGTTCGGGAAAGTCAGAAGCGAACGACTTAGATTGGACGCCCGATGGGAAGATTCTCAGTAGCACCTTTTACAATACGTTGGAATTTGATCTCCGTGGAAGCGATGGCGCGGGCAAGACAACTTTGTTCTCAGACCCCGTCCCTGCCCAGCTCCCCTCGGCCTGCGGTGACGGGCAACACATCGTCTTTTCCCGATTCAATTCCGGCAAGGGAGTCAATCTCTGGCGGATCGACGGTCACGGCGGAAACCTCCAGCAGCTCACCGACGGATTTCAAGACACGGGCGCTGTATGCTCGCCCGACGGCAAGTCGGTGTTTTATAGCTCCATTACCGGCGGACAGCAAGCGGTATGGAAAATATCGATTGAGGGCGGAACACCCGTCCGCCTCAGTCCCGGAAGCGGATTCACGCCGACCGTTTCGCCCGACGGGAAGCTGGTAGCGTATCGCAAGGTCGAAGGGACTGCACCGAATTATCACAATGTCTACGTCGTCGTCTCCAACAGCGGCGGACCGGTCCTGCAAACGATTGACGCGGACCCCAGGATCAGCGGGCGTATCCGCTTCACACCCGATGGCCAGGCCTTGGCTTATGTCGTGACTGAACAGGGTGTCACGAATCTCTGGGCACAGCGCCTCTCTCGTGGTACACCCACTAAGCTGACAGACTTCAAATCGGATATCATCTTCGATTATGCGTGGTCGCGTGACGGCAAAAAGTTGGCGCTATTACGAGGCCAAGTGAGCAACGATGTGGTTTTGCTAACCGACACCGGCAAATGAAGCCTGCGTTCTCCGCGGGTTTATTTGTACGTTGCACTGTAACCGTCCACACAGGTAGAAATGGTTTGTCCTCATCAGAGCAACATTGTAGGATGGAGGGGGGAAGCTCCCTTCGTGCCCTTGGTGTTTTCTTTCGTGTTTGATAAAGTTACATTCGGCTTAAATGCCAAGACATCATAATGTGGCCGAACCGCCAAAGCGACGATTCCAAACCTGCCGTGGATCAACTCGGCAGCCTTGAATCCGAATTGATGCAGCGAATATGGACCCGCGGCGAGATCAGCGTGCGCGACTTGCACTCCGAAGTCGCTGGGCGCCTTGCCTATACCACTATCATGACCACGCTCGACCGGCTCTATAAAAAAGGGCTGCTGAATCGCCGGAAGGTCGGCAGGGCCTACTATTACGCCCCAAAATTCACCCAGGAAGAATACCAGGGACGGCTGACCCAGCATTTCATGGGGATGGTCTTACATAAGGGCAAGCCCAGCAATGCCGTTTTGTCGTGCTTCGTGGATGTAGTAACGGAAGCTGACCAGCAAGTGCTCGATAAACTGGAACAACTGGTTAAAGCCAAACGGCGCGCTCTGCGCCAGCCGGAGTAGCCATGTTTTACGTTCTTTGTTTCGCTTTGTGCCTGGCTGTGCTGTTCATCGTAATGACCAGCACGGGTTTGGTGTGCATGGGCTGTTTGCGGCTTCTTAGACCTTGGCTTCGGCAGGCAGCGCCTCGCCTTTCGGCCAACTTGCTGTTCACAATTCGCGCGCTGCCCTTGTTGCTGGCATTTCTCGTGACATTTGGGTTTGTGCTCCCGGCATTCCTGAAATTTGAGCCACGCTCTACCAGGGAGCTGATGGGCTGGCCGCTGATGGGCCTGGCTGTTTTAGGAGCTTCCGTACTTCTGATGATCGGAACTCGCGGCCTACGCCTGATTTCTGCAACCAGGCAGGTCCAAAGACAATGGCGGCTGGCCGCTACAAGGCTCCACGTTACTGGCATTGATGTCCCGCTCTACCAGGTGGACAGCCCGGGTACGTTGCTCGCTGTCAGCGGCATATTTCGGCCGAAGATATTCATCGGCCGTCAAGTGGCTGCTACCCTCACGCCGGCCGAGCTATCCGCAGCCCTGATTCACGAAATAGCGCATGTGGCTTCGTTCGACAACCTAAAGCAGTTCTTGTTGAGGATCACTCGGCTCTCCCGCCAAACAGATATTGACTGGACGAATGCATCTGAGATCGCCGCCGACGAAGCCGCCTTGGCTCAGGGCGCTTCGGTATTGGATTTGTCGTCGGCGCTTATTAAGGTAGGCCGCCTCGGGCAGGGTACTTTTGCGCATGACGCTTTTCTCGGTTCCCATCTTTTGCCTGCTTCGCCCGGGTCTTCGATGGAAGTGCGGGTAACGCATCTGCAAAAACTCCTGGAAGGAAATTGCTTGCCGCATCGTGCCACTGGCCACAAATATTATGGGATATTCTCCTTCTTATTGATGTTTCTCGCTTATGCAACCTGCGTGAATGCGGTGCTCCCCTGGATGCATGAGGCGCTGGAATTTCTGGTTCGCTAGCTGCCCGATAATCCCAAATTACTACTTCTGGTAGTAACACTTCACTCCGCTTAATCTTATTTCCGGGAAACGTGTTGCCCCGCCACACTCCAATCTGGCGGGGTGATTCGATGGCCAGGAGATCGGATCTCCTGGCCTACTTTGCATATTTCGGCGCCTGGCCATTGTTCCATGGGTCATACTCACGCGCGAACCGCACTCGCTCCGGGATAGCGGGATGATCGTAATACCACAGCACCACCCATTCGTTTGGATAGGGATAATCCAGGCTTAGCTCGCCCAGCACCTGGAATGAATGGGCTGCGGTTTCTTGCGAGTCTGGGTTGATGCCGTGCGTTATCTCCAGCCCATAGATATCTGCCTGATGTTCGATGTGGCGGCTGAAAGCATTGCCCACAGGTTCTGCAAAAAATCCCAAGACTCCGAACAGCACAAAGATCAGCGGCACGGCAGCCCAGTCGCTCAGTTCCCGGATGCTTGCGCGCCGCTGGAAGAGCTTCAGGGCCCACCCGGAGAGCCGGTAAACCAGATAAAGACCCAGCAGCAGGCCGGCGGCTCCGGCGATCATGCCGTAGATGATGTGATGAAGAACGTAGTGGCCCATCTCGTGCCCGAAGACAAATAGCGTTTCCGCTGTACTCATCTTTTGGATGGTCGTGTCCCATACCACCACGCGCTTGGAAACGCCAAAACCGGTCACGTAGGCGTTGAGCGTGGTGTATCTCCGGCTCGCATCCATCTCGTAGATGCGGCTTTTGGGGATACTCAATCCACCCCGTTGCACTACTCTCTCAATCGCATCCGCCAATTCCGGATGCTTCTGTTCCAATGGCTCAAATTTGTTGAACATTGGATCAACCACCACGGGCACAACAAAGATCAGAAACACCATGATCGGAAGAACTGCCAGCCAGGCATAGAACCACCAGCGTCTGGGACTCTTGCGGATGATGGTTGTCAATGCCCACAAGACAACCACTGCAAG
>DASZEU010000363.1:0-6954 GCA_035940535.1 Candidatus Angelobacter sp.
CCCATAGCGAAACCGTTTACCGCTGCAATCGTCACCTTGGGGATGTTGTAGAGCATCCAGGAAAGCTCTTGCCCGGCCCGCAAGCGGTCGATGCTCTGCTCCAGCGATTGTTCGGTAGCCTGGGCCATGGCGGAGACGTCGCCTCCGGCGCAGAATGCGCGGCCGGCGCCGGTTACCACGATGGCGCCGATATTGGGATCGATACTCCAGGAACGCAGAGCCTCGATGGAGCCAGACAACAACTCGGCGTTCAGAGCGTTAAGCTTGTCGGGGCGATTGAAGGTAAGTGTGGCGATTCGATCTTGGACTTGGGTGATGATCACGGGAAGCTAGTAAAACACAGTTGGGTAATTCTGCGCTAGTCTTACAGCAGCAAAGCAGAACACAGGTGGGCTTTGTACCGCCAAGGACGCAAAGGGCGCCAAGGAAAGTCAAAACCTAATCGCAAGGTGTATCTCCTTCTGCCTTCAGGTTCTAGAATTACAACTTGGAGATTGCCAATTACAAATCTTTTTGATCAGCGTTGATCAGTTCAATCAGCGGTATCAGTGTTAAGGTTTTGGCCGCTTCTGTATATTCTCATTACAAGGCGGAACTGTTAAAAGAGACATGCTGAATCGAAACTTGGTTTTGCAAACCGACAGCTACAAGTTTACGCACTGGAAGCAATATCCTCCGGGGACGCAATTTGTTTACAGCTACCTGGAGTCTCGCGGCGGCATGTTTGAGCAGACATTGTTTTTCGGGCTGCAATATTACTTGCTCGAGTATTTGTGCGGTGAGGTGGTCAATAAGCAGGATGTCAGGGAAGCTCAAGAATTCGTCGACCGCCACATTGGTCCCGGGATGTTCAACTTCGAAGGATGGATGCACATCGTCCGTGAATATGGCGGACGCTTGCCCGTGGTCATCAAGGCAGTTCCCGAAGGGACGCTGGTGGATGTTCATAACGTCATGGCAACCATTGAAAACACTGATCCGAGATGCTATTGGTTGCCGAACTACCTGGAAACATTGCTGCTCAAGGTCTGGTATCCCATTACGGTTGCCACGCTGTCAAATGCGATCCGCAAAGTTTTTCTGACTGCATTGCAGCGCTCCGGCGATCCCTCCCTCATTGATTTCAAGCTTCATGATTTTGGCTATCGAGGCGTATCAAGTGAAGAGACCGCCGGCATCGGCGCCGCTGCTCACTTGATCAATTTCAAAGGGACCGATACGGTTGCCGGAATCCGCCTTCTGCAACGGTTTTATGGTTCGAACGAGATGGAAGGCTTCAGCATTCCTGCAGCCGAGCACTCCACCATCACGGCCTGGGGACCGGAGAACGAAGCCAAAGCCTACGACAACATGCTCACCCAATTTCCCGAAGGATTGGTCGCCGTAGTCAGTGATTCTTATAACGTGTATGAAGCGTGCGAAAAACTCTGGGGCGAGATGCTACGGCAGAAAGTCCTGGACCGCAATGGCGTCCTGGTGGTCCGCCCCGACTCCGGCAACCCCAAAGAGGTCGTGCTGAAGGTGTTGGAGATTCTGGGGAAAAAATTTGGCTCAGAAATTAACAGCAAAGGATATCGTGTGCTCCATCCCAAAGTGCGGGTGATCCAGGGAGATGGAGTCAACTACTGGACCATCCAAGACACGCTAGCAGCGATCAACCGCGCCGGATGGTCAGCCGACAATATCACCTTCGGCATGGGCGGGGCGCTGCTCCAGCAATTGAACCGCGATACCCAGAAATTCGCGTTCAAGTGCTCTTCCATCACCGTGAACGGCGAAGAGCACGATGTCTTCAAAGACCCGGTTGATGGACACGACAAGGCTTCCAAGCGAGGACGATTGGCCTTGCATTTCACCAACGGCAAATGGTCTACAGAACGCACGACAAGAAATGCTGTGGATGCCGAAGAGAATTTGCGAACAGTTTTTAAGGATGGTGAGTTGGTTAAGAACCAGACCGTAGCAGAAATTCGAGAGCGGGCGAGAGGGTAGAACTTTCCGTGGGAATGGTTTCAACGTGGGACTCAAAGACGAATTCGTTGGTCTGGATCATCGGGCGGCTCCGCGGGCGTTCTTGCGGACACGGTAAAGGCGCTCGGTAAAGCCGCCTTCGCGCTCAAATGCGGCAGCCAGAGAGGCCAGTTGGCGATCAAGCAGACTGCACGCCACGGCAACCAGAACCAGGACAGCGTTGGCGGCAATTTCAGGGTAGGTGGACATGGTGGACTGAATGGACTTAGTGGAAGCGTTGGACTGGACGGCCGGTCCTTTAGTGGTTTGCTTTTGTCCAATAGGTCCACCAAGTCCACTGAGTCCATGGTGTTGCTCCTTCGCCCACTCCGCCACGCAATCAGCGGTGGTGCAGCGGCGGGCGATCAGGCTGTCGCGGCGATCTTTGCGCTCCCAGAGTGGCAGGGCACGCTGGCGAAGAAAATCTTCGTAGTCCAGGCGCAATTCTTCCAGGCTCGCGCGTGCTACGTTGGTTAGTTTGAGTTCGGTCTTTTTGGAGGTGCCTGCGGCCTGGCTGCCTTCAGCTATGTTCTGCAACCTCTTGGTTGCAAGATAAACACCGGGGCTTGCAAAATGCAACCCATGAGTTGCATGTTAATCCAGTTATCTGGCCGCCTGTCGTTGGCGCAATAGGGTTGCGGACTTGCTTTCAGCCGGGTGGCCTGGAAACAGCAATGCATAATCCAAAGGCGTACACTCAATCACTTCGTCCGG
The DNA here is from genome assembly GCA_035940535.1 of Candidatus Angelobacter sp. GTDB lineage: Bacteria > Acidobacteriota > Terriglobia > Terriglobales > Acidobacteriaceae > Angelobacter. The sequence goes on from DASZEU010000363.1 coordinate 2,725, forward strand.
CCGCTCATAATGGCCGGGCAGCTTGACACGAAGCGACAGATCGGCCCCATGATCGATGAGCAACTGCGCTACGGTCAACCCCCAATCGTTGAACTGAGTTACTGCATGGAAGATTGGCGTCTGCCCGCCTACACCGGACTGATCTACCAGCGCGCGAGCATTCACATCGGCCCTGCGATCAAGCAGCAGCTTAGCGGCTTCCACGTTGCCATACTCGGCCGCCACATGCAGCAGCGTCGCTCCCTGGAGCTTAAGCGAACGCGCCCCGGTGCTCCCGAAATCAAGCTCTGGAAACCTTCGATACAGAAGAGCGGGATCGGCGTCGAGTTGTTCTGCCAGGAGGCCGAGTTGGCCGCGCAACAAGCTCAGCACAACAGGCAGCTTGTATCGCGTGATGCCGCCCGCATCAAGAAGAATATCGATGCAGGCGCCGAGATTCTCTGATCGCCCATACGTGCCGATGACGAAATCCAAGGCGGTGCCTGGGTACTTCCGTTGCGGATCATCACAATTCGGGTTGGCGCCATGTTCCAGAAGCCATTTCAGCGGCAGGGGCTCAACCGTTTCGCATGGAGCAAAGATGATTGGGTAATATCCATTCCACAGCGCATTCACATCCGCGCCGCGAGAGACAAGTAGTTCCATCATGGGAATGCGGTGGCCAAACAGCGCGGCCCGCATCAATGGCCCATCGCCACCCTGATGCACATCTGAGCCATGATCGATCATCCATTCCGCCATGGCCAGCCGCGCCGCAGTCGGGGGCGCCCAGGGCACACGGCACTCGGCCACCCAGGTAAGTGGGCCATTTTTGTTATAGCCGAGCGGAGCACGGTGCAGTGCCGGGTTGCGGGCCATCATGGTCTTGACCCGTTCGAGATCGTTAGTGTCGATTGCCTGTTTGAGCTGCCCAATCTCTTCGAGCGAGTCAATATGTGCCTTGAGCTTTGGCCAGCTCGCAAAGCCGTATTGCCTAGCGATCTTGAATTGCGCTTGCGCAATGGATGAAGCATCGCCTGCCCGAAGCAAATCTTTAGCTTGATCTTTTAAGTGGCGAACATTGGGGCGGTCAGGGAGCGGGCGTGGTACTTCTGGAGAGTCGGTCGACATAGCGGCCTCCTTTCATCGAAACGCCCGTTGTCCGCATCTCGGGCTGAAAGAAGGTTCGCAAAAACTCTTTATTGCAAGGTGGGCTTCTACCCTTTCCGCGGACCGGACGCGCCCTTTACGCTCTCGCGATCTTATCATCTTTGCCCTACAAATTTGCCCTACAAAGGACGCAAAGCAAAAATCTCACCGCAGCGCAGCAAGCCGCACCAAACCTTACCGCAGATTACGCGGATATACGCGGATTCAGTTTGCCGAAGCCCCAGCAGGGGCGGAATTGTTCACTTCGCTAGATGGGAATTGATTGCGAGAATTCATATCCAGTCCAGCTAGTCCAGCCAGGCCAGATGGGTGTAATTAAAAGTGCGAGTCAATCGTCCAGGCTACAAGCAGGCTACGAGAAACCAGCCCCGAAGAGCCTGCCCTGAGGCGCGCCGAAGGGGCCGAAAGTAGCCCAGCATGTCGAGTCAGCGTGGGCGCGGTTTTGCGCGCACGCTGGCTCGTAAATGCTGGGTAAAGAAAGGAAAAACCCTTTTCCTTGCGCCGCAGGCTTGCGCGCAGCGAAGCGGAGCGCAATAAGAAATGGTTTTGATGCCAGTAGCACCAAATACGAAGCTCACCCTCCGTAGTCAAATGTTATACACAGTGACTCTCACTTTTAATTACACCCAGTCCAGCTACTCTGGTTGCTTTTAATCAGACGGGCTGCTACGATGCTATCCATTCCCCACCCAAAGAATTGATTGAGAGGCCTTGAGCGGCTAGTCTTCCGAATTTGCCACGCTGCCATTACTGCTCATACGTTAATGTTGTCTGAATTCAGGCAGTTTGCGGTGGCAAGCGTGGAGAACGCTTAAAGGAAGAATAGAAATTCGGTCCTCCAGTCGATTTTAAAGGCGGATTCGTGAGATTCATTGCGATGCTTTTTCAGTTCTCAGGGGGACCGTTCTTCCAACGGTCAGGTTTTTTCTCGAAAGCCTTGGTCTTAGTCGCGCTGTTTCTAGGCTTCGCGCTACCCTCGCACGGACAAGTTCTGATCACCAGGCAGGATGTGCGGCATGATGTCTCACCCCCGCTACGCGATCTGGTAAAGACCACCCAGCCGCCCGAATCGACACCGCGGGAAGCGGAACAACTCCGTCTCATCCCTTTGCCTGACGGATTCAAGCCACCCGACGCTCCTGATCCAATACTTCAAAGGACCGCGCCGCGCGCTCCCGAATTGCTTGCTCCAACGGTGATCAATAACTTTGATGGTCTTGGCCAAGGAGTGCCTCAGGGTTTCACCCCCTGTTGCGCCCCTCCGGACACCAATGGCGCGGTTGGTCTCACGCAATATGTCCAATGGGTCAATCTATCGTTCGCGGTGTTCGATAAGACAACCACCAATATCACTCTTGGCCCTGCGGCTGGAAATACTCTTTGGAAGGGCTTCGGCGGAGATTGTGAAACCAGCAATGACGGCGATCCAATCGTCGTCTACGACAAGCTGGCAGACCGGTGGGTTTTCAACCAGTTTGTGGTCCACGGTGGCAACGGTCCATTTCTCCAATGCGTTGCCGTCTCCACCACCTCCGATGCCACTGGCACTTTTAACCGCTACTCCTTTACTTATTCCAATTTCGATGACTATCCAAAGATGGGCGTGTGGCCCGACGCATACTATGTGACTTTCAACATGTTCGGGACCACCAGCTTTCTGGGCGCCGATGCTTGCGCCTACGACCGCAACGCCATGTTGAACGGGCAACCGGCCACCCAAATCTGTTTCCAGCAAGGCTCTACTGTGGGAAGTCTGCTGCCTTCGGATGTGGATGGCCATACTGCCCCTCCCGCAGGCTCACCGAATTTCATGATGACTTTTGGCGCGAACTCTCTGAACCTTTATAAGTTTCATGTAGATTTTGCGACACCCGGCAATTCCACCTTCAGCGGTCCAACCACAATCCCGGTGGCCCCCTTTACTCCTCTCTGCAATGGAGCACGCGGCTGCGTGCCCCAGCCCGGCGACTTCACACATTTGGATTCTCTGGGCGACCGCCTCATGTACCGGCTGGCCTACCGCAACTTCGGCGACCACGAATCTCTGGTTGTAAACCACGCGGTGGCAGCCAACGCCAGCAGCGGCGTGCGCTGGTATGAAATCCAGAACCCCAATGGAACCCCGGTAGTCGCGCAACAATCGACCTTTGCGCCTGATAGCAGCTTCCGTTGGATGGGAAGTATAGCGATGGACCAGGACGGAGACATCGCCCTGGGCTACAGCGTATCGAGCAGCGACGTTTTTCCTTCCATCGCATTTGCCGGCAGGAGATTCAGCGACCCCACAAGCACGCTCGAAGCCGAGACCACGCTGATCAGCGGTACTGGGGCGCAAATCGGCGGCCTTACTCGCTGGGGTGACTATAGCGCCATGCAAGTGGATCCCGTCAACGATTGCACCTTCTGGTACACCAATGAATACTTGAAGAATACCGGGACTTTCAACTGGAACACCCGTATCGCAAATTTCAAATTTCCCGGATGCGGCGAGCCGGATTTGACCATCGCCAAATCCCACGCAGGCAACTTTACTCAGGGCCAGCAAGGCGCGAAATACACCATCACGGTTACAAATGCCGGTCGGAAACCCACGAACGGAACGGTCACAGTCGTGGATACGCTACCGGCTAAACTTACGGCAACAGCCATCACCGGAACAGGTTGGACTTGCACTCTGGGAACACTGACTTGCACGCGCACCGATGCTCTGGCTTCGACCGCCAACTATCCGGTGATTACTCTAACGGTCAACGTTGCCAACGATACACCTGGCCAGGTCACCAATAGCGTGACAGTTTCAGGCGGTGGCGAAACAAATACCACGAACGACACCGCCACCGATCCAACGACGATCATTCAAAATGGACCTGATCCTGCCATTGCCAAGAGCCATAACGGAGTCTTCATCCAGGGCCAGACCGGCACGTACACTCTTACAGTCACCAATGTTGGTCTTTCTCCTACGAACGGCACGCAGGTGACAGTGACCGACACCTTGCCAACAGGCCTCAGCGCCAATGCCGCCACGGGCACAGGCTGGAGCTGTGTCCTGGGACCGCCGATCAGTTGCAGCCGCAGTGA
>DASZEU010000364.1:0-22690 GCA_035940535.1 Candidatus Angelobacter sp.
GCGCTCCGGTGGAAATACAGGGACTCTTTGCGGATAGGTTCACGCGAAAGTTCTCACTCAACTGGACTCCCAGCTTTTTTGCGAATCCGTGCGAATCAGCGCCTGTATCCCAGCGAATCATGGTCGAGGCAAAAAAGGAACTTGTTGCACCAGCGCCTCTGATCGAGCAGGAAAGCGCGGGCGATGTTCTCACCGAGCTTATTCGGCTGGTTGCGAATCGCTGCGAGCTTCCCTTACAGGCAGTCAGCGCCGACAGCCGTTTGAGAGATGACCTGCATCTGAATTCAATTACCGTAAGCCAGATCATTGTGGAGGTGGCCCGGAAACTGGCCATCCAAACTCCTCCGCACCCAACGGACTATTCCAATGTCACCTTGGCTGAAGCAGCGCAGGCCCTGGAAGCGATTCGGCAATCGCGTGGAGGAAAGCAAGTAGCGGCCTCAGGGTTGCCAAGCGGTGTTGATTCCTGGACCAGGGCATTCCATTTCAAGTTTTTTGAAGAACCATTAGAGGCCTTGCACGACCGATCGATCCCGGCAAGCACCGGGACTGAAGCCCATTCGGTGTTGCGCCTGAACGCGGGCCTAAAGGCCCGCTCTTCCACCGGTGGAGGACTCAAGGCTGAGGGCGAATGGCAAGTTCTTGCCCCCGATTCCCATCCCGGCGCGCAGCGCCTCCAGCGTGAGTTGCAGGAGAAGGGACAAGGAGTGGGCACCGTGGTTTGGCTCCCGTTGCGGCCCGATGCAGCCAGTTTGCCTCTTCTATTGCGCGGTGCTGGCCTATCTCAAGCGAGGCGCTGCCCCCTGGTGGTGATACAGCACGGATGGGGAGCATCAGCATTTTGCCGCAGTTTACATCTGGAGTCACCCGAAGTACCTGTCGCAGTGCTGAATATACCTGCCCACCAAGAACAGGTTGCCGATTTGGTGATCAACGAGATTGCTGCGCTCTCCGGATTTATTGAGGCCCACTACGATGATGCAGGGCGCCGGTTTCAAGCAAAGTTATGCCCTTTGCCTCTCTTTGACGACAACGCGCTACCGGCGCTTAGCAATCGGGACGTTCTATTGGCAACCGGAGGCGGAAAAGGCATTGGAGCGGAATGCGCCTTGCAGCTTGCGCGCGAGAGCGGCTGCAAAGTCGTTTTGCTGGGACGATCGAAGCCAGAGCTTGATCCCACATTGGCTGAAAACCTCAAACGTTTCGCTGCCAGCGGAATTGCCTTCCAATATCTCTCGGTTGATGTTACCGATGCTGTGCAGGTTGCGGAGGCAGTCCAAAACATCGAATCCGAAATCGGCCCGATTACTGCTGTCCTCCATGCAGCAGGCATTAACCAACCATGCCGCCTCGCAGATCTGGATGAGCAAAAATTCAACAACACGCTTGCGCCAAAGCTGGGTGGTGCCCAGAATCTGATCTCCGCTTTACGTGCGGAACATCTTCGTTTCTTCATTGCCTTTGGATCGATTATCGCCCGCACCGGTCTTCATGGCGAAGCGCATTACGGACTGGCGAATGAATGGCTGGCAGCCATGATTGAAGACTTCCAAACCCGCCAACCACATTGCCGGTGCATGGTATTGGAATGGTCGGTTTGGTCAGGAACGGGTATGGGAGAAAGCCTGGGAACTATCGAGGCATTGCGCGCCCAAGGCGTTACTCCGATTCCGGTGGATGCAGGCACAAACATGCTCATGAACCTGCTTCGCACCCCGCCAAAAGATACGAGAATTGTTGTAAGCAGCAGGTTTGCGCAGCACTCGCAACTCTTGAAGCAATCTGAATTGCCCTTGCGCCGATTCCTGGAGGTCCCCCGGGTTTTTTATCCCGGCATTGAGCTTGTGGTGGATACTGACATTTCGGTGGCCAGCGATCCTTATATTAAGGACCACGTGCTGAAAAAAGAACAACTGCTGCCAGCCGTGGTCTCCCTTGAAGCAATGGCCCAGGTTGCAAGCGTGTTGCTGGATTTATCGGAGCCGCCAGTCTTTGAAGAAGTGGAGTTCTCACAGGCCATTACCGTGCCTGTCCAGGGAAAAATAAGAGTGCGGATTGCCGGCCTGGTTAACGATGAGGGTACAGTGGAACTGGCCGTCAGGACCGAGGCCACCAGTTTCGCTCTCGATCATGTGCGGGCCATCTGTAAGACACGCAAAAAACATAAGACACGCTCGGCAGAGGATTGGGATACCAGCTTGACTCCAGCGCCGCTCGATTGCGAGCGTGATCTCTACGAGCAACTACTGTTTCACCAAGGCCGCTTTCGATGTGTTAATGCCTACTACAAACTCCGAGCCAAGGAATGCCTGGCAGAGTTGAAGCGCCCTTCCAATGGCAATTGGTTCGCCCGCCATCTTCCTGCGCAATGGCTGCTGGGACGACCGGATGTGCGTGACGCCGCAATCCACGCGATCCAAGCCTGCGTTCCACACGCACGAGTGCTGCCAGTAGAGATTCATCGCCTCGTGACGGCAACCACAGAGCTACCGGACCACTGCTACGTACATGCCAAGGAGATATCACAGCAGGGCGCCATTCTGATCTACGACATGGAGATCATGACCGCAACCGGAGAAGTTCTGGAAACATGGACCGGGTTGAAATTGCAGATGGTGGAAGCGCTCACCCCAACTTCCTGGTCACCCGGAACCCTGGGTACCTACCTGGAACGGAAGATGGCTGAATTCGCACCCTCGTATCCGTTGAGAATCGCATTCGAGCAGACCCAGAGAGAAATGCTATCGCGAAGCAAGCGTGTTGCTCGCACCAATGGCTTTCATGCAGATGTTTATCATCGGCCTTACGGAAGGCCAGAGATGCAAGGCAGCAACTGCGCGTCGTTCGCTCATGCCGATGGCCTGACGATGCTGGTGGCAGCCGACCAGATTGTCGCTTGCGATCTGGAGCCGGCGACAGGCGTGTCTCGCGCGTGGCAAGACTTGCTCGGGCCACAACAATATGGGCTGGCGAACCTCGTGAGCGCCCACGCTAGGGAAGGCTTCGATATTGCTGCAACCCGGATCTGGTCGGCCTTGGAATGCCTGAAAAAAGCGGAGGCTGGAGATTCTGCTCCGCTTTCTATGTTGCCCACTCAGGAAGAAGGCTGGGTGCTGCTGCGATCGGGAAGCAATCTCCTAGCAACCTTTGCCGCCACTGTAACGGGCAGGCCGGTCCCGTTGGTAGTGGCCATATTGGCGGCTGAACAGAATAAACGGACGGCCCTGGCCGACAACTCAGTTCTTTCTGAAAAACCCATGCCGGCGTGTGGTGATTGAATGTTTGTAAATTTATGACAGTATACGAGCATCGACGCAGCGTTGGGTTCAAGGACACCAATTTGACCGGGAACGTCTACTTCCTGAGCCATTTTGCGTGGCAGGGCGAGTGCCGGGAGCTTTTTCTGCGGGAGCATTTTCCTGAGATTCTGCAAGAGCTTCAAGCAGGGCTTTGCCTCGTAACCACCTATTGCAACTGCGAGTACCTAGCTGAATTGAATGCCTTCGACGAAGTGATCGTTCGCATGAGCCTGGGCTCGCTGAGTCAGACCCAGATCACCATGCTCTTTGAGTACTGGAAAGAAGCCAATGGAAAAGAGGAGATGGTTGCACGCGGAGAGCAGCGGATTGCGTGTTTCCGCCGAAGACCCGAGGGGATGTCGCCGGTCTCGGTTCCAGCAAAACTCCGAGCCGCCATTTCTAAATATTCTGGGGCGCACGTGAGCTAGGAAGAATTTGGTAATTGGGTAATTTATTAATTGGGTAATTGAATAATTTGAGTCACACAGTCATCTTTTCGATTGGCGTTTTCCAACCGGAGAAGACAGTAGTGTATTCGCAGAGCATCGCAAGCGGATCAGTTTCGCCCACGAGATTAAGGAATTTCTTGCCACTCACGGGATATAGGAGGAGAAAGGATTCAGCCGTCCCTCACGGGACTTATTTTGCTTTGGGGGGAGGTTACCCAGCACGGGTTCGGCCAGCACAATTTGGAAGGGCTAGATAAAGTCTTGCAGGGCCGAACCCGTGCTGGGCTACTTTCACGCGTCCCCTTCGGGACTCGTCGCAACCTATGTAGAAACTTGAGGGCACGAATAAACTCGCGCCCTCGACTCAAATAGAGAATGAGGACTGTACGATGCATGTTTCAGCGATAACTATGAAATCAGCAGTGATAGACCGTCAAAATTTTCACGACAAAATCAATAGCCGCTGGCATAAGCCCGCCCTTTGGATTTTCATGGTTGTGGTGCTGGCACATTGGGCTGAGCATCTGGCGCAGGGCTGGCAGGTATACGTGCTTGGATGGCCACGCCATCACGCCGGGGGCGTCCTTGGCTTGCGCTATCCGTGGCTGGTGACCACGGAATTGCTTCATTATGGCTACGCCCTGGTTATGCTGATCGGAATCTGGCTGCTGCGCAAAGGCTTCGCAGGAAGATCACGCACTTGGTGGACAATAGCGCTGATCATCCAATTTTGGCACCACTTCGAGCATCTGCTGTTGATCGGGCAGGCCACCTTTCATCACAACCTGTTTGGATCCCCGGAGCCGACCAGCATCGTGCAACAAATCATCCCCAGAATCGAACTGCATCTTTTCTACAATACGATCGTGTTTGTGCCGATGGTCATCGGCATGTACTACCACGTTTTCCCAGCCAAAGGCGAAACCCGCCATGCCACATGTAGCTGCGCCTGGCACAGGCAAGGGCTGGCGGATGCGGGACCAGCTTGATCTTGCCGCTAATTTGCGCTGATAAACACTGATGAATGAGATTGGAGTGGAGACTTTGGAAGTTGTAACTTCGACATACCCATCGAAAGAATTCTTTATACTCAGTCCATGCTGCTCGTTCAGCCCGATTCGAGCGATTCAAAGTTGGTGTACCAGCACCGGCGCTGAAAGCCAGCAGACTGGATCTTACGATGGCCAAAACCAACTTCAAGTCCGTAGACGAGTACATCGCCGCGCAACCCGAGGATGTACAGAGCGTACTCAAACGCGTGCGCAACATTATCCGCAAGGCCTTGCCCGGAGCCGAGGAAGTAATCTCGTACCAGATCGCCGCGTACAAGCTGCACAGCGCGACGATACTCTATTTCGCCGGATGGAAACAGCACTACTCCCTCTATCCGGCGACTGGTCGTCTTGTCGAGGCGTTTAAGGACGAACTCGCGCCGTACGAGCTCAGCAAGGGGACGATCCGGTTCCCGCGCTCCCAGCCTATTCCTGTAAAGTTGATCGAACGGATCGCGAAGTTTCGCGCGAAGGAAGTCGCGGAGAAGGTGAAAGTAGCAGGCTCAAAAAAGCGATAGGGTAGTGACCGCATCAAAGATCACAGCAGAGCACAAAGCAACTACAGAGGACAGCGCAGCATAGCCGCAACCAAAAGCTCAACGCTGATGAACGCTGATTTGAACTGATTGGCGCTGATAGGTGCTAGTCCGGCGCCAGCCTGACGCTGAAGTTTCCACATTTGTAATCGCGATTTTACGGGGTTGAGTCCCCGAAGGGGACGTCTGACAGTAGCCCAGCATGATTCGGCGCTGTCAGGCGCCGAATCCAATGCTGGGTTAGGTTCAAAACAAACGGAGTCCCGTTAGGGACGACTGAATCATTCTTCCTGGATTCCGTAAGCCACCAAAGTCCGGCTCCAGCCGGACGAATGAAAATAGCCCACCGTTTCAACGGTGGGAGAGATTAGGCAGACAAGCCAAGTCCATTGGAGTTTCTGTTGTCGCACTCCAAAAAACTTAGGGCACGAAGCTGCAATGCAGCTTCGTGCCCTATTAAGTGATTAACTATCTTTCTAGAACGCGACCTTTAATCCGAACTGAATCCGGCGCGGATCGTCAGCCGATGCGAAAGAAAGAGGTGTTTGCACCTGATTGATATTGGTTGGCTTGACACCCTGCAATCCAGTATAAGGTCCGGTGAACAGATTGAGGGTCTGCCCGTTAGCCAACGGTACAGCCGAGGAGAAACCTCCGATATCAAACTGATCGCTGACCTTGTTGAAGTTGATCCGGTTGAAGATGTTGGTCCCCTCAGCGATGAAGATGACCCTGACCCCACGATCGCGGTTGACAAAGATTGACTTGGTGATCCTTAGATCGGTGGAGGCATAGGATGCGCCGCGGAGGCTGTCTCTTGTGGCGCCAAAAGGTGTGGCAAAGTTGTTGTCCAAAGTCTGGCCATTGAGTTTGTTGTTGAGGCTAGGCGTCCTGATCGAGAACGGCAACCCGCTGCGAATGGTCACGACTGGGGCAACAGAGATGTCCGCAAGCGCCTTGAAGAGGAAATTACCATCGCTGGTCTTGAACGGAGTGGTATAGACCGCGTTGGCGACGAAGGTGTGCGGTATATCAAAGACAGAAACGGCCCGGAACAGATCAAGCCGGCTCGGCCTGAACCAGTTCTGGAAGCTGGCGAAATCGATAACGTTGTCAATGGCCTTGCTCCAGGTATAGTTGGCCTGGAACTGCAAGCCGCTGCTGTAGCGTTTGGTGAGCGAAGCCGTGAACGCGTGATAAACGGAGCTTCCAATCGACTCATAGGATGTGTGCTGGAGCTGTCCTGTTGTCGGCGAGTAGAGCGGTCCTCCGGTGATATCAGTGCAAGCCGGGGTCGGACAAAGCGGATTTCCAGGATTAATCTGCTGATACGCCGTTTCCAGGGGCATCTGCAGGTGCACGCCATGATACATAAGGTATCCGAGTTCCAGCGACATGTTCTTGGCTAGCTCCCTGGCAACGCTCAAGCTGGATTGGAAGGTATAGGGGTTTTTGTAGTTGGGGTTGACGCTATAACCTACTGTGGCACCTGGTGATGTGGTATTGATGCCTACGGCAGCGAAATCAGCCGCGGTGAGATGCCCGAAGGGGAGTTCACCTTTCGCAACTCCGAGTCCCCATAGCTTGGCGACGGTGTTGTTGGTTGGGCTCAAAACGGATAGCACTTCGTTGATGTATCGTCCACTTCCATCCAGCAGAGAGCCGTAAGAAGGAATGAGCACATCAATGGGAGCGTAGTAGATGCCTGCTCCGGCGCGCACCACGGTCTTGTGGTCACCCCAAGGATCCCAGGCAAACCCCAGACGGGGTGAGGCATAGAAGCTCGTTCCTAGCGGCGAGGGTTCGCCATCAACATCGAAGCGCACTCCGGCGTTCAGTGTGAACCGGGAATTGAGCTTCCATGAATCCTGCGCATAGCTGCCGAAATAATGGCCCCATCCCTGCCACTTGGGATTGTTGAATCCTGCCAGGACGTCAACCGGTATTCCAAAACCAAAGGACTGCGGAGCACTGAGGTTGGTACTGAGGGGACCCGTAGCCGGCAGCCCATGGGCCAAGTTGAAACCAACCAGGTGTCCCTGGACGGCTGCGGGAGCCAGCGAGATCAACGGAATAACACCATCCCTGAAGTCGAACTGGTTGTTGAACCAGAGATCGTCTTCTACATGGTAGTTGGCCGGACGGTAGGAGGCGCCTAGCTTGAAGGTGTGCGCGCCATGGTTCCAAGTAATGTCGTCTTCAAACTGGTAACGCTGCTGGTGGGCCACGTAAGGCACCAGCGACGGACTCCCGAAAGAAGAGGTTCCACCTAAACCGCCAATGTTGAGGTTACCCAGGCTGAAGTTAACTCCGGTGAAGGGGTTGGGAAGATTGTTAGCCACATTGCGAGGCACCACTTGCACCAGGACTTGATTCACCAGGGTGGGGCTGAAGGTACGGGTCCAAGTACCCAGGATTGCGAAGTCGCGAGTAAAGAGGCCGCTGCCATCGGGATTGAGCGTGGCGTTATCATCATGCCGATAGGTCAAGCGAAGGCCAAGAGAGTTGTTGTTATTCGGCTGGCCATCAAAGCGAAGCAGAGTGTTATGGTGCCGTGTGGGGTTATCGAAAACGCCGTTATCGCGGTTGAGGATCTTGTTCAGAGCGGGATTGTTTAGCGGACTCAACCCCGGCGTAATTCCATTGGCAAACCCCACCAGGAACGGATCTCCAGAGGTTTTGAGAGCATTTACGTAACACAACTGGTCGGGCACTTTGGCGGTAAACTGCCCAGCGCAATTTGCTCCCAGGCCAGGGGCTCCGATGCCCTGCACCGTGGGTGAGGACAACGGGAAGTTAAAGAATGGTGAATCCAATCTCTGATACTCGTAGGTTAAAAAGAAGAACAGCTTGTCCTGCTTGATCGGCCCTCCGATGCTACCCCCGGTATACACGCTTTGATTGAAGGCGCTGGGGAAACCTGCAAGACCATTGAAGAAATTCGCCGCCTGAGTATCCCGATTGCGAAAATATCCGAAGCCGCTTCCGTGGAGTTGGCTGGTGCCGCTCTTGGTGACGATATTGATGGCGCTGCCATCGGTGAATCCGAATTCTGCCGAAAACGCGTTGCGATTAACCTGGTATTCCTGAATGGCGTCATACGGCACGCTGGTACGGTACTGCCCAGTACCATATTCATTCTCGCCGCCATCGATGGTGGAAAGGTTATTGCGCCCGTTGCTGCCGCCGATGGAGAATCCAGTGGTGCCAAAACCGGTGAAGCCCGGCGTCTGACTGCGTGGCGCATCAGCGTTGGCCACGCCCGGCAGTGTATAAACCTGCTGGGTGATGTTCCGCCCGATGTTGGGAAGCTCTTCGACTTGGCGCTGGTCAACCGTGTTCGCCTGTTGAGTCTGCTCCGTCTGGATCAGCGGCACGCTGTCGCCCGTAACTTCAATAACGTCGCTAAAGGTGCCCACTTTGAGGTGAACATCCAAGGCCGCGCTCTGGCCGACGGACAGCGCAAGACCCTTTACCACTTCGCGACTGAATCCGCTTGCTTCGATTGTGACTTGGTAAGCTCCAGGCGGAAGAGCTGGAATCTGATAACTGCCGTCAGCAGCAGTCTTGGTGGTCTTAGTAAGGCCAGTAGCAGTGTTCGCCACAGTAACGGTGGCACTGGAGATGACTGCCCCGGTCGGATCAGTCACCGTGCCTTTCAGTGTGGCCGTTGCATAATCAACCTGCGCGAAGGCCGGCACGGCTGCGAGCAGGACGACGAACGCCCAACACAAAATACTTAACTTCTTTGTTCCTTCCATTGTGCCTCCTACCGAAAATGAAGAGTCCGCAAATATATTAATGATGTGCTTGACGAAATCGTGCTAACCAGCCGCGATGTGGTCTTAGCCGCACTAAAGTAGTGGGCGGTGACAATATACATGAAATGAATGCTAATTCAGCGAAATTTCTCAAGATAAATTTCAAAGAACCAAACCTGCCAAGAACCGGAGACGTCTTCTGTTTTTCATATCTTTTTTCTTGTCTTTTTCATATCCAGGGAGGTGCTTAGGACGCTTAACACCACAATCGCTTCAGTATTCGTCCTCCGGCTTCTTACCCAAATCACCTTCTTTTCCCCAGCAATACTGCCCAAACGGCGATGAATCTGCCCCATTGGCAAGGAGTTAGCGCTCCCATAGTGAAGCTTGCCAAGCACCCTGTCTCCGCACAGCCAGCGAAACGAATCCACAGCCGCATTATGTCCTTTATTTAGGAGTCGCGCACTAAGGTGAATCATGGGAAACATTTTAGTTCGCATGTCATTTGCTTGTTTGGCCTTTGAAAACACACGAGAGGCGGAGACGAGCCATGCTTCGTTGCGTGAAGGCCGCAACGAGTTGACATTTTTGGTGTTGATATTCGCGGTTTGATTATCACGCGCTGGGGGAACTCAAAGCAATGACTCTTGGCCTTAAGTCTCGCCACTCCGAGCCAGCTTCAATCGCGACTCAAACACTCCTCATTGCAATATGGTTCGGTCTTGCGACTGGAATTAGCGAGGGCGTCCTGGCCCTTGTGCTTCCCAAATTAGGTTGGCTAAGCTGGAGAGTTTTGAGGGCTGTTTCTCCTGAAATCTTCTGGATTATTCCAGTCATTGATCTGCTGTTTTTCTGCTCGTTGGGTTTGGTGATGCTAGGAATGAGGTTGTTTTCTCGCCGCCTGCCGGTCGTGCGGTTGGTGGTGTTCTCGTCCGCCTCCTTTATGTTCTTTGGTTGGCTAACGCTGAGTGGACATGCTAGAGGGAAGTACCTCGCGGAATCTGTGCTAGGGGTGGTGGCAATTGGTGCCGCGCTGCTGCTAACCAAATGGTTCACAAAGCATGAAGCAATGGCGTTGCGATTCAGCAGACGGACTTCGGTCTGGCTAGTGTTGGCTAATGTTGTTCTGGTGATAGGCGTCCAGGGCTGGAGTTGGCTGCAGGAAGTGCGCGCTGAACGGAGCACAGCGTCCAAGGGCACACCCAATGTCCTGGTGATTGTAGTAGATACGCTACGGGCTGATCATCTTTCCGGGTACGGCTATTCGCGCCAGACTAGCCCGAACCTGGATCATGTCGCGCAGATGGGAGTACTTTTTGAGGAGGCTTTTGCCGCAGCTTCCTGGACCCTGCCGTCACATGCATCTCTTTTGACGGGTCGCTATCCCTCCGAGCACGGTGCTGAGAAGGGGCCGCTGGATGGGCGCTATCCCACGATTAGCGAGGTCTTTCGCAGCCAAGGTTACCGCACTGGAGCGTTTTCCGGTAACTCGTTCTTCTTCTGCCGGCGCATGGGCCTGGGCCGCGGTTTTGCCCATTTCGACGACTACTCGGGCTCGCTAACGCAAGCCGCAGTACGCACGTGCTACGGCAGAGATCTGGAAGCGTTGCTCAACCGCCTCGGGCTCAAAATCTTTCCGACACGCCGAACCGCTCCGCAAATCACCGGCTCATTTCTGCGTTGGGTTGATTCCAAGCCCCAGAGTCCATTCTTTGCTGTGCTGAACTACTTCGACGTACACGATCCATACTTTCCGCCGCAACCATACCGCACGCAGTTCTCGAAACTCAAGAATCCCGGCGGCATCATAGACGAGTCCCTTGCCTCACATACCATGCCTGCCACGCCACAGGAATTGCAAGGCGAGATAGACGCTTACGATGGAGCCATTGCCTATACCGACGATCAGATTGGCCAACTATTCGCAGAATTGAAAAAACGAAATCTTGCTGATAACACCTTGGTCGTGATCACCGGAGACCATGGAGAATCGTTTGGCGGGCATGGCCTATTCATCCATGGGAATAGTCTCTACCGCGGACAGATCAGAGTACCGCTGGTGTTCTACTGGCCGTCGAAGATTCCCGCGGGCGCGCGCATCAGCCGTCCGGTTTCCAACGCGGCAATTCCTGCGACTTTGGTAGAGCTAACCGATAGTAATCCCAAGCAGGCTTTCCCAATTCCGTCGCTGGCCCAGCTCTGGAAGACATCGCAAGATTTGGAGTGGCCTTATCCAGAGAGCGATCTGGCACAGCTACCATGGAATCCCAAGGCGCCTAACTATTTTGGCGCCATGCGCTCAGTGGCCGGCCCGCAATTCCACTACATTCGGAATGAGAAACTAGGCGAGGAACTCTACGACTGGCGCAACGATCCGCAAGAGCGTTATGACTTGGCGAAAAACAAGGAATTTAGCACCGTGCTGCAAGTCTTCCGTGACAGCCTCGAACATCATGGGGCCCCTACGATTCATCTAGCTGGGCAACCCGTTGTGCCCGAGGCACAACGTTCCACTCCGAAGTTGTCACACGGTCCCTTGTAGGTAATCTGGACGCAAGAAACAAAGACAAACGTCGTTCTTGTATAATCACGTTCCCGCCTATTCAATCCATAGTGTCTTCATAAAGATCGGGCAGGGGGATGAACGGTCATGTCGCAGCACCTGAATAAAACCGCGCTTTGCTATGTAATCATGAATTTCTCCCAGGCACTTCGGGGGACCTACGACAAGGCTATCAAGCCCGCAGTCAGCGATGCCGAGAAAGAAACAGGCTTAAAAATCCGTTGTCTTCGAGCCGACGACATAGCATTTCCGGGTTCAATCAAAAGGGAGATCATTGACTCAATCTATGAGGCTAATGCCGTGATCGCCGATCTCACGGGTAACAATCCCAACGTCTTCTATGAACTCGGGATTTCTCATTCCGTAGGAAACCAGACAATCATGATTTCGCAGAGCATTGCGAAAATCCCTTTCGATATTAAAGCTTACAGGGTGATTGAATACAAACCATCTCCGGATGGGCTTGTGCAACTACAAAGCGAACTATGCAAAGCAGTTACGGAAGTTCTGACCGGTCTGGGCAAGCCGAGCAATCCAGTCCAGGACTTTGCGCCTATTCGTTTCCCTAGTGTGGTAGTTTCCTTTGCCGAGTTGGTTGCGTTTGAGAGCCAAAACGCGCGCAGCGTATGGATCATCGAGCCGGCGCTGGACGCCGACGAGAGGTTTTTCAGGGACGTGATTAAGCACAACATCGAAAATAGGGCAGTGCAATATCGAATTTTGGTGCCAAACACAAAAACAGTGCTCAAAAGTGTTAGAAGATTTCGGGATGCGTTAGACGTGAGCGACGCCGCTTGGCAGCGCATCGCCATACGGACGCTCGAACCTCATAATGTAGAGTCAGAGGTAACCATCTATGATGCCTTCAGTCGTGAGCAACGGGTTTTGATCATGTCTCCTTCTCCTCTTGAGAATAAGCAGCTATTCTGGTTTCCAATCCGGGACACGCGGGCGAACGTCATTTTGGAAAGATATGTAACGCTGTGGGATGAAGTATCGAAGCCATTGGCAGATGCAATATCGATCTAGCGTGCGGTTGTGCTAAGTCTCGTCGCAGCACAATTCTAAGGACATTTGATTCAGGGGTACGCTATCTTGGGCATGTACCAAGACATAAGCGTATCGCCCCTGGGAAATATTCCACCAATGCAACCGGTTTTCTAACATATCCTTAGAACTTAGATCGCCAGTGGCCAGCAGGTCAAGCCGCCGCTCAACGCCAAAATAGCAATAGCTTGCGCCAAGACCTTGCCGCAACGCATCGGTCATGGTGGGCGTGCGATCTCCTAGAAGATCGGGATGGTTTCCTACCAAAAGTGTGCTTTCTCCTCCACGCGCAAATACCCTGGCGAGTTCGGCCACTTCATCACTCCTCTCTCCTCGAATGATAATCCGGCGAGTCTTCACAAGATAGGAATTATTGCTTTGAGGCAGCGTTATTGGAGGATGATATCCAGTGGTCTGTTGAACCACCTCACAGATATGATTCCAACCTTCGGCTGCGATTTCCAAGCTGCCGGAGCCTTCAAGGTTGATGACCGCCTTGGCCCTTCCATCCATGAACACAGGAAAGCAGAGTTCCCAATCGATTGTGTTGTCGAACGGGTCATATAAAGGATGGTTGCCAGCATCGGAGACCAAGATCGGCATCTCGACTCGGAAAACCTGGCCGATCACCCCAGTGCGATGGGCAACGCCATAGCCTGTTTCCCCTTCGGGGAGGACCGAGGCAATGACTCTATAGTCGCGGCTTTTTGGGTCTTCGATGAGCCAATGGGCATAACGGTAAGGAATAACGCCGCGAATGAGACCGAGACACTGTACACAAGCATTACGAGCATCAGAAAGCGCCACGAGTCTACCCGCAAATTCCGTTATCAACTTCGATTGTCTTGATTGGAATGTCTTGTTGACCGGCCGAGGGCTTAATGGCCGCACAAATCTTCCTGCAAATCTCCTCCAGTTCTCGCGCTCTTTTCGGCACAGACAACTCAGATAGCGCCTTGGGCAGGCGATTGGCGTACTGGTAACAGCCGAGCACTGAATCAGGATAATTGCAGGGGTGAACAACAATTGGGAAGAGATTCAAGCCATGACTTTTTTGGGCACTTAGCAACGGTAGGACCTCGTGCTCTTTGATGAACTGCGAATTGAGAAACTCAATGGAAACTAGCAATATGGCCACTTTCGCTTGGGATAAGGCTACCTTAAGGCGCTCCATCCAGATGTCGCCAGCCTCAATTTTTGAATCATGCCAAATCACATGGTTTGGAATGATGACATTTAGATGCTTTTCTAGCTGTTGCTGGTACTTCTTGTCCTGGTGAGAATAACTGATAAAAATCTGGTCTCGGATAGAATGACGCTTTTTATCCGTCGAACTAGGCTCCCACCTTTCTAAAACCTGCTGGATATCCCTGAAACGATTCCAAACCGACTGCTGCTCCTTTTGAAGATTTTTGTTTGCAAGCTCAAGGTTGTTTTGCCTGTCTGCTGTCCAGCGGTTGTCCCATTCCAAGAGTCTTGTGGAGACCTGTTTGAATTGCTCAGCATTGAGTCTGCATGTCGCGACCAATTGATCGAATAGATCAAGGATTCGGCGATCATTCAAGTGCTCCACAAACAATGGAATGATTCTGGAATTACTTGGTGCACACGTCTTGGCAAAGTCCTGCGAAGGGTCTAATGCCTTGAGATCGCGGAGGCGAACATCGAGATTGTGTGTCACTGTCTTTAGCAGGCGATCTGCAATCTCGAGTTCAAATTGGATCTTCGCGTCATTGACAAGAAGAGTACAAAAGAATCTCAGATAAGCACTAGCATTAACATGATGTACGAACTTCGAATCCGGATCGCCGTCATGGCCATCATACACGCCATCAACCAAAGCACATCCACGGTATTGCCGTTTGTCAGCACGCACCGCACAATGTAATAAAGGTTTGACCCCCGGACAGCGCCCAGACGCAAATTCGCCTGGGGACCAGTTGTCTTTGACATCGTCAAGCGCAGCTCCGGAAATCAAGCAAAAGGCAGCGGTAAATAACACCGCTGAAGGCTTAGATGAAGCTGTGAACCATTTCGCGGAAAGCTTGGCGTACTCACCTTCTGGGTCGGTTGTTTGCTCTGACGAAATGCTAAATTCATGGATGACAGCAAAGTCATGCCCAATAAGTACCTGCATCCCGTCACTTGGCAACGAAGCACCGGATATGGCATACCAAAAGGCTGGGAAAGGATTGCCTCGTTTTTCAGGATCCTTGAGGTTTTCAGCCTTATCATCAAATCTATTAGAAAATCTGCTTTTCATCCACTGCAGAGAGCGGTTGAGCCATTGATGGCCGGGAAAAATCGAACTCAGGCGGGCAGGATCAAAGCCGGTATGGATAGCTCCACTCCCCTGTCCTAATTGGAGTAGTTGATTAAGACACGCGTCCAGAAATTGGGTTGCACTGGCCTCTTCGGCATCTAATGGCACTTCAGGGTTAGATTCAAACCAAAAGCCAGTAAAACGGTGAGCACTGACGATCATAGCGTGTAGTAAGCTCCATTTCAGTGGGCAGAATCCAGCTTTTTTGCGCGTGCGTCAATTTAGTCGGTCGATCCATTGGATGCGCTCCGGCTGATTGGTAGGTTAACCTTGTGATTGAAGTCTTTAAAAATCTCAATGGCGTCGGCTATATCCTCTGGATCTGAAGAGGTCAGATCTTGGGCCTTAAAAGGCAGCCACAAATCATACGGGGGGATAGGCAAATCACGCAGTAGATATCTGCCGGTTTTTCGAGCTTCAATCACCGCTTCAGCAAGGTCCTTTAGTTTACGTCTAAAAGCACTTGGCTCGGCCCCACTTTCGTCGATTTCTGCCAACACTGCGCGAATGTCTCGAAGCTCCATTGAATGATCAGTCGAGAGTTCTCCTAGCCTGATGATAAGTGCGTCCAACTTTGATCTAAGAATTTCGTTTGCCGTTGTCATAAAGAACCTCTAGCCTGCGTCAAATAACTTTAGAATTTAAGGATCAATTTCTTCGATCAACCCATGGAAACAGGATCTTGTGGGCTCCTCCCAGCAGCAAGTCGGTCGTCATTCCCAACAGCCCGATGAGAGTCATGGCAGCAAAAATCTGGGGCACCATCAGATAACGCTGGGCCTTGATAATATAGAAACCTATTCCTGTTCTTGCGCCCACGATTTCGGCGACAATCAAATAGGTCCAAGCCCAGCCAATGCAAACGCGGTAACTGTCAAAGATCTGGGGAAGAGCGGCAGGCCAAAGGACGCGAAAAATCAGCGCTCGGCGGGGTGCGCCCAGCATGGTGGCGGCTTCATAAAAGTCGCGTCGAACCGAATGGGCGGCGTCTTGCACCATCAGAGTCAGTTGAAAGAATGCACCTAAAAAAATGATGATCACCTTCTCCAGGTCGCCACTGCCAAACCACAAAATACATAAAGGAATGAAGACCGGCACGGGCATATAGCGAATGAACCCGACGATGGGTTCAAAAAGCTGGCTTGTCCGCGGACTATACCCCATGAGAACGCCGAGAGGCGTCGCTAAGAGCACTGCGGCAATGAAACCGGCTACGACTCGAAAACAGCTAATCGCGATGTCGGAACCGATCCCTTGTTCTTTAAACATTCCCCAGAGGGCGCCAGGCATGTCTCCAAGAGCCGGCAAAAACACTGGCCGCACACCAAATACCCTGACCAACACGACCCAAACGATTGCGCCTGACGCAAAGGGAAGCAAACCGAACAATATCCTGCGGGAGATATGGCGTGGTCCTTCACCGAAGGCGCCCATTGGACCCTCCTAGCATCTGCGCATAAACGTCATCCCGCAGCAGGTGAAATATTTCGTATTTCATCTCGGCAAACTTTTTCTCGTTGCGTACGCCACTCGTTCGCGGATAGGAAAAAGGCACATCCAATTCAGCAAGAATCTTTCCAGGGCGCCCCGTGCAGACATAAATTCGATCTCCGAGCAACAACGCTTCTTCGATGTCATGAGTAACAAAAACTACCGTCTTGTCTGATTGCTCTGTAATTTTGAGGAGATGCTCCTGCATGGCCATCCGCGTTTGCGAGTCTAAGGCTCCGAAAGGTTCATCCATGAGCAGAATCTTAGGGTCGGTGGCTAAAGCGCTGGCAATGGCGACGCGCTGCTTCATGCCACCACTAAGCTGGTTGATGTAGGCATTCTCAAATTTTTCCAGCCCCACCATAAGAGCCAATTCTCGCGCGCGCTCTCGACGCTGCTGTTTAGTTCTGTTCGAGATGTAGCACAAGCCAAATTCTATGTTTTCCACAACGGTCAGCCAAGGAAATGAAGTGTACGATTGAAATACCATGCTGCATGTTTTTCCCGGATCGGGAACTGACTGTCCATGAATGAGCACAGTCCCGGAAGTTGGCTGCTCCAGTCCGGCAATGATTCGTACTACTGTGCTTTTACCGCAGCCCGACGGGCCAAGAATGATGGCAAATTCACCCTCCGCGATGTCGCAACTGAAGTGTTGCAATGCCGTAAGTTGACCGGTCCGGCCAGGATAGATCTTACTCAACTGGCGGAGCCGAACAGCCTGCTTGTGCCAAATGGCTTTCGTTCCCTCGCGATCATCTATCACTTTCGTCATCGTCATCACATAATTGAAGGGCCGGGCTTCCTATTAGCTGATAGGCTGCCCACATCGGATTTCTCGATCCAATCGCAGTAAAATGGTCGCGCAACGCCCCGCGAGCCCGAACAAGGGCTTGCCCGACTGTGCTGGTCCTGCTTCTTAAATCACGATAAAAAGTCTCCCAAAGTATCTTGCTAGCAATGGGATCATGCTTAACGGGCAGAACAGTCACCACACAACCTAGCGCGTGGCCATCGTTTATAAGCCTGGAAGTCAAGCCCTCTACATCGGTCCAAGCCTTTAAGCCACGTCCGCTGCTACATCCGTCCAGCACGAGAACCGAACCATCCAAAACAGGGTTTAGAGCAACGCTTGGGGCCGGCTCGCCCTGTACAAGCAAATCTTTGCCTGAGTAGTGTCCGCTAAAATGAACAATACGGAAATTGTTTCGCAAACGCTCTTCCCCATACCGTAGGAGTCGCGTGATATCATCAAAGGTACTGGCCCGTTGCGCCTTAAAGGAGCGGACAGCTCGCCGATCGGAATCTTCCAGTAGTGCTGTAATGGTATCTAATTCCTCCTCTAGAAACGGAAGGTTAGTTGAACCCTTGATCAGCAGCGCCTCATACTCTTTATGCTTGCCATCGTGCTTTGCAGCATGCGTATCTACCGACCGGCCAGCGGATGAAAGCTGCAGCAATCCTAGAGAACATACCTCACAAAGAAAAGGGCCGACCCTCTCACCCTTTAGCCAGAACCAGGGCACATTGAAATCATTCGTAATAATCGTAACTGGTTGAGCTAGTTTGGCGCGGTCGCCGCTTGATTCCAAGATTTTGTCCAGCCACTCACGAACAGGATTCTTGGTTGGAAAAAGGTCATGTATAAGACATCCAACACTCGCCATTGCGTCCAACACCTCACCTTGCTGCTTCTCGGTGTAGGACTCAGGCGCATCGATGAAACCTCCCTTACGATAGAACCGTGTCGAGATTTCATGAAACTCCGTCAAAACACGATTGTAGGTTTCGCGCTTAGAACCAACCAATTCGATTCCAGTAGCCGGTGCGCTGGTCGTTCGATGGGCAGGATCAAGAACTGCAGCCAAGAGATGGTAGGTCTTTTCCCTGTCCATGTCTAGTAGCTCTATGTCTTGTTCCTGGCGTCCACCGCGCGCATGAAGAGGGTTGGGATCGTTCACATCGAGACGCATCAGAACCAACAATACATTTGACTGGCTTTGATCCAAAGTTCACTCTTTCCTAAAAAGTAAAGCTTCCACGCTGGTTATTCGGATGGAGGGTGAAGCATATTGATTTCGGCGGCCATCCGATAAAAATCTTTGGCAGCGCGGTCTTCGCGAGCTCCTGCATCGAACACGACAATCCGCTCTTCCCCCTTCAGGCAAAGGCTCTCATGTATACACAAACGCCCTCCGTCACCATTAAGATCAGCCCAAAAACGACCGGCGCTTTTTTGATGCTGGCGCGCGAAGGCGTTGAGTTCTGAATCTTCAGGAATTCGCTCCGTGAGCTTGACAAGCTCATTCAACCCTGGCGCCTCATCCCGATACACATTTTCTGCTCCGTGAACCAGGGGCACACATGTTGGGATCAAATAAAATGGTTTTGCTTTCTTCTCAAAGTTCGAGGCCGTATTCAAGGTTCCGTCAATGTGTTGCCAGGTGAGCCGGAAAAACATAAGAACGATGTCCGCAAGCCGAAGAGCGATATCAGCCATTTGGCGAGTGCCCGATTCACCATCCAAAATGACATAATCGAATGCGTGGTTTTTGCTTTCCAGCTCCATGAGCAGTTCGATCAGGACATTTTCGTGCTGTTTCTGTACGACGAATCCTCCTTCCGGATCAGGCTTAGCTGGAAAGAGAGTAAATTCATCGTCGCAATTGTTGGCGCCACCACGCATCATGCGAAACTGTTCCATGTACTGGTTCCCCAACTTCACGCCACCTTGGTCGATGTAGTCGCTGGGGCCCATCTGTTCGCGCAAATAGTCTTGAACGCACGGCTTGAGGCGATTGATTTGATCGTTTGAGATCTCAAAAACCCGATGGGTTCCCGCTGAGAACACGTCTAAATCAATCAGGGCAACTTTGCGGCGCAATGAGGATTTAATGCTGCCCACGTTATCCCTAACCGATGCCAGCGCAGCGGCAATGTTGGCGGCTGCGGTGGTGCGTCCGGCACCGCCCTTATACGAAAAACACGTGATGACTTTCATAGAACTATCGCCTTTGGATCAGTTTTGGAAATGGCTTCCCATGTACCTTTGGCATCATTGATGAGTCTCCACAGCTCCGTCTTGTCATCTTGCAGCAAGTCCTTGAGTGAGCCAGCCGAACTAACATATTGGCGGAAAAGATAATCAAAGAGAACACCCTCGATTTCGGAGTCCTTGGTCGATTGGGTTAACGCCTGCGCGATCATTGGTACGGAGTCGCAGATCTTTTGATATTCTCCTTTGAGTGCTTCCAATTGACCGCGGGCACCTTCCTTCTTTCGATCAGGAAGATCCTTCGAGGGTTGATAGCGGTCGACATACTTCTTGATGAACTTCAGCGTGTTAGCTTTCTGTGTGAGATGTGCGGCAATCTGAAACTGTTTGAAATCCTCTCTGAATTGCAGTAGCCATTTGCAAACAATACGAGCCGCCCAATTTTCGTCTGGAAGTGGTAGTTCCGATGGAGCATCGGGTGCAATGGGAACATCTGTCGGGACTGGTACCTTGGGAATCTGTGAGAGCAATTCCCTAATAACGGGCCGGAATAGACTATTAGCGAGCGTACGGGCCATCAACAAAGAAAGTTCTTCTTCCTGCTTATCGGCATCTACCGGCGCATTTACGAAGGCATCCACTGCCTTAAGAAAATCAGCATACCGCATCAGAGCAAAGATGGTTCTCTGCGTGGCATAGAGAACATAAGGCTGTCCCTCAGCGAACGACCAAAGTTTGCCATCAGCGCCTTGATCGCCGCCGCTTGGACGCCGCTCAATTATGTTTTTGACATGGCCTTCCAGAGATCGCTGGAAGGTTAGAGTCAAAGAGAGTACGTCCGACCTCGCAGAACGCTTTCCCATGTCGGTGAGGGTCCGAGAGAGTAGCCCAGATAGAGAACGCACTACAAGTGGATACCACGCATCGTCGCCGTATGTATCCCATTTTCCCAATGAATATTTACGCGTCAACGTGAAGAACAGGTCAGCCTGCTCAGTTTCGTCCAGCCCACTGGAAATGATGGATCGGGAAACCAGCCGGTCGAGCTTATCCATGATGGTACTAACTTCCTTCAATGACACGTTTTCAGGAACAAGCGACCGAATAGCGGCGTATTGTGACAGGTGATATACATGCTGAACAGCGGTTGCCATTTGTGCAAGACGATCTCTCTGCGCCGGGTTGGGTGCTTTGCCTTTAAGTTGGTTAATTTCTCGAACCAGTTCCTTATTATCTTCTGCCTCGAATTTCTCAAATGTAGCAAGGAAACGATCACGACTCCACTCTGCTGCATCGCGGAGTGTCCCTTCTAGATTAGTAATGAGTTCTTTGAGTCTGCTGGTAGCTTCATCGGGGAGCGGCACAGAAAGACGCCGATCGAGATACGATTTTCTCCACGCCACCATATCATTAATGGTTTCGCAGGCAGTCCATGTAAAGAAGAGCCGATCCTCTTCGCGCTCCAAATATCCATTTTCCGGCCGCTCGGCATTGCTTTCCGGATCACATGTGAACCCATTGAATTTTGTTCCTTGGAAGACACGGCACTCTTGAGCGTACCTCAAGCCTTCCTGGATCACGTAAAGCGCTGCGTCCCGTTGGTTCTTGACCCAATCTGGAAACTGTACCTCAGGAAGACCGTGATCGAGTTTTGCGAGTTGTTCATTGAACTCTTCGATAGCAGGAGCTAGGAACGCGAGCGTAATCATCGCAGCATCGAGGTTGGCTGAGTACCTAGTAGTGCCGCTCTTTGAGTGTTTGGAATAAGGTTCGCCGGTAAAGAAGGCAGTATGATTGCCAGCTCCTCCTTCGTCGTCTCCCATCCGCACCAGAACGCGCTCTACCGTTCTCTTGACCAGCAAGCCAACAACTTTTTCGAAATCCGCACTCTTAATATTCTCGAAAAACTCGTTTTCAAAGGATTCGTCTCGGAACCAGCCTCTGACAAGTAACAGAATCATGCCGAATTCGCAGTCTTGGAGAGGTCCGCTGTCGGATAACGGGGGCTTTAACTTCGTTTTTTTGTCATTGATCTCAGGAACATCATGCCCTCGTTCGGTCGCACGATTGAATATCACTCGGACGGCTTCAATCACATGCCCGCGAATCATTGCGAGCGCCGACTCTATGGGAGTAGAAGGTTTTAGCACCGCTGTAGCCATTGAACTATTTCACCCCCGTCCGCAACTCATCCACGACGGTCCAATTGATCACGTCATGGGGATCAACATTCTTCTTGATTGCGCCCGCAGTCAGCCAGATTGAGTTGGCATCCTTTGCCAACTGCACAACTGGCCCTGGTTTTTGGGCAGTACCAAAGGTGTTTAGCTCCTCTTGCAGATCGGCAAGCTGTGCCCCGGCGGCCATGCGCTTGAAATCTCCAACTGGAACATTGAATTCTTTGGCCATGATCTCCGCCGCTTCATCAGGATGCTGGCGGCTGTAGTCAACTGCCTTGAACCAGGCCTTTTGCGCCCGATAGATACGGTCCTTGCGCTGAGCAAGCAAGTCGCTATTGGCGGCCACTATACCCAGCAGCGCGCGCGGGGTATCGCGCGTGGTGACTAAGACATGTCCTCTGGTCAAGCTCTCGGCCTTGCTGATCCATGGGTCCCAGGTTACGGCTGCATCCACCCTTCCAGAGGTGAAGAGCAAGGCGGCCTGGCTGCCATCATCGGCTGGAACAAGGATGAAGTCTTTTGGACCAAGCCCTTGCCTGCTCAACAGGAGAAGCAGAAAGAAATGGCTGGGAAGTCCTTCGGCGCACGCGATTCTCTTGCCCTTAAGGTCCGCGACAGTCTTGATCGCATCGGTGGCAATAATGCCATCGCCGCCAAAGGAAAAGTCCGATTGCCCCACCACCGTCATGGGCAACCCACGCGACCGTGAAATCACCACGCTGTCGAGAGTGATCCCAACCAGATCCACCTCACCTGCAGCCAGCGAACTGTTTCGGCCCACAGTATCTTCATTCATGATCACTTCGAGCTGAATCCCTTGCTCTTTATCGAAGCCTTTGGCCTTGGCGACGTAATACGGGCCCAATCCGGGCCACGTATTGATGGCTACTTTCACGACTGGCAATGCTTCGCTTTTTGTAGGGCTACCTGCCGCGCTATTAGACCGGCAACCTGCCAGAGACATGAGACAGAGCAGAGTCACGGCGAGAGAGAT
>DASZEU010000365.1:0-32337 GCA_035940535.1 Candidatus Angelobacter sp.
ATGCAGCCACCGTTATGACGAGTGCGGCCACAACTTGCAGGAGGATTCTTTTGCGAGAAGCTGTATCTCTAACCAAATAGCGAAAGGCCAGCCACAACATCAAAACAAAGGCCAGCAAGGCGCCCCGACTCTGGGTCAAAATAAGAGCCAGCATTGCCACAAAAAAACATATCCCACCCAGACGCGCTGCCATTGTGTCCGGTGATTTGGCGCGCGCTGCCAAGGCCAGCCCCAAAACCAGATTCAAAAAAGCAGCGAACGGATTGACATGCAGAAAAACAGAGGTGATTCTGCCGGCGAATGGCTCGATATATTCTTCCTGGCCATGATAAAGCCAATAAAACCACTGTCCGTATCCATTGGTGACGAATTGGTAAAAACCTAGAATGCAAATTAGCAGCGTAGAAACAAACAAGACCTTGATTAACTTGAGCAACTGTGAGCGCGATTGCACCCAGGCAGTTGCCGTGTAATAGAGCGAGAGATAAGAAACGAGCCTGAATAAAGCCCTTATGCCCGACCCCGCATCCGGATTCATTAAGACCGATATCGTGGCAATTGCCAAATACAGGATTGCTAGTTTATCCAGGACGCTGTTGAACAACCACTTGCCCAGGGAACCGTGATCAAGCAGTCTCCGTAGAAAGACTCCTGCAAATATCAAAATCCGCAGCAATGAGACCAGATCATGAATTGGAAAGTCTGTCTGGACAATGGGAGCGAACGGCAGGAGAAATACCGCGAAATAAAGAAGCGGATCCCATTGCCAGAATGCAAGACATAGAACCACAGCCCCCGCCAACAGGAAGGGAGCAGACGAGAACATTAGCGGCAAGATAATGGCGCCGGTAGCGACGAAGGCGATTGCCAAAGCCAGGTAAAACGAATTTCGGTTGGCGCTAATCATCGATAGACCAAACATTACACCGCAAAGGACGCTAAGGGCGCAAAGGAAAACCAGAGCCAAAAACCAAAACCCACCACGGAGACACGGAGACGCGGAGAAAACCAAAACCATTTTTTTTTGACGCTGATCAACGCTGATTGACGCTGAAAAACCAAGGTGAACCTGAGATCAAAAACCAAAAAGTCGCCCCTCGATTCCTTTGAGGCAAGTGAAGAGATTCTGGGAGCATGTTGTTAAAGCGTGTTATCAAGAAGTTTTCGCTCACTGCTTACCAGCTAATCGACGTTTTATCAGCCCGGTTAGCTTGTTTAGCTTGGTTTTCTCCGTGTCTCCGTATTACGACGTGCTTCAAAATCTTGTTTTTTCTCGCAAATTTCCTTCCCGCCGTTGAAACGGCGGGCTATTTTCACGCGTCCGGCTTGCCCCGGACTAAGCACACATCAGCGCCAATCAGTTCAAATCAGCGTTCATCAGCGTTGAGCTTTTGGTTGTGGCTCCGCTACGCTGTGGCTCCGTGGTGGGTTTTGATTTTTGGTTGCGACTAAAATTGTGTGTGGTCGTCTGCATTTTTTGGTAGAAATGATGGCAATGCATTTTACTGGTTCCAACGTCGTTCGCATTGAGGCGGAGGCTCTGCGTGCATTGGCAGACCGCATCGACGGCCCTATGGCTCGGGATTTCTTGAGCGCGGTCGAGTGCCTGCACTCTTGCGGGGGCCGGGTGGTGGTGACCGGAATGGGCAAGAGCGGGAT
Organism: Candidatus Angelobacter sp.; assembly: GCA_035940535.1. GTDB lineage: Bacteria > Acidobacteriota > Terriglobia > Terriglobales > Acidobacteriaceae > Angelobacter. Next base: position 1,660 of record DASZEU010000365.1, read on the forward strand.
TATCGGCCGTAAGATCGCCGCCACGCTCAGTTCCACCGGCACACCTGCATTGTATCTCCACCCCGCCGAGGCGCTCCACGGAGATCTGGGCATCTTGGTGAAGGGAGATGTCGTGGTGGCCCTCTCCGCCAGCGGAGAGACCGAAGAGATCTTGAGGCTGCTGGCCACCATACGGCGGATCGGCAGCAAGCTGATCACGATTACCGGTGACAATCTCTACTCTTCTAATTCAATCAGCAAACGCTCCACGTTGGCCCAGGCGGCGGACATCGCGCTCGATTGCTCCATCGCCAAGGAGGCGTGCTCGCTCGGCTTGGCTCCAACAGCTTCCACGACCGCGATGCTTGCCCTTGGTGATGCGCTGGCTGTTGCCCTGGCGGAAAAACGCGGATTCAAGGAAGAGGACTTCGCCGATCTCCATCCTGGCGGCAAGCTGGGCAAGAAACTGGCGCGGGTCGCGCAACTGATGCATAGCGGCGATGCTCTGCCTCGCGTCACTCCCGAGACAAAAATGCCAGAGGTGATTTATGAGATGTCCCGCAAAGGCCTGGGCGTCACAACCGTCGCCCAAAGCAACAAGCTGCTGGGCGTGATCAGCGATGGTGATCTCCGCCGGCTCCTGGAGCACCACAAAGACGTCCTGAATCTGACAGCGCGGGAATGCATGACCTCGAATCCCAAGACCATCTTGAGCGAAGAGTTCGCCACCACGGCCCTGAACATTATGGAGCAGAAGAAGATTACCTCACTCGTGGTGACGGATGCGGCTGGAAATATCGAGGGCATTATTCATTTGCATGATCTGTGGGGGACGGAGATGGTGTAGAAGCATTCAGCCAAGGGAATTGCCATGATTGCCATAAATGCCAGAATTGCCATAATTTGGCGAGGAGTGCGCAGCGTGGTGGTTGTTCTTACGAACGCAATCCAAGATAGAGATACTACGGATCTGCACCGATCAATAATTGCCTCCGAACGCCGTAGGACTCAATGCTGGCGCTGAAAGAATTTTTGATGTGGCCGAGAATGTTACGCGGGCTGACGGCTGAATGCTGAGTGCTTCCTTTGCGTTAGAATCTCATTGTGTCTACCGATCGCGCACAAAGAATCAAAGTGATTCTCTTCGATGTCGATGGTGTGCTTACTGATGGCACCATCTGGCTCTTCCCTGCTCCCTCGACCGGTCCGCGCAGCACCGATGGGCAGGCTCAGCAGCACGCTAATTCGCCCGGATATGGCATTGTGAGCCAGAACCTGATTGAGGCCAAGGGATTCCACGCCCACGATGGCACAGGAGTATCATTGGCCCGGCTGGGCGGGCTGAAGACTGGCCTAGTGACGAAGCGGATTTCGGAAACTGTGGCTTTGCGCGCTCGTGACTTGAAGATCGATTTTCTTTTTCAGGGCGCGGCCAACAAATCTGAGGTTCTGGATAAAATCCTGGCGGAAAATGGTTTTCACGAAGAAGAGGTTGCCTACGTCGGAGACGACATCATCGACCTGCCTATCATGCGACGCTGCGGCTTGGCCATCGCCGTGGCCAGTGCGCGCCCGGAAGTAACCGCAATGGCTCACTACCACACTCCTTCTGCCGGAGGCGCAGGCGCGGCCCGCGATGCGGTAGAGTACATCCTCAAAGCGCAGGGGAAGCTGGACAAGGTACTTGAAGCGTATATCTACGCGCGGACCTCAATTGAAAAGTAGAAAAACAACAAAACCCATCGGTTTCCCTGCCACAGCGCTGAGCGCCTAACCGATGGGTTTAGCTTGTGGCTGCGCTTCCGGGTAGGGAAAACTGCAGCCATTTACTTTAGAAGCAGCTTGGCTGAAAAGGTTGCCGCTATTCATTCGATTCTGCCGGTTTTAGCGAACGCACGAAGACTACGAAGTTGGGGTCTTTTCTAAGACCGGAAAACTCGTTGTCTTTGAGCGCATCTCTTACGAAGGGATAGCCTTCTTCGTTGGCCTTGCTCAGATAAAGGCGGCACATCTCTGCGTCTCCCCGGTGGCCATACATTTGCGCCAGCATATAGTGATAATGGCCCAGGTCGGTGGAGGAAATGAGCTTCACCGAGACGCCACCGGAATTCTGGTGCTCGAAAATCGTAGGATCAAGCTGCATTGCCCGAAGATATTCTTTGGTGGCTTTGTCGTATTCTTTGCGGGAAAAATATGCAGTGCCCAAATTGCTGTGGAAGCTGGCGCTGGCGTCGTTGAGCTTGATGGCTTTTCTATATTCGCGAACAGCCGAGCCGAACTCTCTCATCTGGTAATGAACAGCACCCAGATTGTTATGGGCTTCAGGATATTTGCCGTCCATTTTTATGGAGCGCTCGAATTCCTTCCTGGCTTCTATGTCCCTTTTGAGCAGCAGCAGAGAAACTCCAATTTTATTGTGAAGCGCGGCGCTGTCGGACTTCTGCATGGCGATCCGGTAGTAATCCAGCGCGTCCAAATAGTTCTTCTGGCTGCGCAACATGTCGCCTTGAAGCTCCAGTTCGGCGACGGACGCGTTGGGCGGGGGTGGACCAACGGGTGCGGCTGGGATTGCTACCGGCGAAATCGGATTGCTGGCTGAAGGTTCCTGGCACAGAAGTGGAAGGGTGCACAGCATTATGCAACTGCAAACAACGCGGTTGAAATGATTCATCGTACCCTCCTGATTCATTCACTGTCGCGATCCTCAATGTGGCCGTGGAGGCACATTGCCATTGGTGGATCTGTCTTTCTCCTTATTGTCTCCCTTATCGCCTCCACCGCCAAACAAACGTCCCCAAAAACCTTTCTTTTTGGGTTTTTCCGCCTCGGGAGGCTGGTCCGCATCCTGTGCCACATTGGCCGATGGGGCGGAGGCAGGCGGAATCACCCTTGGATTAGACACCGGCGGGGGTGGCGCCGGTTTTGGCTCCATACCAAAGAGTTTCTGGAAGACGTTCCTATGATCGGCCGTGCTCTGCTCACAAGTTTCGGTGGGCTGGGTTCCCTCGATGAATGACATTAAATAATCATCGGGACAGGCTGGCGTAGCAATCTGGCCGGTGGCTTTATCAATCGAGAGCTGCACCACGCCTGAGGGCGGGCTGAAAGGCTTTACGTCGGAATAGTTCGGTCGCGCGATGGCCCGCTTCATAAACTCCGCCCAGATAGGGGCGGCAATCGAAGCGCCACTCAGGTGAATGTCACTGTAATCGTCATATCCCACCCATACGATGCACAGCAGATTGGAGGTGAATCCGGCGAACCAGCCATCGTGGGAGCTGCCGGTTTTGCCCGCCGCGGGCGCAGTAAATCCGCGAGCACGCACCACCGACGCAGTGCCATTGTTCATGACTCCCTGCATCATGGCGGTAATTACATAAGCCACTTTAGGATCAAGGATTTGGGTCTTCTGCGCTTCGAAGTTATCGACAATGTCGCCGTTGGCATCGCGCACTGACCGCAGCATGGTCGGTGTGATTCGCTGCCCGCCATTCGTAAAGACGGTATATGCGCCTGCCATCTCTAGCGGGGTGGCATCATAAGCGCCAAGGGCCATTGCCGGGGTAGCCTTGACTGAGACAATGCCAGCGGAGCGCGCTAACGCAGCGACCTTATCGTATCCCACCATTTCAGCGACCTTTACAGTGGCATTGTTCAAGGATTTGTTTAAGGCAAATTGGGCGCTCACTCGGCCCCAGAATTCTTCTTTGTAATTGCGGGGTGTATAGACATCATCGCCATTGGCGAAAACGGTTGGAGAGTCATCGACCATAGTGGCCGGAGTGAAGACAGGCTGCTCTCCGGTAACGGCGTTGTTGACGGCGGCGGCGTACACAAAGGGCTTGAAAATGGAGCCAGTGGGACGCTTGGCAACCGCGTGGTTCAACTGGCTGGAACCATAGTCGCGCCCGCCTACTAGGGCCAATATCTCCCCCGTGTGGGGATCAAGGGCTACCAGTGCGACTTGAGGCTTTGGTCCGGGAAGTAGTTTCGTTTCGTATTTCCCTTTGGCGATCTTGACCTTGCGGGTTCGAAGCTTTTTGACCTGGGCATCGACCTCATGAATACCAACGTCCACTGCATCGGCGGCCGCCCTCTGCAAGCTCGGGTCGAGGGTGGTGTAGATGCGATAGCCATCGCCATTCAGCTCATCTTCGTTGTACTTACTGAGCAACTGGTCACGGATCAGGTCTACAAAGTAGGGAGCATCACTGGCTTCCACATTTTGCGGCGCCAGCTTAAGGGGTGTGGCCTTGGCAATATCAGCCTGGGCGCGCGTGATGGCGCCGGTTTCCACCATGGCTTCCACGACCAGATTGCGCCGCTCCAAGGCGCGATCAGGATGCTTGTAGGGATTGAGCATACTGGGCCGCTGGATCAATCCGGCCAAAAGAGCCGCTTCGGGAATGGTTAGTTCTTTCAAATCTTTGCCAAAATATGACTGGGCAGCCTCGCCAAAACCAGTGATGGTGAATGATCCCCGCTGGCCCATATCCACCTGGTTGGCGTACAGCTCGAAGATCTGCTTCTTGGAGAAACGCTGCTCTAATTCGATGGAGATCAGAATCTCGGTCAGCTTGCGTTTGAGTTTCTTTTCCCTGGAGAGGAAGAAGCCTCTAGCCACCTGCATAGTAATGGTAGAGCCGCCCTGGCGATTTCCCCCCTCGCGCAGGTCGATCCATCCGGCCTTCATGAGCCGCCAGTAATTGACACCGCTATGGAAGAAGAAACGGCGGTCTTCAATTGAAGTTACGGCATCCACCATGACTTTGGGAATGTCGTCATACTTCACCAAGCGGCGTTTGCTGCGGGCCTGGCTGTCAAACAGCCCGGTCACCAACTGGGGCTCCAGTTCGTAGGCGCTCAGGCTGTCGCTGTTATTGCCCAGGGAGCCGATCTTATCGATTTTTCCTTCACGAATGCGGACAACTGCACCCTCAGAGGTGTAATAGGACTCTTCACCGGGCTTGATCTCAATGCCGCCGGAGATGAGCCGGTAGGTGCCGAACTTCGATTGTCCCTGCTCGCCCTGTTCGGTATAACCGGCATGGCGCAGATAATTGCCCACCTCGTGGGAGTCGGCCTTCTGCCCTACGCGCAAGCTGCGAGGCTGGGCATAAATCTTGGCCGTATTGGCGAAGATCTGCCCGCTCATGCGTTTGTCGACGATCTTTTGATACTTGAGGTAGTAGTAGGAAAAGACGCCGAAACATGCCAGGCAAAAGATAAGAAAGACCGCTAAACCGGCCCGGACAAAAGGGTTCCTAAGGCTGTTGCGAAAGCCTTTCCAGCGTGGAATTTTGATCTTAATGGCCACTTTTAAGGCGGACTTCGCCGCTCACTCTCTCAGACGCGTCGCGGGCCAGAGCGTTACCTGCATGGGCTGAGAACTTTTCTCGATCCTTAATAATTATATCCTTAAATATTCCTTCGGTTCATGGAATCGGCGGTAAAGTCCAGATCCACGGGATGAAGGATCATGTCTATATGGACACGGTAATGCACGGAAATGGCAATACCGCTAGAGATCCTACTCACTGTGATTTCATCTCCTTTCAAGGAGATGCCTCTCTCCTCGGCTTTTTTAATCACGCTCCCTCGAACATCCTCGTCACTTCGTCGGCTGTACGAGTCAATGCGCGCGATGTCGTCAAGATCATCCTGGAACTGTTTGTTGTTGAAGTAGGGAGGAATCAAGTTCCAGCCCACATAAAATCCGCCGAAAATAATCAGCAAGATAAGGAACCCTTTTAGCTTGCCCATACACCACCTGCAATCCCGTCAGAGCGACTGAACCAATTGTTTAAATTGAGCCTCAATGCCGGGGATGTTAGCATCCAGCGACTTATGTGTCGAGCGAGAAACGACCTCTACTTTCCCTTCGGTAACCTTCTTACCAACATTGATACGATAAGGGACACCCACCAGATCGGCATCCTTGAACTTTACGCCGGGCCGCTCATCGCGGTCGTCGAGCAGCACAGCGAAGCCAGCCTGCTCCAGTTTCTGGCCAATCTCCTCAGCGGTTTTTAGCAGGGTGGCCTCCTTCACGTTGGTGGGGGTCACGATCACATCGAAAGGAGCGATGGAGGCAGGCAGCCAGAATCCGTCCTGATCATTGTTCTGCTCGATGGCGGCGGTGAGGATGCGCTCGATACCGATGCCATAGCTGCCCATGATCGGCGTGACTTCCTTGCCGTCTTTGTCGAGGACGGTGGCCCCCATCGACTGCGAGTATTTGTAGCCGAGTTTGAAGATGTGCCCGATTTCCATGGCCTTGCCGACCTGGAGAGGACTTCCGCAGTTAGGACATCCCTCACCCTCGGCGGCATTGCGAACATCGACCCACGCCGTGGGATGAAAGTCGCGGCCAGGCACAAGGTTCTTCAGGTGGTAGTTCTCTTTGTTGGCTCCGGAGATCAGGTTCTTGCGTCCCTTAAGCGCATTGTCAGCGAACAGCAACGGCAAAGAATCGAGCAGGAGCCGCTGCGTTTCGCTTCCCATGAGCTGGCCGCTCATAGCGGGAATTTTCACCGGCCCCAGGTATCCCGCAGGAGAGTGAAAGACCTTTTCAATCTCATCGGCCTCCATAGGACGGAAGTTTTTTCCTTCCAGCACGGTCAGGAACTTGGCTTCATTCAACGAATGATCGCCCCGCAGAAGAACAATCACGGGACGGGTCTTCTTCTGATGGGGATTCTTGGGATCGTCCTCCACCTGCATATAGGCCAGCGTCTTGATTTTTTGCGTGGGTGAAACTCCCAGGAAGCGAGAAACCTCTTCAATGGTCTTCATGCCCGGCGTGTGGACCTCTTCGGGTGTTCCATCTCCAGGCAGATCTTCCACGGACGGAAGCTGGGATGTGGCCTTTTCCAGGTTGGCGCCGTAGCCGCATTTGCCGCAGCTCACGACCGTGTCTTCACCGGCTTCGGTCATGACCATGAACTCATGCGATTGTGAACCGCCCATTGCCCCAGAATAGGCCTCGACCACGGCATACTTGAGGCCGCACCGGTCAAAGATGCGCCGATAGGCGTCGTAATGTTTTTGATAGGAAACATCCAGCCCGGCGGGATCGATGTCGAACGAATATGAGTCCTTCATGGTGAACTGGCGCACGCGAATCAGGCCAGATTTAGGGCGGGCCTCGTCACGGAACTTGGTTTGAATCTGGTACCAGATCTGGGGAAGCTGCTTGTAGCTGCGCAGCTCTTTGCGGGCAATATCGGTCATCACCTCTTCGTGGGTCATGCCCAGGCACAGGTCGCGCCCGCCACGGTCTTTCAGGCGAAACATGTTGTCGCCCATCACCGCCCAACGCCCACTGGCCTCCCACACTTCACGGGGATGCATCGCGGGCAGATAGAACTCCTGGCCAATCCTGTTCATTTCATCGCGCACCACGTCAATAATCCGAAGGACTGAACGCTGCCCCAGGAAAAGATACGAATAAATGCCGGCAGCCAATTGGCGGATGTATCCGGACCGCACCAGGTACTTATGGCTGGCGACTTCGGCGTCAGCAGGCGCTTCACGCAGTGTAGGAATAAAGAGTTGTGACCATCGATGCATCTATGGAGGCTCCAGTTTGAGAGAGAATCTTTTATTGTAGCAAGGGAAGTTAAGCACGCAGCAATTCGACAGTCAGCATGGTGGAAACCAAACCCTAAGCTAAGCCCGGCGAGTATCTGTACGTCAGGGCTGACTACATGGCCTGATTTTGGGAAGAAATCAAGCATTTCAGTGACGGCCTGCCAAAACAGAGTGAATAATAAACAATAGAGGATCGGAGGGGGGAACATTAAGAAACGCACAAGAGTGATCCGTATTATCCTTAAACTCAGGAAAAGTCTTCAGGATTCGGGGATACACATGACTATGCGTCGAGTTCTTCTAGCGGCAGCAACGGTGTTCTGTCTGCTAGCGTTGGCAGCAGCATCTCTAGCCACCGCTCAGGCTTCCCGAGCTCAAACAACCTCGCAGCCGGAGCTATTGACGGCTGATACTCCGCGCACGATGCCGGGCGGAACGAGTTTTACCGCTCCAGCCGGCTGGTCGCTTGTGACAGGGAACAACATAGTCATCCTCGGGCCTCCGGAGACCGATACGCACATCGCAATTGTTGATTCTCAGGCAGCCGATGCCAATGCCGCGGTCGCTGCCGCATGGGCTGCTTACAAGCCGGACTTTAAGCGGCCCCTCAGGCTGGCGACGCCGCGTCCGGCGCGTGAAGGCTGGGACGAGCAGCAGGTGTTCCGCTATGAAACCTCTCCCAACGAACGAGCAGTCGTGTTGGCGATTGCACTCCGTGTGGGCAGCTCCTGGACTGTGGCCCTTCTGGATGGAAGCGAGCCGACATTTGAGAAGCGTGGCTCACCCATCGGACTCGTCGTGGAAAGCTTGCGTCCGAAGGGCTACCACCGCGAGTCGTTCGCGGGACGCAAAGCGCATCCGCTCGATGCTGCTCACATAGCTCAACTGAAGGAATTTGTTGAAACCTCCATGAAAGAGCTGGGTATTCCCGGAGCCTCGATTGCGCTGGTGGATGGCGGCAAAGTTGTGTACGAAGGGGGATTTGGCGTGCGCGAACTGGGCAAGCCGGAGCGTGTGGATGAAAACACGCTGTTCATGGCGGCGTCCAACACCAAGGGAATGACGACCCTGCTGCTCTCCGAGCTGGTTGATGAGAAAAAACTGACGTGGGATGAACCCGTGACGAAAGCGTATCCGGGTTTTAAACTTGGGGATGCGGAGACTACAAAACGGGTATTGATCAAGAACCTGGTGTGCGCCTGTACTGGATTGCCACGGCAGGATCTGGAGTGGATGTTCGAGTTCAAACATGCGACGCCGGAATCTTCCCTGGCCCTGCTCGGAACTATGCAACCGACCAGCAAGTTTGGCGAAGTCTTTCAATACAGCAATCTGATGGCGGCGGCCGCCGGATACATTGGTGCGCACCTTATTTACCCAAATAAGGAACTCGGCGCTGCCTACGATCAGGCGATGCAGCATAAGATTTTCGATCCGCTGGGCATGAAGTCCACGACATTTGATATGGCGCGCGCTCTGCGAGGCAACCATGCGAGTCCGCATGGCGATGATGTGGAGGGCGAGCCTTCGGTGGGCAACATTGCATTCGACTATTCGATCACGCCACATCGTCCTGCCGGCGGCGCCTGGACTTCAGCCCACGACCTGATCCGGTATGTACAACTGGAACTGGCGCTAGGCAAGCTGCCGGATGGCAAGCAATTGGTCTCGGCAGAAAATCTGCTGGCCCGCCGCGCCCCGCAAATTGCCACCGGCGAAGACAGCACGTATGGCATGGGACTGTCGGTGACCCATACCTACGCTGTTCCGGTGGTGGATCACGGCGGCAGCATGGCCGGCTACAAAAGCAACATCATGTTTCTGCCGGATTCAGGCATCGGCGCCGTGGTGCTTACCAATTCAGATAATGGCCAAATGCTGCTGGCGCCCTTCCTGCGCCGTCTGCTGGAGGTGGTCTTCGATGGCAAACCTGAAGCCGTGGTTGACGTTACAGGTGCGGTGGCAACCCATAAAGCGGCGGTCGCCAAACGGCGCGAACGGCTGGCGGTCCCTGCCGATCCGCAACTTGTCACCAAGTTGGCGCGCCACTATCAAAGTAAGGAATTGGGGGGAATTGATGTGTTGACGAAAGATGGCGTTACCACATTCGATTTCGGCGAGTGGAAGAGCACAGTAGCGTCGCGCAAGAACGATGATGGCACAGTCTCCTTCGTCACCATCGATCCCACCAACCAGGGGATCGAATTCGTGGCGGGCGAACGCTCAGGCAAGCGCGTGATAATCATTCGTGACGGTCAGCACGAGTATGTCTTCACGGAAGGAGCCTGATAGATCGCACGCCCGTCAGCATTCAGCCAAGAAATTGCCATAATTTGGCGCAGCCAGACGAGCTCAGAATTTACCTGAAAAATTCGGACCAGAAGAAAAGTATATTGGAGAGCAACATCGCCACCGCGGCGGCGCCTAGCCAGAGATTTTCAAACCGGCTGTTCGTGGTGCGCATGACACGAGTGTTGTTACTCACCAGCAAAATGTAGACGAATATCGGCACCAGCACTATTCCGGCCGCCACCTGCGACCAATAAAGTACCTTGACAGTATTTACACCCAAGAAATTTATGAAGACGGCTCCGAACACTGTGATGGAGATCAGCACAAAGAAGCGACGAGCCTCCCACGGCGCACTAGAAAGTCCGGACTCCCATCCCCACGCCTCAGCCACGCTAAAACACAGCGATGCTACAAGAATAGGTAAAGCAATTAAACCCGAGCCAATGATCCCCAAAGCAAAAAGGAACGGCCCTATGCTGCCCAAGGGACTAAGCGCCTCTGCTGCACTTCGAGTCGTAAGATTGGAAGGATCGGCGACATGCAGATGAGAAGCTGCGATCATGGCGGAGAGCGAGATTAGGCAGGCGACGAATGTGCCGGCATGGGATTCGGTGTGGTGCGCCTGGGCCACACCTGGAGGTAAACCGCGTCTGGAGCTTGTTTGCCAGACGATGACATCGGGAGTCAGGAGCGAGCCAAAGACGGCGACTACACCCATCATGTAGCCGGTATTCGTATGGAATTTGGGCATGAATATGCCCTTGGCCAACGCGGAATAGGAGGGCGTCGCATAAAGAGCGGCAGCCACATAAGCAAACAGTATCAGGGCTACAGTCCCGAGGGCCTTGGTTGTCTTCTGATAGTTTCCGAGTATCAATAAATGCCAAACGCAAAAACCTATGCCTGCCAGGAACCAGTAGGAAGACTGGGTTGTGATGAGCGAAAAGCTATCCGCCACAGCGACGAGATCGCCCACGATCATGGCCAGGTTGACCGCTACGATAAAAAGCGCAATGATCGCGGCGCTTCGCGTGCCATAGTGTTCACGAATGAGTTGAATCAGACCCTTTTTGGTTTGGTGGCCAATCCGCGAAGAAACCGCAAAAACGGTGAATAGCACTGGGCAACACAGCAGCACGACCCAGCCCAAGGAATAGCCAAAACTTACACCGGCAACAGTGGCGGTCAAGACAGCCGCGGGATCGAGATCGGCGGCTCCGGCAATCACTCCGGGCACTGTCCTGGTTATCCGCTCAGCAACGGAGACCGCTGCCGCCTTTGCCGGCGGTTCAGATTGAAGATGGAGTGTTTGCATTCAAATCCAAGGCCTGCATACGCTTAGAAGCAGAGTAGCTGGACCATGCTGCTCTGGCTCAGCCTTCATCTCGATAAAGAGAGCCTCTTCAGGAGAGAGCTGGGATGAATCGGTTTAGGAAGCGACTCAAATTCACAAGAAAGAGGTGAATGAAGCGTGGCCACTCAGGAGCGCATAAATCCATTTAAGCGACCCACTCGGAAGAGGCGCCGGATACAGGAATAAAGAGGCCTATCGCGGTGCCTGACTTTGTCTCAGTTCGGCTCCGGAAGCGAATGTGCCCGCCCTTTTTTTCCAGCAGGTCTTTTGTAATCCAGAGACCCAGCCCCGTGCCTATTTCTCTCTTTGTGGTGAAGAATGGAGTAAAGAGTCTCTGTCTGTATTCACGCGCAATACCAGTGCCATCATCGGCTACAGTGATGCGAATGCCGTGGTGGCCTGATTGAAAATGCCGTGAAGCTCGCCCGCTGATCAGAATCCTTCCGCCTTCTTTGGAAGCGTCGATGGCATTTGCTATCAGATTCGACAGAATCTGTTTTAACTCGCCCTGCAAGGTGCAGACCGCCAGGCCCGGCTGGATTCTCTTTTCGATTTTCAATCCTTTGTATTTAAGTCGGCTTTCGTAGACGGTCAAGACATCCTCAACAGCGTTGGCAACAACGACTTCTACAGGCCGGGAATTATCTCTGTAGAAACCCAGGGTCTGCTGCGCAATATGGGAAACACGCCCTAACTCCTTATCGGCGCGCTCCAGGTAGTTTCTAAGCTTGTCGGGCAGTTCAGGCTGCTGTTTGGCTAAGTAGATGAAGTTGGTCACGGCTTCCAAGGGGTTATTGATTTCATGAGCGATGGTGGCTGCCAGGCGGCCCACCGCGGCTAATTTTTCAGTAGTGCGGAGCGCTTCTTCGAGTTTCTTTTGCTGCGTAATGTTACGCGCAATCTTGGCCACGCCAATGATCTTTCCCCTTTGGTCCTTGACCGGCGAGATGGTCAGCGCGACATTCAGCCGCTCTCCGTATTTTGTACAACGCACAGTCTCGAAGTGTTCGATTCGTTCCCCGGCCCTTAGCTTTGCCAGGATCTTAGGTTCTTGATCCTGCAACTCCGGCGGGATAATCAGGAGAATTGAGCGGCCTACGATTTCTTCCGCCCGGTAACCGAAGATGCGTTCGGCGGCCCTGTTCCAACTGGCCACTATGCCATTCAAGTCTTTGCTGACAATGGCGTCATCCGCAGACTCGACAATGGCTGCCAATTGCAACGAGGCTTCCTCAGACCGTTTCTGCTCCGTGATGTCGATATTAACGCCGGTCACCCGCAGCGGCCTTCCGGAATCGTCTTTAAAGACCTGCCACTTCCCGGCTATCCAGTGCACACTTCCATCGGGCCACACCACTCGCCATTCGCCTTGCACAGGGCCCGCGGTCTCAAACCCTGCGGCCACCTGCTTCATTGCCTCGCTTCTGTCGTCAGGATGAAGCAATTCCTCCCAGGCAGTTTGCGTGCCGGCAAATCCACCGGGTTGAAGACCATGCATCGCTTCCAGTTCCGGCGTCCATCGATTCACATTTGTTTCAATGTTCAATTCAAAGGTGCCTATGCCGGCGACTTGCTGAGCGAGCCGCATACGCCTCTCGCTTTCCAATCGCAATTGGTCTGCCTGTTTCCGTTCGATAAATTGCCCAATTTGACTTCCAATTGCGGCCATCATATTCATGAATTCGCCATCCGGCATCCGTATCTGCCGCGCGTAGAACTCAATGACTCCAAGAACACCCTCTTTGGTACAGATTGGGAACCCAAAGGCGCTGTGGATCCCGTCTGCTATGGCCAAGGATCGGCGTGGTAAATTGTCATCGGCGGCGACGTTTGGTATCCAAGCCGGCTGTTCGGTTGCCCAAATTCGGCCTGGCAGGCCTTCGCCTTTTTCAAAACGAATCGAGCTGGTAAGTTTTTCAAATTCCGGGAAATCAGATTGCGGACTCCGCCAAATCTTTACGCATTGCAGATGCTGAGTTTGCTCATCCACTTGCCAAACCGCCCCCAGGTCACATTCCGACGCTCCACAGATGACCTGCAATATGGAGTCTGCTACCTCGGCAAATGAATTAGCTTCCGCAAGCAGCCGCGTAATTGCGTGCTGGCTAGCGATACGCCGTTCGCTTCTTGCTTGATCGGTGATATCGACGGTAAAGCAACGGGTGTGCTGGAACTTGCCATCTTGCATGAACACGTTAGAGTGAATTCGCACATGGCGAATTGAGCCGTCTTTGCATCTTAAAGACGCTTTGCAACCATGCAATTCCTCATTCCGGGTTAGACGTTCGAGGATGTCACCGATAGCATCCCTGTCCGCATGAAATTTGCTGATGTGCTGACCGACATACTCTTCACGTTTGTATCCCAGCAGATCCAATTCTGCTTTGTTCGCCCAGAGGATCGTGCCATCAGCGGCGACCCAGTGCATTCCAATAACGGCGTTCTCAAGGAAATCACTCAGTTCAGTTTCTCGCCTTTGGAGCGCTTGCTGAACCCTTTTGCGTTCGAGAATCTCGGTCTCAAGCGCCTGTGCCTTTTGCTGCAAAAAGATAATATTGCGGCGCCGCTCCTCATCGCTAACCAGGGTTGTGTAACCCTCTGTGGGTACAACATGAGAATGTTCAGAGCAAATCTTTTGTACGAGCCCGCCATCTTTCTCTTGAGAAAAAAAACTGATAGGGTAAGCGCAATGCAGTTGAAATGAATGCACCTGGGCCAGATCATTCCAAAGCTGTTCAAGTCGAATAGCTGCGTCCGGTTTGCCCTCTGCCCACAACAAGGCCACCATTTCCCCGAAGGCCGCCACCCGCGAATGTTCAGCCTGAGCTGCTGATCTGAGTTGGGCAATTAGGGTCCCTATAAGATGTGAAAACCGCTCTCCGTCTGGCCAGCCATCCACCATGAGTTTGGATAAAGTCTCGGCTGCATCAAGCGCGAGATACCGGCCCTGTTGGATGGCAGGCTTGAGATCCAAACCCCCATTTGCCAACCGCCGCACGAGTCCTTCTCTATGGGATTTCGTAGCAATAACAATGGCAGAATCGCCACCTAAAATGGCTGCCCCGATAAATCGGCTCAGTCCATCGAGGAGGAAAGTGTCGTCTTCGTAAAACTGAACGCTGTGTCCATGGGAGCGACGCTCATCCCAACTGGCGCCGCGATCCAAAAAGACGCTGGCTGAAGGTTGTGTCCCAATCGTGCTCATTCCGCGTACTCCCAACCAATCCTCGCTAACGAGAGGAGGTTCAAGATGATTCTAATCCACACGTTGTTTTGCCAGGGATATGTGTCAGAATCTTAACTCAATCAAGAAAAGGCTTTAAAAGGAAATTCCCGACGCAGCTAAACTATCTCAAAGCAGATGTCGCTCAGGCTTTAGAAGTTGCCTTGAGAGGGTGGAGTCCGCGTGCACCTGGCAAGGCTTCGATTTAGGCCACCTGGGTTTTAGACCATCTGGGTCAAGGATTGCTCAAGTCTTTCAAGAAGTGCGGTCGGGTGCAGGGGTTTAGGGAGAAGTTCAAAGCGGTATCCTAAGGCCGTAAATGTAGGGACAAATCTCTGTGCCAGTATTGCTGTGGCCGCCTGTCCAGAAAATAGAAGGAGCCGACACCCAGGGAATTTTTCTTTCACCAGCAAAGCCAATTCAAACCCGTTCATACCTGGCAACAGCACGTCTGTAAGCAGTATGTCTGGGCAGAATTGGCCGATCTTGTCGAGAACCTCCTGTCCACAAAGAGCAGGAAGCACTTCGTAACCAGCAGACTGCAAGACTTCCAACAGCCCATCCAAAATGGCCTGTTCGTCATCAACAAGGAGCACCCTTATTGTCACGGGTGGAAGTTCCTCCCAAAGACTAGAAGCCAGAATACCGCAGTATGGTTGTGTCAGCAACTTTCGGAGGCGCCGAACGATCGTGCGGCTGGGGCTACATTCCAGCCTTCTGTCGCAAGTCCTCGGGGAACATGATGCGTTGGCCCTGGTGAATCGCCTGGTTACCGAGGGCCACAGCGACTCCTTCGATCAATGCTACGCGTTCGTCTGCCCAGGAGATATTTTTCAAGCCGCAAGCTCATCCAGAGCTGCTGCCATCTTTAGTTTTTCAAAACTCAAGATTTGCGTCTTCTGCGCATCGCTCGCCCGGAGCAAGGTCCGCAGCTTCATGCGGGCT
The DNA here is from genome assembly GCA_035940535.1 of Candidatus Angelobacter sp. Taxonomy (GTDB): domain Bacteria; phylum Acidobacteriota; class Terriglobia; order Terriglobales; family Acidobacteriaceae; genus Angelobacter. Next base: position 17,046 of record DASZEU010000365.1, read on the forward strand.
TTATGTAGCTGAGACTTGCTGTTCCCTATCGAACATCCCAGCATCTCTGCAATCTCATTGTGCTCGTATCCCTCGACATCATGAAGTATGAAGATGATCCGATATCCGGGTGGCAGGTCGTCAATGGCGCGGTTGAGAGCCAGACGGTCAATGGAGCCTTGGAGCTTGGAATCGCTCGTTCCAAACTCTTTCGCTGGTTCACCCTCATACTGCGGATCCATGCTCTCCTCCAGCGAAACTTCCTGGAGGCCTTTCTTGCGGAAGTGCATCAATACTACGTTCACCGAGAGACGATGCAGCCAGGTAGAAAAGGCGGATTCCCCGCGAAATAATGCAATCTTGCGATAGAGCTGGAGGAATACCTCCTGCGTGAAATCTTCCGCTTGAGCATAGTCGCCGGCCATACGCAGGCACAGTGAAAAGACACGACGTTTGTGCCGGCTGTAAAGCGCTTCAAAACAAGATACATCGCCAGCCTGCGCCTTTTCGATCACCTGGGCCTCGGTGAGCCCTGCAAAGAGAATCGCTTTTTTTGCGATGGGCGCAATTATTCCAGATTGGAGCGACGGTTCAGAGCGGTGCTGGGGTTCCAAAACTTGGGGCAAGGGTTCTCTTTTCCTAACAAAGTTTTACAGACTGCAATAGGATGCCTGCAACTGCCTATCCGTTGTAATTCCACCGACTTTAGACACCAACACCTCCTTGGAAAGCCTGTGAGCAAAAAATGTGGTGAAAAAGGGCTTCAAACAGCCACTTCTTGGCTGTTTCTTTGTTTTGGGTAGTTTCTTGGCAGGCTGACTATAGCCCAAATAACTCTCTCAACCGCTTGGTTTGGGCGCGGCTTACGGGGATTTCGCTCTGTTTTTTGTCGTCCATGCGGAGTTGGTAGCTGCTCTTGAACCAGGGCACCACTTCCTTGATGCGGTTGATGTTCACGACAAATGAGCGGTGGGCACGCCAGAACATATCAGCATCGAGGCCGCTGAGCAGTTCTTCGAGGGTTCGGCAGTTCGACTGGCCTTCCAAATTGGTGGCGACCACGCTAATCACGCCATCCTGGATGGAGGCGTAACACACGTCTTTCTGATCGATTAAAAGCAATCGCCCGGCGGAGCGTAGCAAGACCTTGGAATTCTGTGGCCGGTGCGATTCCAGCATCTTAACCAGGGTTTCCAGCTTGTCGGTACTGGCAGAACTCGCCTGCATCCGCTTACGGGCCTTTTCCACGGCCTGGCTGACCCTTTTCTTATCAAAAGGCTTGAGCAAGTAATCGATGGCATTGACTTCAAAGGCTTTCACCGCATATTGATCAAAAGCCGTGGCAAAGATGATTTGCGGCAAGCTAACTTTGCGGTCGAGCAGCTTTTTGATGACGCCAAAGCCATCGAGGCCTGGCATCTGGACATCGAGAAAGACAATGTCGGGCGTGTGCTCCTTGATCAAGTTCACGGCCTCGAGGCCGTTGTGACCTTGGGCGATAATCTCTACATCGTCGACCGACTTGAGCAGATAACTCAGCTCGTCAAGCGCCAACTGTTCATCATCAACAATAACCGTGGAAAACGCCACTCAAGTACCTCTTCCTGCAAAGTATAGACGGGAGTACAGGAACACTCAAACCCCTTTTTGCCGCAGATGAACGCTGATCAGCGCTGAAAAACCGGATTTAGCCGCGAATTTCACGAATAAACACGAATTCAAATAACTCATTGCTCCGTGCTTTCTCAGTACTACGACGTGCTTCAAAATCTTGTTTTTTCTCGCAAATTTCTTTCCCGCCGTTGAAACGGTAGGCTATTTTCATTCGTCAGGCTTGGCGCCGGACTAGCACCCATCAGCGCCAATCAGTTCAAATCAGCGTTCATCAGCGTTGAGCTTTTGGTTGTGGTCACGCCACTCTGTATTACTAATGATTACTAATCTCAAATTTCTTCGTTTTTTGCGCAAATTTTTTGCTGCGCATCTCGAACTCCATTGTTTTCAGTTTGTTATCTGTTTATACCGCTCCATCACTTTTTGTTCGCCCGTGAACCTGCCTTCGATGACTTCTCTCTCCTGATTTTCCAAATCTTCTCCGTGTCTCCGCGCCTCCGTGGTGGGTTTTGGTCTTTGGTTGTGGCTCTTCTACGCTGTGCCTCCGTGGTGGGTTTGGGTTTGGGTTTGGGTTCTGCTGTACTGTGGCCGTGGTGAGTTCACAGCTTATTCCTGTTCATTCGCGCAAATTCGTGGCTGATTTCTTCTCAGCTATTTCGCTCGACCACGAACTCGGGCACGAATAGCAGGGCACGCTTGATCTCGGAGTCAGGGAAAGAGCATATAGCGCGGCGGGCGGCGTCAGCGCGTTCGGCGGCGGCATCGTAGGCATGTTGGATGGAGCCGTAGCGGGTGAGCATTTCCAGTATCTGTTCGTGCCGCACGGTTTGGAAGGCGCGTTCTTCTAGGACGGTCTCAACCAGTTTGCGCTCCGCCGGGGTGCAGCGCTCCAGCGCATGGATCACCGCCATGGTGACCTTGCCTTCACGCAGATCGCTGGCCACCGGCTTGCCCAAAGCCTCTTCTGAGGCAGTAAGGTCGAGCACATCATCGACGATCTGAAATGCCAGGCCGAGGTTGCGGCCATATTCTGCCAGGCGCTCTTCTTGTTCCTCGGTGGCTTTTCCCAGCACCGATGCCAGTCGCATAGAGACGGAAAACAGGCATGCTGTTTTGCGGAAGATCAGGTCGAAGTGTTCATCGAGGCTGATGCACTTGCCCAGCTTCTCCATCTGGAGCAGTTCGCCTTCCACCATCTGCTGAGTCAGGTCAATCAGCACATCGAGGATCTTGAAGTTGCGCTCCTCTACGGCGATTTTGAAGGCTTGCATGTAGAGCCAGTCACCGGCCAAAACGCATTTGGAATTGCCCCACTGAGTATTGGCCGAAGGACGTCCCCGGCGCGTCTTGGCTTCGTCGATGATGTCATCGTGTACCAGGGTAGCCGTGTGAATGATCTCCACCACCGCGCCCAGCCGCACCGCGCTGCGTTCACTGTGGGGAAAGAGTTTGGCGCCCAGCAGCAACAACGCTGGACGAAGCCGCTTCCCTCCCCCGGCACGCAGATGCTCGCCAATATCGGTGATGGCGCGGACCGAAGAAACTGTGTCACGGCCAAATTCACGTTCGATGGCTGCCAGATCATCACGCAGCAGATCAAAGACTTCTTTGGCCGAGGGTGTGGCTGATGAACTCAATGGCAACCTTTAATTTCTGTAGTTGGTAAACTGCATGTCGATCCCAAAGTCTTTTTGCTTCAACAGCGAGATGATTTCCTGAAGGGTATCACGGTCCTTGCCGCTTACCCGGACAGTGTCCCCCTGAATAGATGCCTGCACCTTTTTCTTGGAGTCCTTGATGACTCTCACAATCTCTTTGGCCTTCTCCGTTGGGATGCCCTGCTGCATGGTGATCTTCTGTCGCACCGTTGATCCTGCCGCCGGTTCCACCGTCTCATAAGACAGGGCCTTAATGGGAACGCCACGTTTGTGCAGTTTGGTTTGCAGGATATCATTGACCGCCTTGAGCTTGTATTCGTCCACCGAACTCAGGATGATGGCCTCTTTGCCCTCAAGCTGAATATTAGATTTGCTGTCCTTGAGGTCAAAACGCGTGTGGACTTCTTTCAGCGCATTCTGAATGGCGTTGGAGACCTCTTGCAGGTCCACTTTGCTAACGATATCGAATGAATTGTCTGGAGCCATATATGCTTTTATAGCTTACTAAGACTTCGGTTGTGATGCACGTTTTTGAAAGTCTGGACAAGTGGATCATTTTGCGTGAAGTCTTGCAACAGGGTATGACTTTAGAGTGTGCGGAAAAACGATGCCTTGGAATAATAAAAGTTTCTCTATTGCGAGAGCAGTTCCAGCCGAATCCGGTTGGTGTTTGGCCCAAAACCGCCTACTACAATCGCCACGATCAGCATGGCTGAGGCCACGATCACAAAGACGCCGGTTGTGCCGTAGGCTTTTAATGCTTGGGCAATAATGAAGCCCACGAAAATTGAGCTGAAGCGGCTCCAACTGTAGACAAAGCCAACCGCCTGCGCGCGGATTCGTGTGGGATAAAGCTCCGCCTGATACGTATGCAAGGCGCACGAGAACCAGGAATTTGCCAAGGTGATGATCACCCCCAGCACAATAATTCCCAAGGTGGTGTGCTGTCGCGACCAAATCATTCCGCATGCGGCAATGGTCAAGGCCAGGCACACGAGTTGCCATTTCCGCTCTAGCACATCAGCGTAACGCATGGCCAGCAGCGATCCCAGAGGATTTACCAAAGCGATGATCAGGACATAAGCCAGCGACCGCGTGACGGTAATGCCTTGATGCACCAGCAACACGGGAATCCAGGCGGCGAATCCGTAGAAACCAATCGCCTGAAAGGCATTGAAGATGGTAAGCATGGCCGTGCGACTGAAGTAGGCGCGACTCCATATTTCCGTCCACACGCCCTGTTGCGGGGCTACCTCCTCAACAGTTTGATCGGGTGGAGGCAGCGGGCTTCCCGTCTCCAGCGAAACCTGTCGCTCGATTTCACTGGTGATCGCATCCGCTTCTTCACCGCGGCCATGCAATTCCAGCCAGCGCGGAGATTCCGGCAAGCTCTTTCGCAGAAACCATACACAGGGAGCGCCCAACGCGCCGGCGATGGCAACGTATCTCCATCCGGCCAGTCCCAGGAACTTGTGCGGGATTGCCAATAGCGAGATCGCGGCGACACAGGGCACACTGCAATAAGAGATGAACTGCGAGAACGCAATATAGCTCCCACGTGAACTCCTGGGAGTAATCTCCGTGATATAGGAGGCGATGGTGACCAATTGCACGCCAATGCCAAGTCCGCAGACAAACCGCCAAAAATCGATGGCTACGGCACTCTTCATAAATGCCATTACCAGCGTGGCTGCGGAGTACCAGATCAGCGACAAGGCAAACAGGGCGCGCCGGCCATAGCGATCTGAGAACCAGCTAAACACCAGCGTCCCCAGAAACATCCCGGCAAAACCCGCGCCCACAAAGCTGGCAAATCCGCTTACATCCAACGGGTTGGAGGTGGTAGCAGTGAAGATGCCCGCATGAATGAATCCCACCGCAATGTATCCAGTCATGAACAGGTCATAGAGTTCAAAAAATCCGCCCACCGAGATTCGAGCAACCAGGCCACGCAGGTAGCCGCAAGGCGGAAGGCGATCGAGACGAGCGGCAACTTGCGGCGTTGTTAGTCGAGTTCCAGGCATAAGAGTATCTATGTTAAATGCCTGACAGAAAAACAGGCCGGCTCTGAGGCCGGCCTGTTTGAAACTACGTTTGGTTTAGAAGCTGAAGCGGAAACCGAATTCAGCCGAGAAAGCACGGGGGATGACCGTGCTGCTGGGGTTGATGTAACCGATGGGCTGCATGAACGTGTTCTTCGCTGGATTCGGGGAGAAGTCATTCACGTTGCCGTCGAAGTTGTTGCCGAAGTTGGCCCGGTTGGTAAGGTTGAAGAGTTGAGTCAGCAATTCCAGCCGGGTCCGCTCACCCAGCTTGATGATCTTGCTCACGCGAGTATCGAGTTGGAAGAAGGGATCGCCCCGGAAGGCATCAAACCCCACTTCACGGCAGGTGTTAGCGGCCAGGCAGGTCCTGACAGCGGCAGCATTCGCCTTACCCTGATACCTGGTGAGATTAGTGGGATTGCTGTTGTCCACCACGATCGGCTCATTGCCGCGTCCAGCGCCGACGCCGAGAGCATCGTAGCCAAGAATCGGGTTATAGGGACGAGATGAACCGAAGATCATGATCGGCGCAATGCGGATGCCATACGGCAGATCGGCGATTGCGCTGATCGTAACGTGATGGAGCTCGTCATTGGGCACCGGACCAAAGTCCGCCTGGCGGAAGGGCTGCGAAGAGATCGTCGGACGGTTGCGGAAGGCCGCGGCATTGCCGGCGTAGGCAACGGCGCGGGCCAGGGTGTAGTTGGCATTGACGCTGAAGTGTTTCCACATCCGCTGGCGATAGCTGAGGTTCATGCCGTCGTAACGAGAGCGGCCGATGGCCTGCTCATCGTCAATACGGCTAAGCACCGGTTGTCCCGCAGCCATGAGCGCCGCGTCAAGGGGCCTTGGACCGCCTGCGAATGCCTGGTCAACGTTGATCGTTTTGGATTCATGGACACCAAGTTCATGTACGTATTCGGCTTCAATGACCGAGTTCTTGCTGAGTTGCCAGCTATACCCGAAATTCCAGGTTTCCGAGTATGGATTGCGGTAATTGGGGTCCATGAGGCGGCCCACCGATCCAGGGTTGAGCTTAGCGGAAGGCCCGGGAAGAACCGGGAGTGGGTTCCCAACGTGCCAGTTTTGTAGCTGAATCCCAGTGCCGGGAACAATATCGGTCGGATTGCTGATGGAGAAGGAGGTCTGGAATATGGTCGCGTTTTGCTGCTGGATCATGAACAGCGGGATATTCTCAAACACCTGGCCGTAGTAAATGCCATAACCACCGCGCAACAGGTGCTTGCCGGAGCCGGTGATATCAAAGGCAAAGCCAACGCGTGGGCTGAAGTCCAGGTTGTCGTCGTGAGGAAGGCTCGCCGCCAATGGACTGTTGATGGTCCGCAGCTCCTGGAAAGTGCGGCTGTTAGCGACGGCCGTGCCTCCGATCAGGTTGAAGTCCTTGTCCCAGCGCATGCCCAGGTTCAGGCTCAAACGGTTGGTAAGTTTCCAGTCATCCTGGAAATAGAGGCCGAACATCTTGGTTCCGATAATGAAGGTCGGATCACCCGCCGTGGCCGACATGCCTTGGACCAGGCCAGGCTTGGCAAATCCCTGCGGATCGGCAAGTATCTGGCTGGGAGTGCCGGTGAAATCAATTTCCAAAGTGGGATTGAACTCGAAGAAACCACCCAATACCGGCTCCCAGAGATAGTCGAATCCGGTCTTGAAGCTGTGGCGGCCGTGCACGAAGCTCAGATCATCCTTGAACTGAAACTTTCTCTGAAAGGACTGCTGGGGAACATTGGTATTGGTCCCGTAACTGAATCCCAGATTGCTGAAGGTGATGGTGGGCGTGAAACTATTGGTGCTGATCAGGTTGTTCCAGTACTGGAAGCCCAAGGTCGCCTGATTCACGACATTGTTGGAGAGAATCGACGAAACCGTCAGGTTCGCAATCTGGAGCTGGTTGGTGGTGAAGTTGCCGGCGGTCAAATCACTCTTGCCGGCGGATTGGTCGTTCTGGCTGTTGTTTCCCTGGGAGGCATAGCTCAGATAGGCGCTGTGCCGGTCGTTAAACCGGTAATCAAGGCGTCCGTTGTAGCGCGTGTCGAAATATGGAGTGGGAATAACCGAAGCTATCTGGGGCGTTCCTAATCCTCCCGCTTGCAAGGCGGCACTATTGGTGATCAAACTGAGTTCCTGAAAAGTCTGCGGACTCTCAGGCAGGCTGGTGTGCTCGCGCTGGCGTTCATAGGCAAAAAAGCCAAAGAAGCGATCCTTGACGATGGGCCCGCCGAAGGACCCGCCGAATTGCTGACGGCTATAAGGAGGTGTATCGGCACCGGCTTGCTTGGAAAAGAAGTCATTGGCATTCAATGCCTGGTCGCGGAAGAAACCATAGACCGCGCCGTGATAGGCGTTCGTCCCAGACTTGGTAATCACGTTGATGGCCGCGCCTTCGCTGCGTCCATTGGCTGCAGAAAAACGCTGGGTGCTGATGTTGAACTCTTGTACTGCCTCCAGAGGAAGCTGCATCACCGGGCCACCCACGGTATTGTCTTTGTTGTCCACGCCGTTCACGGTCACATTGACATTGCGGCCGCTGGAACCGTTAATCCCAAAAATGGAAATCCGGTTTTTGGTGGGATCATAAGAGTCTACCGGCTTAGCTCCGGGCGCGAGATAAGCCAGGTTGCCAAAGTCGCGTCCGTTCAACGGCAGTTCCTGCACCTGCTCCGGAGTGATGGTCAAGCCAACATCGGTCTTTTCCTGGTCCACAAGGGGCGCGACCGCCGTGACTTCCACGGTTTCATTGACCGCGCCGGGACTCAGCGTAAAATTCTGGGTGCTGGTGTTCCCCACCAGTAATTCAACGTCCCTGGCCTCGGTGGTGGAAAAGCTGGGCGCGTTAACTTTCAGGTTGTAGATACCTGCCGGCAGCAGCGTAAATCGGTATTCACCGGAGGCATCGGCTTTGGTACTGCGGGTTTCGCCGGTGGCCTTGTTAGTGATCGTAACGCTCGCGCCCGCAACTGCGGCCTGGGTTTTATCGATGATCGTGCCCTGAAGACCGGAGCTGGCGGTCGCCTGTCCGAAAAGATTCATGCTACAGAGAAGCAATAGACAACCCACGGCTGCTATCGCTGGATAACGCTTACTCATCCTGACCTCCTGAGGTGTACCCCTCGTTATCTGGTTGAGAATTGTTGTGACTTCGACTTGGTGCGCCCAATCCCGCGCCAGCGCAAAAGTCTGCTGGACAGTTGCTGAAACGGGGGACGTTCCATTGACTGTCGAAACCCTTGCAGTCGTTATTCCCCTTTTGTTGATATCTGTTGAGCCTTGATACTCGAAAAGGGTTGGGGCATTGTAACGCTAAATGCCTTAGTCTTTAACAATTTATTAATATGGACGATTCAGCCGCATCCTTGCTAAATTACTTTGACCATTTATCGAACATGGGCCTAACAGTCGTTCCTCTCAAAATGCAGCGCCAGCTTCCGGCGATGCTGATGAAAAACTTCAGCTACCTGGTTTTTGATCCCAGGCATGGCGAAGCGCTGGTGATTGATCCGGCCTGGGAACTCCCAAAACTTGAGGACGCTCTTGACCTGCACCAGGTGCTCCTCAAGACCGTCCTGGTGACCCACGGACACAAGGATCATATAGACCTGGTTAAGCCGCTGGTGGAGAAATATGGTTGTGAAGTGTGGATGTCGGAACGTGATTCCGACTTCTTTAGCTTCCAATGCGACAACTTGAAGACCATCACCACCGAACAGCCTTTTCACACGGCACAGATGAAGGTTGTCCCCATCCTCACTCCGGGCCACACCATGGGCTGCGTATGTTATTTGATCGAAGACAATCTGTTTTCCGGAGACACGCTGTTTATTGAAGGATGCGGAATGTGCTTTGGCAAAGGTTCTGATCCAAAATCGCTTTTCCACAGCCTGCAGCGGTTGAAAACCGATGTTTACCCGGCCACCAAGGTTTTCCCGGCGCATTCTTATGGCCTCCAGCCAGGAAAGGAGCTTTCGTTTCTGCTGAGATACAATCCGTATCTGCAATTCGAAGAAGAAGAGAAGTTTGTTGCCTACCGTATGCGCGAAGGCCAGACTGGCTTCTTCAATTTTCAGTGAGATGATATGACTTGGAGCAACCAAACTCGGTGGCGAAAATGAGCATGACCTCTAAAATAGATCCCAAAAGCGAATAAGTCTTTAAATAAACGATGTCCCTGCAGAAGCATCATTCTTGGATAGATACAGAATTCAATAGCACCCGATATGAAATACATGAGCTTGCGCCATGTCGTTTGGCTGGAAATAAGCGCGCAAAGCTTCTCTTCTCTGCCTCATACAACCAGATTTAGCTGATTGAGCAGGAATTCATCTCCAGTTAATCTGCTGTGCATTGCTCTTCTTCTGCTTTTTTCATAAAAATTAATGCAACAAATGGGGGGCTCGAACGTACATTGGATTGAGAGTTCGTTTGCGGGAGAATCGTACGGGCGGCGGCTCCGACGACATCATCTGACAAAGCGCGGCTGGCGTTCTTTGTCGCTTGTGGGAACAATTTAGCTACGAGTAGGGTCTTTAAACGTAAGCTCTCGAAAACGAGGTGTTGTCATGGCTGTGGCACCGCTGCTTGGATTCGCTGGCTCGGCAAATCCCAAATTGAAAATAAAACAGATATGGACCTCTTACAGCGCGCTACGACAGGGCAGCAGCTTCGAGATGAAGCTGTACTTGCGCACCAAGGGATGCCGGCTACCCCTGGAGGTAAAAGGTGAGCCTGCTCTGCGCAGGATTGAATTGGAGGTCATGCCCCAGCCTGGCTTGCAGGCGCGTTTAGTGGGCCGCAACTTCGATAAGATCGATTGCTCCCCTTCAGGTATCGAGTGGACTACACGCGACTTGGTGCTCACCGTGCGAGTAACAGCCGCGGCTGAGTTTTCTTCCGGAAACCACCAACTTTCTGCAATCCTGAGCTGCGACACGCTCAATAGCAAGGGAGAACCATTGCCGCACAAGTTTTCCTTGAACATTCCGTTGAAAATAGTTCCAGCCCATGAACCGGTGAAGATGAAACGCCAGACTGGCAGGGCGACTGCGTGGCGCTTGTTACTTTCACCTGCGCGGTTGCTGGAAAACATTCTTTTCTGGGATGGATCATGAAATCTTTTACGATGTGTCATCCCGATTGTAGCGCCGCAGAGAGGATGGGCATGACGTATCTTCTGCGCGGCGCTCCGTTCAGAATGACGGGGCTTAAAGGGTTTTAGAGACTCGCGCTCCTGCTAACATTCCACGATTCCTCTCGTCTAAACTGGTCGTCAAGCCTTGGGACACAATCATTTCTGCACCTTCACTCGACATAGGAGACATGCTTATGCGTAGAAATCTATTGGGCGTAGCTTTGTTAGTTGGCTCGTTGTTCGCAGGAACACCACGTTCGCAGGCGCAATCGGCGCTTCTCGATCTGCCCCGCGCCAGCCAGCGCGCCGCAGTGATGCAGCGCGTCGGAATCACCAACATCACCATCCGCTACCATCGCCCTGTGGTCAATGGACGCAAGGTCTGGACCCGCGGTATCGCTCCTTACGGTGAAGTCTGGCGTGCCGGAGCCAACGAGAACACCACCATTGAGTTCAGCGATCCAGTTTCGGTTGAAGGCCAACCCCTGGCAAAAGGTGTTTATGGCTTGCACATGATTCCCGGAGAGAATGAGTGGACAGTCATCTTCTCTAAAAACGCAAGTTCCTGGGGCAGCTTTAGTTATGACAAGGCTGAGGACGCGCTGCGAGTAACCGTCAAGCCGCAGCCGGCGGAATTCCACGAAGCCCTCACCTATGACTTCGATGATGTAAAGCCTGGCTCCGCAACCGTGACCCTTCGCTGGGATAAAGTGGCAGTACCCTTCAAAGTAGAAGCCGACACCAAAGAAATCGTAAAACAAAGTTTGCACAACCAGCTACGGGGCCGGGCTCAATATGAGTGGCAGTCCTGGAACGAAGCAGCCAATTATTTCCTCGATAGCAAGACCAATCTGGAAGAAGCCCTGAACGACTCAGATCATTCGATTCAGTTGGAAAAGCGCTTCGAAAACCTGATGACCAAATCGCAGGTTCTGGATGCATTATCGAGAAAAGACGAGGCCGCCAAAATACGCACCGAGGCCCTGGCTAGCGGCAGCGGATTGCAAGTCCATACCTATGGCCGCCAACTGATGGTCCAAGGGCGCCAGGACCAGGCATTTGAAGTCTTTCGCGCTAACATGAAGAAATATCCGAATGAATGGTACTCACATGGCGAGGCTGCGAGAATCGCTTGCGCGCAAAAGAATTTTGACAACGCTGTGAAAGAGATGAAGCTCGCCGTCGCTACCGCTCCCGATCCGATCAAGCCAGGAATCGAAGGTCTGGTTAAGCGTTTGGAAGCCAAAGAAGACATCAACAAGTAATGATTGCCAGAATTGCCATGGTTATTCTGGCAACACCATCACTTCCAGGTTCGTGGCATTTTGGGGTGTGTGGTAAATATGGTGCACGGCCTTTTGGAAATCGCTTTCCTGGGCCGTGTAGATGTTCACAAACTTTTGCGGGTTCCGGTCGACCAGTGGGAACCAACTGCTCTGTACCTGCACCATGATGCGGTGGCCTTTGCGGAAGGTGTGGTGCACGTCCCAGAGCGTATAGCTGATGGGAGTGACTTCGTTGGGAACCATAGCTTCCGGGCGCTCCAAGCTGTTGCGAAAGCGTGACCGCATCACATCACCACGCACCAGCATCTCGTAACCCGCGAGTGGGGGCGCCGGCCAAGTGCCCGGAGCCTGGGGCTGCGGACGGTTGCCGCCCTGACCCGCAGCCGCCGGTTCGGGTGTATCGTCGGGAAAAACATCGATCACTTTAACCACCCAGTCGGCATCGGTTCCACTGGTCGACACAAACAGGTTTGCCTTAATTGGGCCAGCGATGGTCAAGTCTTCCTTGAGGGTTTCTGACGTGTACGTCAGCACGTCGGGACGCCGCGCGGTGAACCGTTGGTCTTCTGTCATATACGTAACACCGCGCGCAATCGATACGCGGTTGGTGTAAGGCACCGGATGGGCAGGATCGCTCACAAACTCATCATATTGCTGCCCGGCTGTGGGAGCAGCGAAGTCCAGCTTGCCACCTGGTTTAAGAAACAGCTTCTTCGACTGAGTGTTGGCCGGCGGCCACTGATCGTATTTCTTCCAGTCGTTCAAGCCGGTGCGAAAAGCGTAGATCGCAGGAAGGTCATTGCTTCCTTCATCCTTCAAGTAGTAGTTGAAGAATTTGGCCTCGATCTGCTCTTGGAAGAACTGCGAAGGACTCGAACCAAAGTTGATATCGCCCAGGGACTTGTAGTCCGGTCGCGCCCAGCAACCGTGGCACCACGGGCCAAATACAAAGCTTTGGTGCGTGGCCGGGCTCGCTTTTTTTATCTGCTGATAGATATGCGTGGGGCCATACCAATCTTCCGCATCGAAGAGTCCGCCCACGAGCATCACGGCGGGAGTTACGTTCTGCAAATGGGGCAGTAGGTTGCGTGAGCGCCAGAATTCGTCGTAATTCGGATGCTGCATTTGCTCATTCCAAAAGGCAACATCTCCTTTAAGGTATTTCTTGTCGGCATTGGGCAGGGGACCCATTTCCAGGAAAAAGCGATATGCATCCCTAACCCCAAAATCGAATCGCGGGGGGCCTTGCGTGGTTGGCTGGGGCCGAGGCCGGCCAAATGTAGAAAAGAAGGCAAAGTCGTCAAGCAAGTATAAGGCGCCGTTGTGATGCATATCGTCGCCCACAAACCAATCGGCAATGGGCGCTTGAGGCGAGGCCGCCTTGAGTGCCGGATGGGCGCGCACGGTCGCGGCCGCCGCATAAAAACCTGGATAAGAAATTCCCCAAATGCCGACCCGCCCGTTGTTAGGCTGCACATTTTTCAGCAGCCACTCGATGGTGTCGTAAGTGTCGGTAGCCTCGTCAATCTGCTGCGGCGATTGCGAAGCTTGATTGAGCATAGGCCGCATATTGCTGAATTCACCCTCCGACATCCAGCGGCCGCGAACATCGCAATAAGCAAAGATGTATCCTTCACGCGCCAATGTTTGCGAAGGCCCGACAGAATTTCTATAGGCGTCCGGGCCATAAGGTGCCGCGCTGTAAGGGGTACGCTGCATCAGGATGGGATAATGCTTGCTGGTATCCCGAGGAACGTAGATTGAAACAAAGAGCTTCACGCCATCTCGCATCGGTACCTGGGCCTCGGTCTTCTGATAAAGGGCTTTGACATCGACAGGAGGAGCAGATTCCTGGGACCACGTTTGGACCACAAAGCAGAAAATCGAAAACAAGCAACCAAGCGGTAAAACAGTCTTGAAGCGCAGGCGTGTAAAACTCAAAATCATATTAGTTCCTCACAAGCACACAGGGGCGTTGGTCAAGACCCCATGTTGCATATCATGAAATCAGACGTGAATTGGTTGCTAAATCTAAATGATGCTCCAGGAACTCCGCAAGCAAGACGGATAGTGGCATCTAAATCTCTCTGCGGTCCTCTGCGCTCTTCGCGCCCTCTGCGGTGAGTCCTCTGATCCGTGTCTCCATGGTGGGTTTGGGTTTGCTACACTACAACTGAGAATCCAGCCATGTTGCGAAAACTTGTTGTGCTGCTCATGCTGTGTGCAGTGCTCGCCTCACCCGCCAGCGGGTTTGACAGCTTCTGGCACTCGGAAGCTACGCGCCAGGCAGCGAACGATTTTGGGTTCAGCGACGATGCCCGGAAGATCATGCAGTTGGGCAATTTTTCTCCTGACTTCTTTGGACCTGTGGCGGACCTGGCGTCGAGCCGTCTTCCAACCGGTGGATTGGAAGCGCTCAACCAGTATGTCGCAAACAACGGACAGGACCGCGACTCTGCCGTCTTCTTGCACTTCGACAACCTCTTCGACGAACTCAACAGCAATTCTAAATTCGATTACGTTTTCAATCGGCTGCTCAGCAATACGCAGGCGACGCTGGCTTTCTACAATAAGGTACCGGGTGCTGACAATCGGACGCGCAAAGCGCTGGTTCTGGTCACCCTGGGGGCATCGCTTCACGCTATTCAGGATTTCTACAGTCACTCCGATTGGATTCACAACGATTTCAATAAAACATCGGTGAAGCTGGTTCGGCTTTCGTCAGCTTCTGGCGAGTATCGCGCGCCCACATGGTTTGAATTTCGCGAAAAGGCTGGCTCCCCGGAGAAGTGGCCCTTTCGAGTGAAGACTGGCATCTATCCTCCGATTGCAGGCGCATTGAACACTCACACGCACATGAACCACGATAATTCGCGCTTGATGTATAAGGAGTTTGAAACGGCAGGCGCGCCATCGCTCTTTCAGGCGAAGTACCACGATGCCGGACCCGTTCCCGCACACGACAACGATCCGGCATCTGCGCTAGCTCACCAGCAATTGGCGTTCAACACCGCAGTGGCCGCCAGCAGCGAATGGATCAAAAAAATCGAGGAGAGCGGTGAAGCCAAAGCCGCCGTTGAGTTCGCCAAGGGTTGGAACCTCAAGTCACAGGACAAGAAGCTGGGAAAAGAGCTGGAGGCCGGACTGACCACTGAGCTTGCGCTCTCGTGCGTTACAGGAAAATGGGATGGAGAGGACCCACAAGGCGAGCGTGGTTTCCTCTGCCGCTCCATCTTGGACAAGACCATTGGTTCAGTATCTGGATCAAAAGAATCGAAGATAGAATCGTTGATTATTGGAATCGCAAGCAGCGCCGGATTTCCCGTGGCTCTGAAATATACGGGTAAGTTCTGGGATGTCCACACGCAATACCATATTCTCAGCCGCCTGACCGAGGGCATTAGTTCCGGTTCGGGCCACTACAATCAACTCAAATGAGATACAGAAATTGCGTCCAACCAAGATGACAACTCCTTCCGATTCCATTCGTGTCGTGCTGTTTGATCTTGGAGGAGTGCTGGTAGACCTGTCCGGCGTGCCTTCACTGCTGGCATGGATGGACAACCG
>DASZEU010000366.1:0-2964 GCA_035940535.1 Candidatus Angelobacter sp.
ACCATCTTTGAGGATCTCGGAAACGGCCAGACGAAACTTACCTTCATTGGAAATGAACCCATGGAGAGCGCGAAAAATAGCGGTCAAATGGAGGGCTGGAACCAGATACTCGATAAACTTGCTGCGGTTATTGCGGGGCTGACGCAGACGAAATAAGAAGTTGAAGCCTGGATGATCGTCATGCGCGAGATAATGAACGCAAAGCAAACGCAGGTCCATCCCTGCAACCCCAACCAGGGGTGGCTGCGGAGGCTTAGTTCAATCGCGCTCTCGTCACCTGGCCGAATCGTAGCCTTACCGGATAAATGACCCTTTGGCTCAGCTGCCGCCTTGAGGCCAACGCGCTCATCAAGCAAGGATTTGAGCCGGCCGGACATTGGTCCTGTGAAACGCGCACGTGTGTACGGATCTGGCTTGGAGTAGTCCTGTCGGGGACTAAATCACTTGGACGAGAAGTCGGCTACTCGTAGAAGTGGCTTACTTTCTAGCTTCTGACTCTCCCATTTACAGTTAATGGACGGAAGTGTCGGCAGAGCAATCGACACTGTCAACTTCGACACCCTTTCTTTTTGATCATCCCTATCGCTCTCTATGTGTTTCCACGCACTTACCAGGAAATCATTTTGGCATAAAAGTTGCCTTTATTGTGCCTGGAAAGACTCCCGAGACGGAGAGGAATTCTAGAAGGAGACCATATCTATGAAGTTGAGTGGTTACGTGATCAAGCGTGCGGCACTGGCATTCATTGCTTCTGCGTCACTGTTATGCCTGAGTGCATTTGCGCAAGAGATAAGATCCGAGATCAGCATCCAGGGGACCGGATTTTTCACCAAGGACAGCAATGGAAATGGGATTCAGAACGGGGCCACCCAGAGCGGCGGGTTCCTGGTGGGCTACCGCTACAACATCAATCACTGGCTTGCAGCCGAGGGCGATTACGGCTTCTCGCGCAACACGCAGCTCTACGCATCGGGAGTAGGATCCGTGCGCGTACAGTCCAACGTGCATGAGATCACAGGCGCCGCGGTCGTCAAGCTGCCGCAGTTTCTCCGTTTCCGGCCATTTGTGCTGGCTGGCGGTGGCGTGCTGGTTTTTGATCCAACCAACAATGATGGCGCGGCTCTGTTTGGCGCATCGACCGAGACTCGGGGCACGTTCCTTTATGGTGGCGGCGCCGATTATCCCCTTACGAAACACGTGGCACTTCGCGGCGAGTATCGCGGTTTTGTCTACCAGGCGCCCAATTTCAACGTGGCTGGTCTGAATTCAGACTCCTGGACACACGTTGCCCAGCCTTCCGCCGGAATCGTATTCCGGTTCTAACTCGAGTCGACAACGAAGGGAAACACAGCGGCACGATCCCTCAAGGTCAACTGCACGGTCGCAGTGAGGGGTGATTTCGGCAGAGGATCGATCCGAATCTCCCTCACAGCATAACTTGGGCCCCCGGCGCACCGCTCTTGGTGTGGCGGGTGGAAGCCAAACTGGAGCGAGCATGACAAGCGAAGAACCAAGCTGCGAGCTATGCAAAAAAGCGCAGCGCCGCGAGCCCGGCTTGCTTCTGTGCCAGGACTGCGCGGATGCCGTCAGCCGGGTCATGCCTTGCGAGATTTATGAAGCCAACCACCACCAGGATCGCCAGGCACAACTTGCACAGGCGAGATTGTTGATGCAGGCGCTGACAATTTGGCAGTAGCTACAATATGCAAACCAACGAATTGAACGGGCAACGGCCTGTTGCCGGCGCGACCGCAAGATCCACAGGCGTACAGCGGAAGCAGACATCGAAGTCTCCAAATTGGCACGCCGCTCCAGGTGGGCCGGGAATCGAACCCCGCTGGACGCACGGCACAAAAATCGCGGTTGGCTCACCGAGGTCTATTACCCCACCATTGATACGCCCCAGATACGCGATCTTCAATTCCTCTTTACGGACGGCGAAACCTTTTTCCACGATGCACGCCGGAATTTCTTCTGCGAAATAGATTGCATTTCCGAGGCTGCGCTCGGATTTGAAGTGACCAATCACGAGAGGCAAGGGCGCTACAAAGTTCACAGGACCATTCTTGGAGACCCGCACCAGAACTAACGAAAGAAGAGAACGCAGAGAGATTGAGATTTGGAAATTCAATCGTCAGGTGCAGACCGTTACTGGCGGCACTCTGTTGCGGATACATTCAACCGATACGCCGTCCAACGCCACAGGAGTTGGCATCGACTATGTAGATATTCCATTGCCGGTAGAGCAGGGTTCAGTGAAGTTCACATTTCTATGGCTGGAAGAGGAACGTTGGGAAGGCAGAGACTACCTGGTTGAAGTACAAGCTTCTGCGATAAAGCGCGGGAAAGTAGCACATGGCAAAGGAGTAAGCACAGTTGCATAACTCCGGCTGCAACTGTGCAACCCTGGTAATGGAAAACTGCTTCGTGTTCATCCCACCAACCACCAAACCAGCAATCCGCAAAGGCAGAACACCGCTGTAACGACTCCCCAGAATATCCCTGGAAGGGCTTTCGACTTAGCGGTTTTCTCGTAGTAACTGAAAATCAGAAATTCCTCGTCGTCAGGAGTCGTTCCGATGCTTACACCTTTCAGCTTCTCGAGCTCGGCAATCTCGCTTTGAAGGTTCCTGGTCATGACAACGCCTCCACGATCTTTGAACATGGGCACCTGAGGGGCCAGATGATTACCGCTGTGCAAACAGCCGCTCTGTTACGTTCGTGATGTCTTGCCCCGGTCCACCAAGTTTTTTGCGCTGTTCGACAGTCAGAGCCTCTGAAATGTCACGCTGTAGCCGTGAATTGGCAAGAATCAGCCGCTCTAGGATATGCGACTGTTCACTGGCTAATTTTCGAATCTTGCTATCGTTGGAAGGCTTGGCCTCGGTGGCCATCGTCAGCGCTTTTCGATTTTGTGCAAGTTGTTCAAGCAGCGGCTGTATGTACTTTTGCTCCTCGCTGACG
>DASZEU010000367.1:0-19436 GCA_035940535.1 Candidatus Angelobacter sp.
TACGACAGAATCCCCATTCGCTTCCCTACCCTCTTCAAGATTTCCAAAGCCCGAGTGAGCTGGTCTTTAGTGTGGGTTGCAGTCATGATCGTCCGCAGGCGCGCCTTTCCTTCCGGTACCACCGGAAATGCGATGCCAGGAGTAAACACTCCCTCGTTAAACAACTCGCGGCTGAACTCCATGGCCAGGCGTCCTTCTCCGACGATGATGGGAGTGATAGGCGTCTCGCTGGCTGGAGTGTTCACGCCACCAACATTGAATCCCAATGTGCCCAATTCTTTCTTGAAAAAGCGAGTATTGTCCCAAAGCTTCTCAATTAACGCAGGCTCTTGCTCCAAGACATCGAACGCGGCGATACATGCCGCCGTGACTGAAGGTGGATGAGAAGTTGAGAACAGAAACGGACGTCCGCGGTTGTAGAGGAACTCAATCAGGTCGCGCGAGCCGCAGACATATCCCCCCATAACGCCAATGGCTTTGGACAACGTTCCTACCTGGACATCCACGCGCCCATGAACATTGTAATGATCGATGGTTCCACGGCCATTGCGGCCCAAGATTCCTGAGGAGTGCGCGTCATCGACCATCATGATGGCGCCATATTTTTCGGCAAGATCGCATAAAGCAGGAAGGGGACCGATGTCCCCATCCATGGAAAAGACGCCATCGGTGATGATCAGCTTGCGTCCTGGCTCGCTGGCCACTTCTTTCAGCAACTCTTCGGCGTGGGTGACATCTTTGTGGCGAAAGATCTTGATGGTCGCCTTCGATAGGCGCGCGCCATCGATGATGCTGGCATGATTCAACTCATCGGAGATGATGAAATCCCCTTTCCCAAGGATGGCAGAGACCGTACCCGCATTGGCGGTAAATCCTGACTGGAAGACCACGCAAGCTTCAACATTCTTGAAGCGCGCAATCTTCTCTTCCAACTCGATATGAATGGTCATGGTGCCAGAGACAGTACGAACAGCCCCGGAACCTACGCCGAATTTGCGAGTGGCTTCCAAGGCGGCTTCGCGCAGCTTAGGATGGGTGGTCAGGCCGAGATAGTTATTGGACGCCAGGTTGATGACCCGCTTGCCATCAAAGGTACACTCCGGCGCCTGCGCATCCTGAAGCACGCGCAGTGTGAAGTTCGTTCCTTTCTTTCGCAGTTCGTTGAGTTGATCGCCAAGATAAGAAAGCTGCGGACGAGAAACAATGGTCGTCATGGTTAGATCCCTTCACAATAGCAGTGCGGAACTAGCACTCTGTCATTCTGGTTCTTGCGATTTAAAATTTCAAATTTGAAATTGCAAAATTTAAAATTCTTTGTCGGTTCCGTTTGGGTAAAGCAAAATCTTGCTGGCTGCGCCAGTCTTGAGCCGTTCCATGCCTTTGCCGAAATCAGCCATCGACATGCGGTCGGTAATGGCTGGCCCCAGGTCAAGCTTACCGGCCTTGAGCAGCGCGTTCATCTGGTACCAAGTTTTATACATGAGCCGTCCATTGATCCCCTGAACGACTGCGCCCTTGAAGATGAAATCATCCGCCAGGTTGAATTCCACTGGCTTGGAGGGAATACCGAGCAAAGAAACGCGGCCACCCAGACGCAGTATCTTGAAACCTAAGCGAATGGCGTCGGACTTACCCGACATCTCCAACATTACATCCACGCCAATTCCATCGGTGGCGGCCATTACCTTTTCGTATACATTCTCAGTGGCCGGGTCCAGAACGAAATCGGCTTTCATCTGCTTTGCCAGGCTGCGCCGATGCTCATTGACCTCCAGCGCGAACACCTGAGTCGCACCGCAAGCGCGGGCCACAGCGATGGAAAAAAGTCCGATGGGGCCACAACCCACAACAGCCACCGTCTTGGCCGCGATCTCACCAGCAAGCACAGTGTGGACAGCGTTGCCCAAGGGATCGAGAACGCTGGCATAATCGGCAGGAATGCTGGGATCAATCTTCCAGATATTCGATTCTGGAATTTTTACGTACTCGGCGAAAGCTCCATCGGCATCCACGCCGATGATCTTGACGTGCTGGCAGATGTGGGCTTCGCCGGTGCGGCACTGGTAACACTTGCCGCAGGCGACATGCATCTCCGCGGAGACGAAATCGCCTTCTTTGACTGTAGTTACATTTTTGCCGATGGCGGTTACATGACCACAAAATTCATGCCCAGGAATTAGTGGAGGCTTGATCCGGTTCTGCGCCCAGTTGTCCCAGTTGTAGATATGCAGGTCGGTGCCGCAAACCGAAGCTACTTTCACTTTGACCAAAACATCATCGGGACCAATCTGCGGACGCGGCATCTGCCGGACATCTGCACCCGGCGCAGCTTCCGGCTTTACAACAGCCAGCATGGTTTCAGGCATTCACGGTTCCTGGTGTGATGCGAATCATAGAGGGTAAACTTATATTTTAACAAATCGATGGGTTTCGACGCCGTAGTACAGGGCTTCAGCGAAATGCCACTTACCTTTTGTTGGCTGAACATCAATTTCTCCATTTAAAACGCGCAGTCATCCTGAGCGGAGCGA
Organism: Candidatus Angelobacter sp.; assembly: GCA_035940535.1. Classification (GTDB taxonomy): domain Bacteria; phylum Acidobacteriota; class Terriglobia; order Terriglobales; family Acidobacteriaceae; genus Angelobacter. The sequence goes on from DASZEU010000367.1 coordinate 2,532, forward strand.
AGGACCCCGAAATGTGTAAATATTCCCCGTCAGATTCAGAGGCAACTCGGCGATGCTCGATTCGCTAATTCCACGGAGGAGATGCTTACAATCCTAAGCGGTGCAGATCGTGCCGTTCTTGTTCAAGATCAGCTAAGGTGTAGTCTAGGAAAACTCCATGAGCTTTGAGAAATTCGTCTAACGCGATACGTGTATTGAACCCGAGCAACCGCCGCAACTCGGCACTGTTGAGATGCCCAATCTTGTACTCCTCCAGCGCCAGGGCTTCCAAGGCACGCCGCGACAAATCACCCCCAACAGCACTCAGCCGCTGCGCCAGATCGTCCGGAATCTGAATTGTCAGGTCCATACTGTGATTCTTTTGATAATGCCCAAAAGAAGGATGTACAGATGCTAAATGGTCCAGTCTTCGACTTTCAGTTTCTTGATCCGTGAAAACGCGCGATCATTCGATACAAGAATCGCGTCCAAAGATAAGGCTTGAGCGCCGATCATGATGTCAAGGTTCCCCATTGGCTGCCCCAGTCGCTCAAGATCGGCACGAAGATACCCGTACTGCCCGGCGGCTCCCGAATCCCACGGCACGATCGTTACCCGAAGCAAGAACTCTTCAACGATCTTCTGCAACTGTGTCGCGCCTTGTCGCCGTGCTACGCCATATCGCAACTCGCCTTCGGTGACCGTGGAGACGCCAACCTGAGCCATGCGAACCTGCAGCAGCCGCCGGCGAACGGCTGGAATATTTCCTTTGATGATGTAACTCGCAGTATTGGTATCCAACAGATACTGGCGCACCATCACAATAACTCACGCTTCTGGGGAACCTCGTCGCCGCGTTTGGTTAGGAAGTCCTTCGGTATCTCCACATGATCGGTGAGGTCAAAGAAGCTCTTCCAAGAGTCCGGCCGTCGCGACAGAACCACATCCCCGGTCGCAGGATCTTGTCGAACGAAGACCTCGCTGCCTTCAAAACGAAATTCTGCAGGCAGGCGAACTGCCTGGCTCCGACCGTTACGAAACAACTTTGCCGTGCGTGCCATCTACCCTCCCGAAGTTTTAAGATTAGTATATACCATAGTCTATTACACGATCAAACGATTGCTTTCAGCAAGATTACCTGTCGAAAGTATTTTTGAAATACACTAGCGGCTGAACGAGGTTAAGATGGCACGAACGAAGATTTTTGTCAGTTATAGTCACAAGGACAGGGACTGGCTACATAGGTTCTTGCAGCATACAGCTGTCCTCGAGCGTAGTGGCCTTGTCGACATCTGGTCAGACCAGCGGATTGAGACAGGAGCGGCATGGGAACAAGAAATCGAGACTGCACTCACAACGGCAAAAGTTGCTGTGCTGCTAGTCAGTCCAGCTTTCCTTGCCGCTGAATACGTGTGGAAGGACGAGATACCGCGCATTGTTAAACATGCTGCAAAGGGAATGGATATTTGGCCGCTGATTGTCCGACCCTGTGCATGGAGACTCGAGGGGGCGTTGTCGAGATTACAAGCAAGACCAGTCGAAGGTCGGTCGCTTTCCGTTGGAAACGACAGCCAGGTTGATCTTGATCTAAGCGCGTTCGTCTACGAACTTGCTGCAAAGATCGGCAAATTTCCTCTTGCCACCACCCCCTCCGATACTTTCTCACGCCAAGATTCCGCAGGTGCAATTTCACACCAGGCTGATCCAAGCGGCGAATGGGCTGGCTATTACAACCAGACACGACCTCTGCGACTAGTCATTGCACATGAAATAAACGCGGAAGCCTTTGACGGAAGAATGGAGTATCCAGGCGAAGGAACGATCACTACTATCAAAGGCACTGTCTACAAAGAGTGGTCGTCCCGCGATGTGATCTGGACGCAGATTGACGCTACGAGAGGTGACGACTACCGACTTGCGGTGAGCTTTCGTGAAACTGGATACCAAAACAAAGGCAGTACTTCAATCAGCTTTGATGGCGAGTATCGCGCTATCATCAGCGGCAAAATGATGACAGGCGCCTGGTTTTCGGGAAGTCGTCTTGTCGGTACGATCATGCTAGAGCATATATAGTCATGTTTCGCGGGAGGGTCAATGGCCACTTCTGGAAGGACCGAAGCGAAAGCAAAGGAACAGGCACGGAAATAAAACCACGTGTCGTGAGGTCAGATCTTATTCGGATCAATATTCGAGGATCCATTTTTTGCAAGCTGCAAGCAACAAAAGTGGCCCTTAGGAGATTCGTGAATGGGCACCGATTTGCATGTCTCAGTCTTCTGTCTCATAATCTAACTAACTGGTTAATTAAATGATTTCTTCACTCTCCAAAGCTGGACGCGCGGGCTCTCGGGGCGAGCCGGAGAAGACTCGGGCCGCCATCCTAAAAGCTGCATTGGAAGAGTTTGCGCATGAGGGCGTGACTGGAGCTAGGACCGATGAAATTGCCCGCTCGGCTGGCGTGAATAAGGCGCTCCTTTATTACTACTTCAAGGACAAAGAAGGTTTGTATAGCGCCGTGCTGGAGCAAGTCTTTTCAGGTCTCTACTCTCGGGTCAACGCTGTGCTGGATCGGGAGGACCTCGGCTCCAGGGAGAAGGTGCTCTCCTACGTCGAGACCCATTTTGATTACATCGCAAGCTCGCCGGTTTATCCGCGGCTGGTGCAGCGGGAATTCATGCGGACCGGAAGAAACTCACTCTCCCTGATAAGCCGCATCATGGAGCGGCATGGGCGTCCGGTCTACACCAAGCTGCTGAAGCTGATCGAATGCGGCAGTGAAAGCGGTGATTTTCGAAGGGTGGATCCGCCGCAAGCGCTTACCTCGATACTTGGCGTGATTGTTTTTTATTTCATCAGCCTGCCTGCCCAGCAATTGATGAGTTCCGGGGATCCATTCTCGCCGGAACGAATTGCCGCTCGGCGCGCCGCCGTACTCGACTTTATTTCCGCAGCACTGTTTTGCCCCAAGAGTCTGCCTAAGGGGAAGCACAAGTGAGCGCAAGAAACAGGTTTTTCATTTTGCTGGGCGTGCTGCTGATCATTGCAGCCGCATATTATTTTCTTTCTACCGACCAATCTTCCGATGTGGTGTTGATTGGCACCGTAGACGCCAACCAGATCGTGGTCAGTCCAAAAATTGCCGGACGTGTGGAGCGCCTGGCTGTCAACGAAGGTGACCAGGTAAAACCGGGTGACACAATCGCAGTGCTTGACTCGCAAGAGCTCACTGCCGAGCGCCAGGCAGCGAAGGCCATGGTCACCAGCCTGCGGTCGCAGGTAGCTCAGACTCGGGCCACAGAAGAGCAGACAATCGGCGAAACATCCAGTGGCGTGGCCAACGCGCGAGCACGGCTGCTTGCGGCGCAGGCAACGCTTTCCCAGGCGCAAGCCGACCTCCAACGGATACAAGACGATGCCCGGCGCAACATCGAGTTGGCGCGGCAAGGTGTGGCTTCGCAGCAATTAGCCGATCAATCGGCGGCACTACTCAAAGCTCAGCAAGCGGCCGTACATGCTGCTGAAGACCAGGTACGCGCCGCCCAAGCTGATCTCAACACTGCGGAAGCCCGCACGCACCAAGCTCATGCAGCCCAGAGCACAGTGGCCTCCACGCGGGCCCAGGCATTGAACGCTCAGGCCCAACTTGAGGCTGCGGAAGCCCGGCTCGGCTATACCAAGGTCACAGCGTCGATCGGCGGCATTGTGACGATCCGAGCAGCCCGCGAAGGCGAGGTCGTGAACCTGGGACAGCCCATTGCCGTCATTACCGATTTGAACGATACCTGGATACGCGCGGCGATCCCCGAGACTCAGGCGAGCCACCTTGCACTTGGGGATCAGCTCAAGGTACGGCTGCCCTCCGGCGACCTGATTCCCGGCAAAGTCATTTACAAAGCGCCGGAGGCGGATTTTGCTACGCAACGCGACGTGAATCGCCGCAAGCGCGACATCAAGGCCATTGTCATAAAAGTAGCAGTAGACAACAGTAAGAAGACCCTGGTTCCAGGCATGACGGCGGAAGTTCTGATACCCAACGCCAAGATACAAGGTAGCTGATGACAGAGAAGGCCATTCAGGTACGCAACATCGTGAAACGCTATGGCCAGTTTACGGCTGTTGATGGAGTTTCATTCGACGTAGGCGAAACGGAGATCTTCGGACTGCTTGGGCCGAATGGAGCTGGCAAGTCCACGCTCATCCGCATGATGACTACGCTGCTGGAAATCACCGACGGCACCGCTATCGTCGATGGCTTCGATGTTCGCAAGGATCCCGATAAAGCGCGCCGCCACATTGGCGTTATTCCCCAGGCAATGACCAGCGATGGCGACCTGACAGTATGGGAAAACTTGAGCATCTATTCCAAGCTCTACGGTATCGGGGCCGCAGAGCGCCAGCGCTCCATCGAGGAATTGCTGGAACTCGTGGACCTGGTCCAATGGCGTGATGCTCCCGCCAAGAACCTTTCCGGCGGTATGCGCAGGCGCCTGGAAATCGCACGCGGCCTGGTGCACCGGCCCAACATTTTCTTTCTCGATGAGCCGACAACCGGCCTCGATCCGGTCTCCCGCGTGGCGGTATGGGAGATGATCACCAGCATCAAGGAGAAGCGCAATCTCACGGTGCTGATTACCACGCACTACATGGACGAGGCTGACCGGCTCTGCGACCGTATTGCCATCGTGGACCACGGCAAGCTGGTAGCGCTCGATACTCCCAGGGCGCTCAAGAATAGTATCCCCGGCTCTAGCGTCATTGAGGCCCAATTCCTGAACACACCCAATGATTGGGAGCAGAGGTTGCGAAGGCTGAACGGCGTAACTGCTGTTCAGCCGGAGGCAGCAAACATGTACCGCATTCTCACCCAGGATGGCTCGCGCACTACCACCGAGTTGGTTGAGACAGCGGTACACGCGGGTGTGCAGGTGAAGTCCCTCACCGTACAAAGCACTACCCTAGATGATGTTTTTGTGCATTACACCGGGCGACAGTTGCGCGACCAGATCGTGGATGCGCCTCTATACAAGTCTCCAGTGAACTGGGAGTGATTCATGGCGGCATTTTTTCAAACCTCCCGCATGACGGCCATTGTGGAACGCGACCTGCGCAAGTTTTTCCGCTCCCCGGCTCTGATGCTGGCAGCTATGGTCTTTCCGCTGGTGCAGTTGATTGTGCTGGGCAATGCCTTCGGCGGCAAGATTCGCGATGCTGAGCTTGGCGTAGTAGATAACGACAACGGCCCCCAGGCAGTCCGTGTGATCGAGGCGCTGAGATCGGTACAAAGCAATGCCCGCACCTTCCATCCCACTTTCTACCCCGATGAAGCGCAGATGGTTCGCGATGTGCGCACCGGGATTCTGAATGCCGGATTGGTGATTCCACCGGAGTTTTCGCGCAACGTCTACGAACACACGCGGCCGAAGATCGGTTTGGTACTCGACAATACCGACAATTTCATGACGTCTACCTTCGAAGAGAACATGGCCCAGTTAGTGCAGGCTCTGAATCAGCCTGATATCCAACCCCGGGTTGTTCAGCAGATCGAGTTGCAGGTGGTGGAGCTTTATCCCTACGTCGAGTACATGAAGTACCTGCTGCCCGGCACCATCACGCTGGCCATGTTTGTGAGCGTCATGATTGGCGGCGGCATTGTTTATATCGACGACAAGGCCCGCGGTGTCCATGAGGGGTACCTGGTCACGCCTATCACCAAACTCGAATTGGTAGCCGGGCTCAATGTGGCCGGCGCATTCAAGGCCATGGGGGCCGGAGTGGTGCTCACGGTGATTGGTTCGTTGATCGCCGGTGAGGGAAATACTTTTCACGCCGCAAACCTGTTGTGGCTCCTGCTATTGATTGCATTCACCTCTTTTGCCTTCGTCTCCATGATGTTCTTGATTATGGTGCGCATCAACGATCCGCTGGTGCCTCGCGCGATCTTCGGCATTCTCAACACCTTGCTTTATTTCCCTAGTGGCGCCATTTATCCGACGCACGCATTTCCAAAGTGGCTGCAATGGATCGCCAAGATCGATCCGTTTAGCTACTCCGTGCATGGCTTCAAGGCAGTCTTGCTCAAGGGGGTAGGACTTGCGGCAATCTGGCAAGACCTGCTGTATCTTGGAGTGTTCGCGATCATTACCTTTTTTCTTTCGTCGTTATTGTTCAAACGCACTCTCTAGGAAGAGAACTCGTTTACCTTTGTACAAAAGCATTGCCGAATTAAAGCGCAGGTACCATTAGGATATCGCACCATCTGGCCAAAAAGGCATAGACTTGCAGTAGCTAAACTTGGAAACAGGGTCAGTGCAGCTACACAGACCACAGATTTTGCCGGGATTGTTCTTTCCGCTACCGCAGAACGGCAATCCGATGAATTCATTGAGGTCCACATTTATGGCCCATTCGATGGAAACGCAATTGAGTCGGTTGCCTCGATCCCGAATTCCGGCAATGAAGAGGAAAGAGTGGTGGCCGCCATTGTGAGAGAAATTGTCGCGGTCTCTGGGAAAAAATGGATTGACCTATGATTGAACAGGCATACGTATCCGGTCAGCTTGGAAAAGCGATTTATCTCGATGATGCTGGCGGGTATTTCATGTATTCCAATAGTTCCCCAAGACCAGTGCAGTGCCGTTGGGGAGATATTCAGCTACTCCTTAATAGCGGAGCCGAGTTTAAGGAACTGCGCAAGAATCTTTATCTAGACAGAATCCGCAACGTCCTACAATTTGAGGAGCGGCGGCATACGGCGCTCTTCTTATGCCTGGCTGGCTGGGATGAACAACTCACGGACTCCGCGCGTGACCATGCAAGAGACGCTGCCGAAAAGATTCTGCAAGACTACAACGTAGCGAATTTCATAATGAATAGACTTCTCTCTCGTCCGATGCCGGATGGTCTCTTCGACAGAGATATTGGGGGCCTGGCAAAAACACCAGTGTTGGAATCAATCTACCAGGTAGTATTTGAGAAGCAGCCTGCGATTCACGCGGTTTCGCGCATCTGGGACGAAGTTGCACGGGCGGGGTTCGAGTCTCATCAAGAAGCTTTGCGTGCGCAGCAGTTCCTTACAGACGAAGGATTTTTCACCTCGGCGGTGTCTGCCCTGGCTTCACGGGATGCCAAATGGATAGGCACATTGGCAGCGGGTTTTACGTCCTACGCTGATCTAAAAAAAATCACTCCCCAAATCTCGGATATCCTCGATTCGTTCCTTAAGCAACTTCGTAACTTCGCAAGCACAAATTTGCAAGAGGTCGCGAACGAGGGATCTCGGAAATTTACAACAAGCGAGGACCGCGATACGACGTCTCCCGAGGCGAAGCAGGTTTTATTGCTTGATCACATTTCTACCAAGTTTCCCGTCGAGGGCCGCGATGCGACGCCCCCCGAGGCGAAGCAGGTTTTGTTGCTTGATGACAATTCTGGCAAGTTTTCCGTTTGGGAGATGATTCTGCGCCGCGCACAATTTAAGTGCGTGCGGACGAGCGGCTCTCAGGCGGCCAGTCTGTATGCAGAGGGATGGCTCGAGAAAATCGGTATCGTCATTACCGTGGACAGCGCGGAATGCGTTCGACAGATCCGTGGATATGACCAGAAGATTCCAAATCATTGTCATGAACGCAGTGCTGCTGGAAAAATATGCGGGGCTGGATGTCAATTTTTGGCTCAAACCGACAAACCTGGAGTTTATTTCCCTAGTGCGGGGAACCCTTGCACCCTCCGCTATTTCACCGTCTGCTCGACGAAATACTTTGCGCACGTGAAGGGGATTGGCAGCTAGGCCGCGGACGATGTGACCAAGCTTCTGAACTCAGATTGCTTCAATTCGCGCAAAATGTTTCTCATGGTCATCTCCATTCTCCAAGAGTGAAAATGATGGTAATGCCGATGATACCGAGCATGATCCCCATATCAGTCCCCTTTTAGGTTAGTAGAAATCAACGGTAGCCGGAATCGAAGCCCGCCAGCGCGAACCGGCGGGCTTCATAGCGAACGATTGGATTAAAAGGAGATCTTGCCTCCGATGAATAATTTCCGGCCTGGCGCGTCGGTCAGTGCCGGGTTCGCAAAGCCAAGGTTGAATCCGGTAAGACCAGCGTCGTCAATGAATGGATCTATGCTCGAAAAGTTGTAGTGATTGAACACGTTGAGGGCAGTGGCGTGCAATTCAAATGCAGCCCGCTCGCCCAGTTTTATCCGCTTCGAAATCGAGAAGTTGGCGACATTTTGAATCGCGTCTCTCAACGAGTTGCGCGGCACGTTGCCATAGGGAGTGCCAAACACGTTTTGGGCAGTACCGGAGTTGACGATGAAGCGAACATCATTCTTGGTCAGAGGAACCACAGGCTGGCCGTTGACCGCGCCCATGTTGATCAACTGTTTGGCCGGCAGGCTGCATCCCACGCCAAACAGGTTGCAGCTATCGCCGGCAAAGATGCCGACGCTGTTGGCCGGAGCTGCCGGATTCCCAAAGAAGGGTCGAGCGATGTCGCTGCCCTGGAACGAAAAAACAAACCCGGAGTCATAGAAGTTCCCTGGTGCGCCTTGGATCGCTTCGAATATCTGTGAGGCCGTATAGGGCTGACCCGAGGCCAAGATGTAGTTGCCGGAAAGCGACCAGCCACCCAAGACATGACCAGCAAGTCCCTGTTGCTTCTTGAAGAATGGCAACTGCTCATGGAACATCACTGTAAATTGGTGCGGCACGCTCAACCCGGAGATGGAGCGCTCCGCGCCGCCCGTCTGTAGCGGGTTCTGCGCGAATGCCACCGTATTGCCGGCACTGCCCGTTGAGAATACCTCGCTCGTGTTGTCCAAGGCTTTGCTGAACGTATACCCTGCACGTACGGTCAGTTGATCAAAGAGATTGCTGGCCCTGAATTCCGTTTGCAGGCCGTGGTAATCGGAGAAGCCACTGTTATTACGCAACCGCACGACTCCCTGGTTACAGTTCACGCGGCCGATAGCCTGGGGAATCTGAGCATTGGCCGCCGGGCAAGGTGTGAGTCCGGCAGGAACCAGATTGGGAAAGCTTTGCTTCAGATCGGCTATAAAAGGATTACCGTTCACGGACTGCAACAGATCACTTCCGTGGGTGCCCACATAACGAACTTCAAAGGCCGATTGCTTGGTGATCTCACGTTGAGTGCCCAGGCTCCAGGTGTGGACCCGGTCTGGCCTCAGATTTGGAGACACGAAAGTTTGACTGAACGAGCGCGGGTCAAACACGCCGGGAGTAAGAGAGGAAGCGAGTTGGGCGCGCACATTGGCGCCAGTGGGCAAGCCAGGCAAGGGATTCGCAAAGGCTTTGGCTCCAACTAAGGTCTGCAAAAACACTGCGGGCGCAGAGGTTGCGGCATTCACGTAGACGTTATAGAAGTTTGGATCGTAGAGCAGGCGGTATCCGCCGCGAATGACTGTCTTGCCCTGTCCTGTCAGAAATCCACCCCACTGGGGCGCGTAGGCGAAGCCTACACCCGGGCCAAAACTATCGTTGACCGATGGAATCGAGGGGTTCGTGCGAATCGAGAGCGGCAGCGTGGGATTCCAGAAGGCGCTGGCCGCGTTGGCTTCGCGGGCAGTTGTAATCTGGTGCAACAGGTTGATTGGCTGGCTGAATTTGCTCCAGGTCAAACCGAAATTCAGCGTCAGGTTCTGGGCCAGCTTCCAATCGTCACTTGCATATAAGAAGACATCGTGTTCGCGGAAATCGAGATTCGGAGTGCCTTGGGCCAGGGTAATACGATTAGGAACGTTGGCAAAAAAGGATCTCCAATCGAGGAACCGATATTGGCCATTGAAGTTGGGTAAGAAGATATTGGGTGAACGTTGAAAAGTGTAGCTCATGCCCGCTTTAAGCTGGTGTTTGCCAAGAACATAGTTCCAGTTGTCCTGCGCTTGCCAGGTGTTCACAATGCGGCCCTGGGGCAAATTGGTGCTTGGGCCAAAGCCGAGATTGCCCCCAAAAAGAAAACTCACATTCGTTAGCGCCGAGCCTAGCTTGTCGGCAGCAGGCAGGAAAGCATTGCCAATGGTGTTGCCTCCAAAATCCACATTTTCGCGGCTAAAGGAAACCCTGGCCTCGTTCACTTGGTGGGGACTGATAAAGTGCGTCCAACTCAAAAGAACAGCTTGGTTCAACGATGTAACATTGCTGACCCATCCGCCCGCGCCGTTACCGCCAGTGTTTTGGTTGAACAAGTTATCGCGGTTGAAAAGATACCGGCCAACAATCGTGTCGTGGCCAAACTGCAGATCTGCCCTTTCCAGCCAGTTGAAGGAATGCGTTGGCGTAGCCACCGTGCGCGTCACTCCGCCGAACTGCACGCTCGGACAATTGAAGTTGATGAAGAGGTTCGCAAACTGTGACCCAAAAACCGGAAGCGGAGTGGGATTGCCGGTACTGAAACTGTACGGCCCAGCCCTGTTCACGGCGGCTAATGCCTTGCCGTCAACACCCGCACAGCCAGCCAATTGAATCAATCCGAGGGGCGTAGGAGTGAGTGCGCCAGTGCTATAGACGGAATTGCCGGAGGCGATCTCCTGGTCAAATCCACTGAACAAGAACAGCCTGTTTTTTAGGAGCGGTCCGCCGATGGCTCCGCCGCCAAACTCATCGTTGCTGCGTGGAGGCCCGGTAAGCGGGGCGCCGTTCAGGTTCCTCGAATGCTTTTGCTGGTTACTGAGCGCATTGAGAAAAGAATTATTCTCGCTCTCGTAAATGCTGCCATGCCATTCATTGCTTCCCGATCTGGTAACCACGTTGACCACCGAACCAGAGTTCCGCCCATATTCCGGGCCAGGGTTCTCCGTAACTGTGGTGTATTGCTCGACAAAATTCGGGTCATTCAGAAACAGAGAAGGGCCGGCAACGCTGTTATCGTTGTTACTCTGGCCGTCAATCTGCTGGTCATTGTTGCGTCCACGCAGACCGTTATTGGAAAGTCCTTCACCCCCATTGGTGTTGGAAAAATTGTTACTGCGGGCTGAAATAATGCCAGGCACAAAAAGGGCCAAGGCATCCAGGCCTTCCCGCTCCTGTATACCGGCAAAGCTGTTCAGCGTAGCACCGGAAACGGTAGTGCTCACCTGGGATTGAATTTGAACGAGCGGGGCCTCGGCTTTGAACTCGACCGTTGCAGAAGATTCCCCTGCGGACATGCGCACCGAACCCAGGTTGTTGTCACCGCCTGCTGAAACCAGCACCCCTTTGTCCTGAGCAGTCTTAAAGCCTTGAATCGCGATCTCAACGTTATATATTCCCGTGGGCAGCAGATTGAGCCGAAACAGACCGGAGTTTCCGCTGGTGGTTGTGAATGCATTTCCCGTTTCGGTATTCGTGGCTTTTATTTGGGCGCCGGCAACCACTGTGCCTGTAGCGTCAACCACAGTTCCTGAGATTGATCCCTTAAAGACCTGCGCCATGGATGGCATGCACCCTAGCAACAAGAGCGTAACCACAAATAGAATTCTGAAATATTGCATTTTGCAATTCATCTATCTCTCCATCATCCGCGATATCAAATGGGTTCTCTTGTTAATAGTGAGAGAAGAAAGCCAATCGTTACATGAGGCGAGAAATTTCGTTGCTGAGAACGAACCTTGTGGAATTGCTAAGAAAATTCTGATATATCGACAATCCAACTGTCAGCTATGATACGTATGTTCCATAGCAGAAGAGCAGGTATCTATGATCTTGAGGAAACTTGTTTCGATTTGTCTCTTGGGAGTACTTATTCCCCTTTTGGCATCGGCCCAAAAAACCACCGTGAAGCCAGCCGCGCTCAAATGGCAGCCCTGGTCAGACGAGGTGTTTGCCCAGGCCAAGCGGGAGCACCGTTTTGTCCTGCTTGATCTGGAAGCGATATGGTGCCATTGGTGCCACGTGATGGACGAGACCACCTATAAAGATCCTCGAGTGATGAGGCTGCTGAACTCGCGCTACATCCTGGTAAAAGTGGACCAGGACTCGCGCCCCGATCTTTCCAACCGTTATGAAGATTACGGCTGGCCGGCGACCGTAGTCTTTGATGCCGGCAGGCATGAGATCGTCAAGCGCCAGGGATATCTGCCTCCAAAACAGATGGCCTCCATATTGCAAGCCATCATCGACGATCCAACCCCCGGACCCTCTATCGAGGCCGAGCCCAAGCTGGAACTTCCTTCCAGTTCCCTGCTCACCGCCGCGTTGCGCACCGAGGTCCACAAGAACTATCTCGATGGATACGATCAGAAGGAGGGTAGTTGGGGAACCGGGCAAAAGTTTCTCGATTGGGACTCGGTGGAATATTCGATGGCCCTGGCCCGCCGAGACCACGACGCGCAGGCTGAACATAAGGCCCGCCAGACGCTGGCCGGGCAACTGCACCTCGTTGATCCGGTGTGGGGCGGTGTCTATCAGTATTCCGCAGGCCCCACCTGGACTGAGCCGCACTTTGAGAAGATCATGCAGATGCAAGCCGAGAATTTGCGCATCTACTCGCTGTCTTACGCTCAGTGGCATGATCCCGTCTACCTGCATGCTGCACAAGACATCAGACGTTATCTCAAGGCATTTCTTACCTCGCCTGAAGGCGCCTTCTATACCAGCCAGGATGCTGACCTGATCGAAGGCAAGCACAGCGGCAGTTACTACGCGCTGGACGACGCGCAGCGCCGCAAACTCGGCATTCCTCGCATCGATAAGAACATGTATGCCCGCGAAAACGGCTGGGCAATCGCAGCTTTGGCAACATTCTGCGCCGCCACCGGAGACACCGATGCGCGCGAGCAAGCCCTTCAGGCCACGCGCTGGGTTCTAGCCAATCGAAGCCTTCCCAATGGAGGCTTTCGTCATGGCTCTAGCGATGCAGCCGGACCCTATCTGGGTGACAATGTGTCGATGGCCCGCGCATTTCTTGCGCTCTATGGAGCCACTGCCGACCGCCAATGGCTCGCCCAGACGGAAAATACCATTACTTTTATCGATAGCCACTTTCGCGATCCGCGTGGGGCCGGTTTTGTAACCGCTACCGGCGCGCTGCCGCAACGGGATGAAAACGCCATGCTGGCCCGGACGGCCAACCTTCTGTTTCACTACACCAGCAAACAGGTTTACCAAGATGTAGCGCAGCGGGCTTTGCGTTACCTGGCTGCCGTGCCGGTGGTTTACCGGCGGCCAGCCTCCACCGTACTTCTCGCTGATCTGGAGTTGGCCAGCCCACCTCTTCATCTGACTGTAGTGGGAGCTAAAGACGATGCCGCGGCCCGCGATCTTTTCCAGGCCGCGCTTCGCTACCCTTCAACCTATAAGCGCTTGGAATGGTGGGACCACCGGGAAGGCCCATTGCCCAATCCCGATGTGCAATATCCGGAGTTAAAGACGGCTGCAGCCTTCGTCTGTACTGACCGCACCTGTTCCACTCCTATCTACAAAGCCGACGAGTTGCAAAACCGTGTGGACAAGCTGCTGCATATTCAGGGTGAAGGCCAGCAGCCCGCCAAGACCGCAACCGCACAGGACAGAGAGTTCCGGTGAAACGGCGGTTTCCTCCGCCGTTTCACCATTGGGTGGCCTCTTGAAATCCTGATTGTTAAGGTTGTGGCCGGGCACTCGCCGTAGTTGCTACAGCATGCCACTGCAGCTTTAACGACGGGACGCAAAGCAAGTCTGCTTGCTCGACCGGAATCGTAAATAGGCCAAATTGATTGTTGAGGTTGATGGTCCTTCCCGGCATTGTCGAAGGTGGGGTTGCATAGCACACCAAGTGAATGTCGGGATTGAGAATGCCTGTGGTCACATTGTTGTGGATTTTTGTGACCGGATTACAGAAATAGACCGGCTGCAAAACTGTGGTGGTTCCCGTGAAAAACTGATCAGACAGCGTGGCCTGCCTATTCAAGGTTGTCCCGCTTGCCGCATAGCACTTGTAGTGGTCCAGGTCTGTTGAGGGCGACGGGGCCGGATTCGGAGGCAGTCCTTTGCCGGTCGGTACCATCAGGATCCTGGCATCAGCCGTCGATAGGGTCTGGTTCCCAAATTGATTATTCACTATCACGGTCCGGGCTATGGCTGGCTGCTGGTTGATCATGAACATGGTCAAGTGGTGATTGACATTGACGATCGGCGTGACTACGCCGTTGACTATCTTTTCAGCCGGGTTGCAGAAATGGACAATCGTAAGCTGATTGATTTTCTCAAACGTATGCAACGCGACATCGAATTGGTCCTGCAACTGGACATTGACCGGCCGAGCCGGCTGTTGCGGGACAAAATAACACCTGAAATGGTCGACCCGGGCCGGCGGCGGGGCTTGGGCACTCATCGCGCTGGTGAGCGCGAGCGCAAGAACAACCAATGTGGCATATTTCTTCATAACATCAACTCCTTCTGAATACTCATGCACACGAGCATGGCATTTTGCGCCAGCCTCGGAACTGTAGCAGAGGTTCCAATCGGCAGCGCGGCCCATACTATAGTCTTTGCGATGTTAAATGTGGATCAATATAGCGACTTTATTTATTGTTCCTATTTTGGGAATCGATATTAAGCTTTAAAGTAATCTAAAAATTAGAAGTTTCTTAATTCTGTAGAAAGCGGCGTTGGCCCTGATTTTCCGCGGCATAGTCCGTTCCTTTAAAGGTCTCGTAGAAATGACAGCAACTGATCGTCTGGCTTGAACCGTCCGACTCTGGCGTTCAGAGGCGACGTCAGACTTCAGCGCTCCTCTCACCTGGCCAAATGGGACACTCCGTTGGTTCAAAAACAAGGCTATCTTCCTCAGAGTTGTTGCATTTGTACTACAGGGCGTGAATTTGCTACGACGTGGTCCGCCCCTTTTGTACGCGGCTGTGGTTCTTCCCGTAGAAAAAGTAGATGATCATGCCCAGAACCAGCCACACGACCAGACGAACTTTGGTCTCAACCGTTGTGGTAACCATCATTGTCAAAGAGATCACAATACCTAAAATCGGAACAACCGGCACCCACGGTGTCTTAAAGGGTCGCGGAAGCTCCGGATTGCGGCGACGAAGCACCCAAACACCGGCGCACACGATCACAAACGCCAACAATGTGCCAATAGAAACCATCTCACCCAGCAGGTTGATCGGCAGAGTCGCCGCAAGGACCGCAACAAAGAGGCCAACCGTGATCGAGGAAATCCACGGTGTGCGGAAGCGCACATGAACAGAACTAAACAACTGCGGCAGCAACCCATCTTTCGACATGGAGAAGAAGACGCGGGACTGCCCCATCAACATGACCACAATCGTGCTGCTCAGCGCCATGAGAGCGCCAATTTTTACCAGAAAGCTTCCCCATCGCACTCCAGTACTGTCCATAGCCACAGCCAGCGAATCACGCACGCCAAGGAACTTGTAATTGACTAGGCCGGTCAACACAACCGCGACGACAATGTACAGGGCCGTGCAGATCACCAGCGAGCCGAGAATGCCAATCGGCATGTCCTTCTCAGGGTTCTTCGCTTCCTGAGCTGAGGTGGAAACGGCGTCAAATCCGATGTAGGCAAAAAAGATGGTACTGGCCGCCGTGAATATTCCCGACCACCCAAATTCCCCGAAGCGGCCTGTATTCGGCGGGATGAAAGGATGCCAATTGGTTGCCATCAACTCTTTATGCTGCAGCAGATGATGGGCGCCGATGGCGATAAACACAAGCAAAACACAAACCTTGACGATGACAATCAACGAGTTGAAGTTCGCCGATTCCTTGACCCCTATGACCAAGATCAGCGTGGTCATTGCAATTACTAGAAAACCCAGCAAGTTGAAGGCCCCAAAAGCATGTGGCTGGCTGGCGGGATCTATGTGCGCCGCCGTCAGTTTGGGGACGATGAGAGACACCGGCTCCCAATGATCGTGGTAATAGATGAATTGATCCCAACGCGTTCCGGCTAGAGAGGGAGGCAGTTTGATTCCGAAGTCGCCCAGCAAGCTGATAAAGTAGCCGCTCCATCCAGAGGCCACGGTCGCAGCCCCAAAGGCATACTCCAGCACCAGGTCCCAACCGATGATCCAGGCAAAGATTTCTCCCAGGGTCGCGTAGCCATACGTGTAGGCCGAGCCAGCAACAGGGATCAAAGAGGCAAATTCCGCGTAGCACAGACCAGCAAACACGCAGCCAACAGCCGCAAAGACAAAGGAAAAGACAATCGAAGGCCCGGCATGCAGTGCCGTAGCCGCACCGGTAATCACGAAGATTCCCGTACCAATGATGGCGCCAATGCCGAGCGTGATCAGGTTTGTTGGCCCCAGAACACGCCGGAGCGAATGCTCGCCGCCCTCGCGGGCTTCGCTCATAATCATGTTCAGCGGTTTTGTTGCTAACAAGTTTGCCATTTCATGACTCCGATCAATTTTGAGGTATAGCGAGGGTATCCCGATGCTCTTAATTCGACGTGGAACAACGTCGCCTTTAAATTAATCACTTGAGTGCAGGGTTCGTCACCAAGACTCTTAGCTCACGGGCCTGCACGCACGAAGAGCCCAGGCATCCGGCAGATGCCGTGGCCACAGCCACTCATCGATTTAGAACAGCCCCCTAGTTATGTGACCGCGGCATGCGCAAAACGTGACAATTTTATTTAGCTGAATCACTAATCCAAACGATCTCTGTACGCAACCCTCGCCTGGTTGCTCTGCCCCGTACGACTGACTTACAGGCTGAAGACGCCAGAGAAGCCGAGAACTTCGCATTGGCCTTGGCCTTGGCCTTGGCCTTGGCCTTCGGCGCGATGTAAGGCGCTGTTTGAATTGACCTACCTGCTGACTTTCTCCAACCAAGGACTGTGTGGTTTGGGCAGTTCATTCAGACGATTCCGTGAACTAACTCAGAGAGAGTTATGTTGAATGCCGTCGCAATGCGGACGAGCGTCTCCAGGGAAGAATCAATTTCGCCGCGCTCGATTTCGTCCAAGTGGC
>DASZEU010000368.1:0-6154 GCA_035940535.1 Candidatus Angelobacter sp.
TCCGCTACTGCTTCCACATGGTAGAAGCCGACAACTTGCCCATCTCTCTCCGCAATTCGCACCACTATAGTCGGCGATCGCGTAAGATCAGGACGGTCCACCTTCACCCCGTGCCCTCAAACCGTTTCTCCTGCTCATCCCACAATTCATGTAGACGTGGCAAATCAGATGGAAGCGCATCTCTCCAAAGAATCATCGTGCTAGCTCCTAAACATTAGCGGGGTAAAGGAATACGGGGGCCCACCCATCGCGTTTGTTGTGAAGGGTGGGTTTCAGTGCGGTAGATCGAAAGGATATTGCTTTTATTCTCTGGTGTCGGGCAGATATCAGGTTTTGCTTTTAAAATTTGGCATCAGTCATCTTTGCCTTTGGCCTTCAATTACCCAATTACCAAATGACGTTCACTCACATTCTTTGCATCCCTGAACAGCCAGTCCAGCCAACTGACAAATAAACTCCTCGGCCACAACATGCGATTCATGTTGCTGGGCCACGCTTGCTTTGTGGTCTTCGATGGTTCGCGCCAGCTCTTCCCTGCTGTATCTGCCCGGCTGCTGAATATGCACGGTATGCTCATGTTCTCCGCAACACCGGAGCAAAAACGAGATACCGCCTGTCGATTTGTGCCGCTCGACATTATGAATGGTAACGTTGTGTGGCATGTTTAGCTCCTACCTATTGGCTTGTGGCTAACGACTAAGTACTAATGGCTAAGCACTATGATTCTAGCCAGTAGCTATTTGATATTCAGATATGTCGCATTGTGATTCGTAAGTCCATCGCCGACAAACACGCGATTCCGGGCCAGCACCATCTTGTATACCGTATGGTTGCCGATGAAGATCTTTTTGGTTACGGTTCCGGCCCCCTTCCGAGTCTCAAGAATGTCGCCTACCTGAATCTCAAATGCTGTCTCCCACCCTGCGGCATGGCGCTTGAGCGAGTGGCTGGCGCTGCATCCTTGGTGGATAACGCCGTTGTCCAGTTCCAGGCGGAAGCAAGGTTGGTTAGGAACTAACTCGATGCTCGCGATCTCATCCGGTCCATCTGGCCCGGCGACGTTTTCTCCTGCACGAAGCGAATCTTGCCGGCGCTGTGTGCCATCGGCCATATCGACCATGACATTGCCAATGCAGCACGAGCCGCCACCTCCACCGCTTCCGGCCCCACCTCCGCCTGCTGATGTCGTAATGACTCCGAAATACACTCGGGCATCGGCGGCTGTTACATCGGCCACATTGCTCGTGGCCACAAAGATCACCGAGCCTCCAGCGCGCGCCACATCGTCGGCATACACATAGAATTTGCCATAGCTCCCCGGCGTGACCGACCCGGAGTTGTAATTAATGGTCTGGTTACCGGCCTTCCATACCGAAGCCGCCACGTTGATCTGCATCGAGGTCCCTTGCTGCGTGAGCGGACTCGCGCCATTGGGAGTGGTTGCCGTGTTCGCAATCGAGATAGACCCGCTACGCATCAAGCCTGAACTTACGCCCACCGGCCCGCAGACTGCTGCGGAACTAAAAACCTGCCAGGCATTCCAATTCACGCCGTCATAAGAAGATCGCAGACGCCAAAAGAGCGTTACGTTGGGATTGGTAATGGAAAGACTGGTCTCCGGCGTAGGCCCGTAGGTCGTCACCTTGCTTGCCGCATCGAACAGCACGCTGGTTGCCGATTGAATCTGGTGCACGATGGGGGCGCGCAACCGGTTCCTGTCAGCCCCAAACGACGCTTGGTAGAGCGTGACCGTTGGCGCCTGTACGTCTTGCGGCAGCGTAATCTGGACCTCGAACTTGCCATCCACTCCGATTACTGTCAAACCAGCCGGCGGTGGTGCTGCCTTAGCTTGCGGAACGTTGGTTGGATCATCTTGAAATCCATCGAAGATGCCCAGCCGCCCATCATAAAGAGCCAACTTGTGCGCAACGCCAGCCAAAAGCCGCCGCATATCCTCAGGATTGCGTACAGCAGCATCGATACTCTGTCCACGAATAGAAATAGGCATAAGAAGCGCTCGTCTTAGCTGATTGCTCTCAATCTCCGATTCAACGGCTCAGAATAGAACCTCGCTACCATCGCGCCCAGAACTCCGGCCAGAGCTGTATATGCCAGAAACCACAGCGGCGCTGCATTAATCGACTGGTGGAACTGGAAAAATGCCCACACCATCGGCCACATCACGAAAATATGGGTGAGATAGACTTCATAGCTGTTACGGCCGAACCACCGCAAGATGGCTGTCGGCCACCGGCCGCGAGTGGCATTTTTGTCGAAGCGTTGTTGCAGGGCGATTACCATCAGCGCCGTCCCTGCTTCCAGAATGGTCACATCCAGCCCGGTCTTATAGAGTCCCAGGCTGGCAACCAGTCCGCGAAACACAACTATAAAGACGCAGAGTAGCGCACCAATCCATATCACGGTCTTGCCGGCAAGATTGATCTTGCGGGCCGCAATCGCCGCCAGGCAACCCAGCGCAATCCCATCCATGTTTGAAAGATAACCGTATTCAGCCCAGAGTTGATTGTGTGTAAGTATTCGAGCCAATGGGCCAATCACGACAAAACCAACCAACAGAGTTACCAAGAGAAACTTTTTCCTAACCCACGTGCACAGCAGCGGGAAGAGAAGATAAAAAACTTCCTCCACGGAAAGCGACCAGAGCACATCCCACGATCCAGGCAGATAGCCGGTGCGGGCTTCAAGCCAGTTGATATGAAACGTGCAGGCGGCCAGCAGCGCGCGCGCCAGCGATGTATGCTGCGTGTTGATCGTAAACTTAGGCACTCCGGCGCGATCCAGAATGCTCAGCACCACCAGCAGGCCCACAAGACACGGCACAATCCGGGCAAACCGTAGCCAATAAAATTGTCGCCGGCTGATTTTATCGAGGCTTCCCCAGCGTTTGAGTGACCAGGTGGCAATCAGGAAGCCGGAAATCACGAAGAACACCATCACGCCGTAGTATCCGCTCCAGAAAAGCGCGCGATTGGCGGCCACCCCGATCAGTTTGCCCATGCCACTTTGGTTAAAACGAATTCGTAAGTTGAGGTGATGGATCACTACGGCGACAATGCATAGCCCCCGAAGAATGTCGATGCCCAAGACACGTTGCTCCATCTTCTCTAGCTTTGTGATTTTTTCCGGCGTAGCGGCGGATTGCGATATAGCCGAGCTCATCATTGACTCTATTCAAGCAGAACACACCAAGGCATGTCGCTCCGCTGTACTTTAGCACTTTGATCTGTATTCGCTAAATGAATGCTTTTTGACTTTTTCCGCAAGCTCTTCAGCCGTGCCGCAAGAAGTCATGGCAATTTTGGCATTTATGGCAATCATGGCAATCGCCTTGGCTGAGTGCTCATCTCGAACTCGCCACCGGACGCGCATACAGCACCGCATACTTCACATCGAACCATGAATTCGGCACTTTGCCATTGCTCAGGCGCAGTCGGAAGCGTTCATTTTGCCCGCGAGCGCCTACACTAGGAGGCGCTTTGTCTTGCGTGTCGCTCAAGCGAAGCGGCTTCAGGTCAATGCGGCCATCGGGTGTGCTGGCATTCTTGCGCCCATAAACCACAGAGATGTTCAGGTCGCCAAAACCTGTAGCATTCACGCCAACGCCTCCCAATTGGTTGACGCGCAGCAGGTCCTGGGTGCTTACGGTTTCGTAAATGCAATCAATGCCAGAGCCGTTATCGTTGAACGTGCCGGGCATGATGGCGTTCACCGCGCCGTCGGGAGCCGATGAGGCAAACAGGATCTGCGACTGCCGCGACAAAGCATCGGTAATCGTGGAACCGAGCTTGCGTTCCGCTCGCACAGCCACAAAGGCAGCAATATCATCCACCGACCATTTGCGCGAAGAGCCTGCTGCAATCTCCTTTCCTACGAACGGAGAAAAGTAGATCGGCGGCGCGAAATCCGGCGCTTCTTCGTAATTGCATTTCAGCACCGCATTGGGGACCGTGCTATCGTTCAGGGGAACGCCTATGCGAATCTCTTGCGTCTCCTCGTCGATCAACACCCATATCAGGTGCGCGAAGTCCCAGTTGATGCTATGCCAGGTCTTCGGCAACTCTTTGGTAATGCGCGTCGGCTGGTCGCCAAGAAATATGTACACTCCGCTGCGATGGACAAAACACATGAAGGCATTCGATACATCCACCGCTCGTGGTCCCACCGGCCCCACGCCTTCCCAGCGCTTCGACACGTTCCAGGTGGAGGGATCGCTGGCGCTCGGCTCAATGAAGTATCCGCCGCGCTCCTTCAAGCCAAAGCTCCCTCCGCGAAATTCGCGCCAGGCAATGGCCCGCTCGCCATCGTTTTCTCCTGCCTGCACCACGCTCGTATCTCCATAGAAACTTTCCGGATCATTCTGCAGCGATACCAGCCACCCGCTGGGATATCCGCTCGCCCCACTGACAATCATGCGGCTGGTGCTTCGCGAAAAATAGATGTCCACACAATTCGGCGCCTGTATCTTGCGAAAAAACGATGTCACCTTGGTAGAAGAAAGCAGGTAGACATCGGTAAAGTTAAACGTAGCGCTAGTAGTGCTGTTATCCGGGATGACCGTCGAAGTCATCACCACGCCGCTAACCTGGTCTTGCGATGGAATATAAAAATAGTCACCAGCCGTTGAGCCGCCGGCAACCGTGAATGCACAAATTCTGGCTGCGGTGTTGGCCGGACCTAAAGGAATGTTGCCCACCGAAAGCTGCTGCGCCCCCGGCGTCGGCACATTAATCGTGATCACCGATGCCTCGGTCATACCTGTGATGGCCCCATTGCGGTTCTTGAACAGCACCACCATGTACCGTATTCCAGTGCAGATGTTTCCAGAACTCGACGCAGTAACGGTTGCCCCGTTGGCAGGGGGCGGAGCTGAACCTGTGCCGGTCGAATCTACATTCACCGTTGCCCCCAGCGCCGTGCCCATAGCAACACGGTGATAGCCAGACGAGGCCGGCGGCGCCGTCCCCGTAGCCACATCTGCTGCGTAGATATTGACTGAAACCGGCGCAAATGGGGCCGCGAGCCCCGAAAGCCATGCAGGGAACGCCGAAGCAATAACAACTTGTACGCGGTCATTGAGCGCCGTATTCGTAATGATGTTCACAGCAGAAAGCAGACTCTCGCCATTGCCGTTGTTGATGGTCACTGCAATGTAGACATCTTTTCCCACCGCATAGCTTCCTAAGCCGGCAATTCGGGTCAGAGTAAAAAACGTGTTTGGAATTGAATCAATGGCTGTTGCAGCGTGGGTCGTAACTTCCTTCCATGCCACAGTCCCATCGTTGACCGTGCCTGCATCACCAAGCGGAAACGCCGGCTGCGCCGCCCCTGACGTTCCCGTTGTGGTGCAGGCGTAGGTGTGTCCGTTGCCAATAGTACCTGTATTCGGAGTAACAACTTCGCCCGCCTTATACACAGTATTCGGCTTCCAGCGGTCGCCTACCAGACGCATCGAATACGGATCGAGGTTGCCGGAGAGCAAGTCATAGACCGCCGGTGGACCTTGGCCATTCTTCAAATCGCTGAATGCCAGGTAGCCTCGGTTGTAAGCCGAAGCCACCTGCGCATGAGCATTGACCGGCGGTGTGACGAGCGAAGAATTCACCAGCACCAGCGTTCCCGATCCCTCCGGCGACTCAACAAACACGCGCCCAGCCATGTCGAAAATCAACGGGATGCGTTTGTCGGGCGGCTTATCAGGAGATGGCTGCTGATATTTAAGCGAAGCCAACCCGCTGATCGGCGGTGTCTGGCCAGGGTTCGCCGGGTCGGGCGGGACTTGGAATTGTGTCTGAATTCCATCGCGAGTCCGCACCGATGTCAGATGAAAAGTAACGTTCCTGGCCACCGCCCCCAACCCGATAGGAAGCGCCGTAGGATCATCCTGCTCCACCAACGACGACCACCGAGTAAACTCATGCGGAGCAAACCCTGCAAAGTTCATTGATAGCTCCTGGTTGCTAGCTATTAGCTATTAGCTTCTAGCTTCTAGCTTCTAGCTGCTAGCTTTTAGTAGTTACCCTTGATAGCGGTTTTAGATTTACTGTGGCCCAAGCACCGGTGGAAGAACGGCCCTTAGGGCAATACCGTTCAGTTAAGGGGTCTGGATCAAGTTCGGGCTAAGATGAACCAGCCC
>DASZEU010000369.1:0-28862 GCA_035940535.1 Candidatus Angelobacter sp.
TTACGCTCAGCAGGTTCCCGTTCGCGGTCTGCAGCTCAGCGCGCAGCGTGTATTTGAGAGCGGTAAGGAATGACATTTGGACCACGTAGACATCGTCTGCGCCATCGGCGTCCGCCGGATACTTCCACGTCCACGAATACTTCTGCTGAGGTTTGGGAAAACTTTCTTCCGTCAACCGGTCCTTGTGAGTGCATGCAAAGGTGAAGACCGGAATTTCACCTTGTACAGTAAGCGTGTACTGTATCTGCTGCCCGGCTTTGACCATCACGGCCCCGTTGTCGGTGCGAATCGTTAGCTTTCCTGCATTTCCAAAGTCTGACATCAAACCTCCAAACCGTTCGTTTTAGGACAAGTGTTTTCAAATTGCGATCGATGGGCGTAGTTTCAAAAAAGACCTGCCCTTGCGCTTTCGATCTGACTTCATTACCAGCGCAGAGTCTGATACTCGGACAGAATCACTGTGCTCAAATTGTTTAGGCGGGAAAATGCTGGAAAAAGGGACATCGGTCGTGGAGGAACGAACACAATGACGAGAGACTTGCTGCTATACCGGTTTCGCGCAAAAAGGCGCACGTTAAAACATTTTTAGATTTACCGTAAACCGTTACAAGATTCGAATATCCAAGTCCCTTTTAGTGATATATAAAGGTGGCCCCCCTTCACCTTATGATGTTGCTGAGGCCAATATGGGAAACTCCTCTGGAGAGGTCACACGGCTTCTGGTTGAACTGAAACACGGCAACCGGGAGGCCGAAAAGCAGCTCATTCCCCTTGTGTACAAGGAGTTGCGGCGGATTGCTGCCAACTATCTTCGAAACGAAAGGAATGCGCACTCGCTACAGCCAACGGTTTTAGTCCATGAAGCCTATTTGCGTCTGACCCAAATGCAAAAGATCGATTGGCAAGGCCGTTCCCATTTCCTGGCGATCGCGGCAACTCTGATGCGAAGGATCCTTGTAGACCATGCGCGTGCCCAGCAGAGCAAAAAAAGGGGCGAGGGACAGGACGTGATCAGCCTTGAAGATGCCATCCTGCCTTCCCCGGCGCGGTCGCTCGAAATTGTGGCGCTCGATGAAGCATTGGAAAGATTGGCTGAGCTCGATGAACGTCAATCAAAGATTGTCGAACTGCGCTTTTTTGCCGGGATGAGCGAGGAGGAGGCGGGCAATGTTCTAGGTATTTCCGCGCGAACGGTAAAACGAGAGTGGCGACTTGCAAAAGCCTGGCTTTATCAGGAACTGAATTGCAGGCTTTAGCAAGAAACCTTATGTGGTGAACGGAATGATATGGACCAACAGCGCTGGAAAAGAATTAAAGATATCTTTAACGCCGCACTTGAGGTTCCGCTTAGCGAACGCCATAGATTTGTCCGAACTGCATCGGACGGAGATCTTGAACTGGAATCGGAAATTTTACGGTTGCTCCAGGCCGACGAGCATGCCGGCAGCTACTTGGAATCGCCGCTCGTCCCTGCGGACGTTTCCAGCCAGCCGGAAAGTTCCCCATCGTTGATTCAACCCAGAGACGTTTTATGCCAGCGTTTCCGGATCGACCGCCTGATCGGCGAGGGCGGAATGGGCCATGTCTTCGACGCCTGGGACACCGTACTGCGTGTTCGCGTCGCCCTGAAGACGATTCGCCCTGAAATTGCAGACCATCCAGAATCGTTAGCCCGCTTCCGCCAGGAAGTGCTCACGGCACGGAGCCTCTCCCACCCCAACATTTGCCGCACCTTTGATCTTGAGCGTGAGACGCGCGTTCTGGACCCTCTCAAGGGCACGTTGCAGACCATTGTCTTTCTCACCATGGAATTCCTTGAAGGTGAAACCCTGGCGGAGAGAATCTCGCAAGCCGGGGCTCTTGCCCAGGATGAAGCGATAGCCATCGCTATCCAGATTGCCAGCGCGCTCTCCTGTGCCCACGACCACGGCATTGTCCATGGCGACATAAAACCGGCGAACGTCATGCTCGTCCGGCGAGGCGGCGCAGGTTCCAGTCCAAAGCGTGCTCCAATCAACGATTTGCGCGTGGTCATTACCGATTTTGGCTTGGCCCGCGTGGATCCGCTGTTCAAGTC
This sequence comes from Candidatus Angelobacter sp., assembly GCA_035940535.1. Taxonomy (GTDB): domain Bacteria; phylum Acidobacteriota; class Terriglobia; order Terriglobales; family Acidobacteriaceae; genus Angelobacter. Next base: position 2,078 of record DASZEU010000369.1, read on the forward strand.
GCATGAGTTTTCATCTTTAACCCGTTCGATGTTGCCTGGCGGCACTCTGGCCTACATGGCTCCGGAACAACTGGAAGGTTCGGCCATTTCTTCAGCCACAGATATCTACGCTTTTGGCCTGGTTCTTTTCGAAATGACCACCGGGCAGCGCGCATTTGCCTCAACCAATCTGCTGGAAGGCATGGCGCAAAGACTTAGGCGTTCTACGGCATTGTCTTCGGTCCATCTCTCGGCCATACCAGCTCCCTGGCGCAATGCTATTGAAGGTTGCCTCCGCTCCAAGCCGGCAGAGCGGTTTAGAAATACCGACGAGGTCATCTCAGCTCTTCAAGGAAGGCGGAGCGGATTTCTGCCAGCCGTCCGCGGGCCATTTGCTCGCTGGCTGGCGGCGCTGAAGAGGCCGGGCTGGCAACTCTCTGTAGCCGCAGGGCTGCTTGCAATTGCTTTGACCCTTTTCGCCGCCAGTCTACGCCTATATCAATCGAGAGCAGATTCTAAAGTCATTCCTGGCTCATTGATTTATTTGCCGGGAGTGAAGAACCAGACGGGGGAGAAGCCTTTGGACCATTTGACAGAACTGATCGAGTCAGGACTGGCCCAGTCGGCGCAGGTCAATCTTCTCAGTCAAGGACGTGCAGGCGACATTTTAGAGCAAATGAAAAGAAATCCAGCAAATACGCTTGATGCACCCACGGCCCGAGAAGTCGCCATGCGTGCCGGGGCGGTTCGCGTCATCTTTATCACCGTTAACGGTAAAGACGGCAATTACACCCTCGATGTTGATATACAGCAGCCCGACCCGGCCTCCCCGGAAAGATATCGTGAGCACTGGACGCGCAGCTTCCTCTGGCAGAGTTCTGTTGCCGCGAACGCTCAAGGAGCAATTCCTGCTGACCTGCTAAGTGGGATTCGTAAGGCAAGTGACTGGATCCGGCATGAGGCCGGGGAGTCCAGCAACGACATTGCGCGTCTCAACGTGCCTCCGGAAAGCGTGACCACCGCCAGTTGGCCTGCCCTTGAAGATTATGGAGATGGGGAGAAGCTGGTTCGGGCTGGCGAAAGAGAAAACTCCATCACCATGCTCCAGCACGCCGTCGCGAATGACCCTGATTTCGCGCTGGCTTGGGGACGCCTGGGAGACATTTTGCTTTCGCTCCACCGGGATGAAGAAGGCTATAAGGCGTATGACAAGGCGCTCGACGCCGGGCAGAAAAGCCGCCTGACGCGCAAGGAAGAAGACAGGATCCGCGGAATGCGGGCGGTCGATACAGCCGACTATCAACTTGCTGTCGATGCTTTTCACGATTACACGGTCTACTATCCCAACGACTACATAGGATGGATTTACCCTCTGCGTCCGTTGCGTATGCTGGGACGCGACTCCGAGGCGGTCTCTAATCTGCGCCGGGCGCTTGATCTGAATCCGTCCGGAGAGTTTGCCAACTACGGTCTTGCTGAAGAATTCATCCTGCTGGGACAGAATGATGAAGCGCGTAATTGGGCGGACGGGCATCTTAGAAGCGGACATCCCGAACTGGCGGACCGAATTGAGATTGCCCTTGACCTGCTCAATGGACAGTACGATCACGCAGCCAAGCTCGCCGCAGATTCGCAAGCTGTTGCCGGTCCCATACAACGCAGCTATGGCTACAGAATCCAGGCCAGCTTGGCCGCAGACAGAGGTAACTATCGCCAGGCAATCGAATATTTGGATCACGGCCTGGCGGAAGATAAGCAGGAAAACAGGGCAGAACGGTTTTGGAAGCTTCTGGATCGCGCTTATCTGGAAATAAAGATCGGTGATTTCGACAATTGCCTGCGCGATGTCCGTGCGGCCCTCGATGCCAGCACTTCACCTTGGACTATCGCTACAGCGGACACCGTTCTCGGTGCGGCTTACGTTGCTTCAAGACCCCAATACCAGGAGTCCATCCGGCGTGAACTGGCTCGCATGGATCGCATGCTTGAGGAATCTAAAGGCCGCGGAGCGATCTTCGAATTCGCCAAGTTGAGAACGGAGGGTGAGCTTCTTCTGGCCGAAGGGAATCCCAGGGCTGCGGTGGAAGCATTCAGGAGAGCGGCACTGAAAGATGCTCCTGTCGAGAGCAGGGAGTATCTGGGCCGCGCTCTGCGGACGCTGGCAGCATCGGAAAAGAACTCTGGCGACTCCGGCAACTTGGAACAGGCGCTCGAGGCATACTCGGTTACTGCGCTCAGACCGGAATTGATCTGGTGTGATTCCGGAAACTATCTCCCGGGATTCTATGCAGACCAACTCCAATCCTACGTGGAACTCGCGCAGGCACTTGGCATTAAAGATAGCCGGGCAGCCGCAGCAGAAGAGAAGCTGGCAAAGCTGCGCAACAGGCTGAATTCACGGAACCAACTTTCGGGTTCTTTCAAAGCTGCAACAAAACTACAAGGAGAACAAAAATGGCAGATATAAACCCCAACACTCTTCGAGACACCTTGTTCATCTGGGTGTTTGCCACCGCAAACAGCAATATTCTTGAGGGAGTCATAGGAAGTACGATTTCCAAAGACGATCTCTACAACAAACTGAAGGGAAACATTAGGGACATTCCTGAGAATGTGCAGACCTGCAATCAGCTCTATGACGACATCCGGAGCTTCAACAACATAGATACCTTCAGGGCTATCCAGAAGGTACTGACGAGCCTGCCTACTTTGGCTCACTCCTGGACTGGAAGCCCAATTCATCCCAACGAGGTTGAATTGCAGAAAGTGCTTATTCTTCCCTAGTTGAGAGTTGACCGGAAAGCACCGTGAAGCTAGTGAGAAATGGCGCAGTCAGAGGGCCGCCCGCCAAACCCGAGTTAGGAGAGAACGGAAATGAAATACATGAGATGGATTCTCGCTGTAAGTATTGTATTGGTAGCTTTTGCTGTCCTGCCCCGAGATCACGGAGTGACGACAAAAGCTTACGGCGCGACAAGCTTGTCAAGCCCAGGCGTCGCGTCAGTTAGCGACGGCGGCCCTGGCGTGCCACAAGCGCCAGAGGATAGGTTTGCCTGGGAGGAGTTTGCTTCGCTGGTGCACCCCGGTGCAAAAGGACAAGAGCCGGAATGGGTCTCCTGGTACAACAAGTGTGATGCTGGCCTAGCTAGCGATTGTCCCCCTCCTTCTGATGCGCCTCTTACAGGGAATTCCCATCATCTTCCCGCGCACCAGTCTGCTGCGGAGCTTCCCCACCAACTTATCAGCGATTTCAATGGATTAAAATCCGGTCGGCAAGAGTTTATTCAGAAGTTCAGCCATGCGCCACAGCTAGATTCTGTCTTGTTCAACCCCGTGGCCGCGGATTCGATCCGGCGGAGCAACCTGGGCAGGCAAGGCTCGCTGACCCTGGCGATTCAACAACTGGATATGCAAAAACTCTCCGGCGCAGACCGCCGCTTGCCCGCCGGAACCTTTGCCTTTGGGTCGGAGATAGTGAAGCTGATCTGGGAGATCATACCCGATAATGGAAACATAGCGCTGCCTCTCTATGATCCCGGCCACCCTCCGGTTCTTGCAGATTCTCTGCAACTGGAGGAGCAAAATGGATGGAGCACCTATTACAAGATCAAATCAGACGACCAATCTTGCCCCACGGTGCTACTGCCTTACGATTCGAAGCAACCAACTACTGTGCCCATCGGATGCTTTTACTGGTTCGCTATTCCTGCACAAGCGACCTGCCCAGACTTTAGCGCGGACATCCGGCTTGTATGGTGCAGGGCTTCTGTTAACGCGAAAAACTTTCTCGTCTTCCTGGTGGGTTTTCACGTTATGAAATTGACGCCGGGAAGTCCGGATTGGATCTGGTCGACATATTATTGGACACGCGATACAAACGAGACGGAGAGCGGAAAATCTTGGAACGCTCCCTGGAACCATTTCCACCAGGTAACGACGACTGCCATTCGCGAAAATGCGGGCGATCATGCCATCTGCTATAACCCTTACCTGGAAGGGCATGAGACGAACGGCCTGAAAGCCAATTGTCTCAGTTGCCACAGCTTTGCGGCGTATTCGCCAAATGCTAATAAAGTCGATGACGGAATCACTTTGGGAAGGAAATACCCCTATCCCGCAGCAACCCGCTCTCGGGATGAGCAGGAGTACTTTCGCGATGCCGTCCAAACTAGCTTTGTCTGGAGCATCTCAACCAGCCAAAACAACTCAACCAGCCAAAGAAAGATCGGCGCCACATTTGCTGCTCCGATTTCGTTCCGGGACATGCTGAGGAACGAGATTCAGAAACAACCTCAGAACCATTAAGAGCGGTTCGAGTTTTCGGCCGCCTGTACGTCATTGATTACCAAGCAACCAGGAGCAGTTATTTTGCCTGTGTGCTAGTTCAGGAGATCGCGTCCCATGGCTTCCACTGTCGTTCAACAAGAAATCGCGAATGTCCCCTACGAAATCATCTGGAGCGCTTGGAAAAGGGGCCAAGTCATCCCTTTTCTGGGCGCTGGGGCTTCGTTGGTGGACCGCCCGCCGGGAGCCCAGTTCAATGCCAGAGACCCGAAGTTCCTGCCCAGCGGCTGGGACCTCTCATGTCACCTCGCGGCCGCATCAAACTTTCCCGCCAAAGACGATTGGGAAAGAGGCGACCTCGCCAAGGTGTGCTCGTACTACGTGGAAGTTCAAGGCGACCGCGATGAGTTGCGCTACTATTTGCGCGACCTTCTGAACCGGCAATACCATCCGGGGGTGCTCCACCATTTTATTGCCAGTGTCCCCAGCCCCCAGGTAGTTGTTGTAACCAATTACGACACGTTAATGGAGCAGGCGTTCCTGATGGCGGGCCGGCCTTACGATCTGGTCGTCTATCCCGCAGACCGGCCAGATTTCGCCAATGCATTACTGTGGTGGCCGCATGGAGCAACCGAGCCAACCCCGGTCGAAGCCAACAAACTCGACATCGATCTGGCCACGACCACGGTCATTTACAAAATGCACGGCACAATTTCCTCGAACGAGCAGTGGGACAACTTTGTCATCACCGAAGAAGACTATGTTGAATTTCTTTCTCGCATGACGCGGAGCGCAGCCGTGCCTGCCAGCTTTATCGAATACTTCCGCAGCCGGCGTTTCTTGTTCCTGGGGTATAGCTTGCGTGACTGGAACCTGCGCGTGGTGCTGAACAGCCTCAGGCGAAGTTCAGCCTGCTTCCAGGAGAGCAAGCGGTCCTGGTCCGTACAGCTTAATCCTTCGGAACTGGAAAAGACCCTTTGGAAAAACAAGAACGTGACCATCTACGATCTCACGCTCGATGATTTCACCGCTGCGATCACGAAGGTACGGCAGGTCGTTGGAGACTGACCATGACCTCTTTTCCCTCTTGTCCCTACGTGGGACTGCAGCCGTACACAGAAGAAGACCAGCAATTCTTCTTTGGCCGTGACCGCGAGCAACGCATTATCTCTTCTAATCTGTATGCGTCGCCTCTCACCGTGGTTTATGGCGCCAGCGGCGTGGGCAAAAGTTCCATCTTGCGGGCGGCGGTAATGCCATATCTTCAGGGTGCGGAAAATACCGCCGTTGTCTACTTTAATCAATGGCAAGGTCCCTCTTTTGCCGAAAGGTTGAAGGCCGATTGTCTCGCAGCGGTAGGGAAAACTACGGGTAAGCCTCAGTCGGTCGATGCCGGCAAACCACTCCACAGATTTCTGGCTAGCCTGGGAAAGCAATCTGGTTGCGCTCTCCTCATACTGCTCGACCAGTTCGAAGAGTATTTTCTTTATCACCCGGAGAGCGACCGCGATTCAAAGTTCGATGGCGAATTTGCGAGCGCGATCAATCAGGGCCAGGACGAGCTAGGATTCATGATTTCCTTGCGGGACGACTGGCTCTCGCGCCTCGACCGCTTCCAGCAGCGAATCCCAAACTTGTTGAGCAATACCTACCGCCTCGATCATCTGACGTCAGCGGCTGCCGAACAAGCCATACGCAGGCCGCTGGACGTCTACAACCGGATCCATGGCAATGGCGAAGTGTCTGTGGAAGATGAGTTAGTGCATGAAGTTCTCGCCCAGGTGCGAACTGGCGAGCTAAATCTGGGTGACTCCCAAGGCAGCGGCCAGGCCAAAGGCACAGAAAGCGGCGACAGAATCGAAACTGCCTTCCTCCAGCTTGTGATGACCCGGTTGTGGAACAAGGAGATGCAGTCTGGATCGAGCTGCCTCCGTCTCAGGACGTTGTGGCAACTCGGGGGCGCCAAACAGATAGTGCAGAGCCACCTCGATAGTGTGCTCAACACGCTTCCAAGATCTCAGCAAGCCATGTGCGCCCGCATGTTCCGCTACCTGGTCACGCCGCGAGGCTGCAAGATCGCCCATGAAACTGCGGACCTGGTGGCATTTGCTGAGCAGCCCCATGAAAAAGTAGGACCGTTGCTGGAAAAGCTTGCCGATCCCGGCACCCATCTGTTGCGCCGGATGGTCCAGCCGGAAAGGTATGAGATATTCCATGATGTTCTCGGTCCCGCGGTGCTGGACTGGCGCACGCGATATAACAAGGAGCAGGAAAAGGCCGAGCTCGCTAAAAAGGCCGAAGCGGAACGCAAGTGGACCAGACGAATACGCTGGTTATCGGTAGGCCTGTCGATCGCCGCAACCTTTGCCCTGATTCTGGCCGCTTATTCAGTTAGAAGTAAGAAAAAGGCAGCGGAAGCCGAGGTGGGAAAACTCCAGTCTCAGCGGACTCTGGCTTCATTTCAGCAGCAAGAAGCTGAAAAAGAAGCCGAAAGAGACAGACGGGCAGCCATGGAGGCTGCCAGGCATGCATTGGAATCCCAGCATCAAGCCAATATCGCGACGGTCCATCAACTTGCCGCAGAAGCTCTGGTAGTTCAAGGGAAAGATCAGCAGTCGAGCATCCTCCTCGCTGCGAAAGCGCTGCAGTTAGCCCAAAAAGAACCAACTCCGATTCCAGATGCTGAGGATGCTTTGCGGACGATTCTGGGATCGGCCCTGGCAGTTTCTTTGCAGCGCCCTGGCCATAACACTGTTACTGCGGTTGCCTTCAGCCCGGACGGCACGCGCGTCGCCACCGCCGGCAAGGACAAGAAGCTCATCTTGTGGGACGCTGAGTCAGGCGCTCAGGTGTTCAGCGTGGATTCCAACGGCTGCTCAAGAGACCTTAGGATCGTGTTCAGCGCAGACTCGCAGGCTCTTGCGTGCGCTACGGGAAACTTGGCCGAAGTTTTTTCCGCCAAGGATGGTCATTTACTCTTTCGCCAGGATGTGACGGGAAACCAGGCTATCGGTGCGCCCTCTCAAATTTCCTTGAGCAGTAAGGCAAAGTGGCTTCTGGTCTCCGATCCCAACACCACGCAGTTGTGGAACGTTGCAACAAGAGCTCCGCTTAGTGCTTTTTCAGGGCGCTTCCTCTCCCTGAGCGAAGATGAGCGCCGTCTGGCGACCGTAAGTGCAGCCAGCCTGCAGCTCTGGGACGTGGATTCCGATTCCCATTCCCTGATTACTACAGTCGGCATTCCTGCGGAATTGCAATATGGAATCGCGGTCTCTCCCGATGGCGGCCATATCGCAGCAGTCAATTCCGGTGACAATGCCTGGGGGGCTAGTGTTTGGGAGGCAACGCCTGAACACCCTGTAGTACAAGTAGGCGAGGCTGGCGTGGTGAGCCGCTGCCTTGCCTTCAGTCCGAATGGCAGCTTGCTGGCCTTGGGGGTCCTCAAAGCCGATAATGCCCACCTGCCAAGTAATCAAGTCATTCTCTGGAACCTGGCCAAAAAAAATTCACAGACTTTCCCGGTGAAAGAAGATTTTTTCCGGCTGCAATTCACAGCCGATGTGAGCGGCCTGTTCCTGTCGAAAATCGACAGCTCGGGAACTAAAACTGTAGTTACAAATATTTTGGAACTACGTTCCCGCAAGCTAATCCAGATAGACAGAGAAATATGGGATATCAGTCCTGATGGTAAACAGACGGCTATGGTGGGTCAAAAGTCGGTAACCTTGAATCAGGCTGGCAAATCTCGATTTTTGTTCAATCGCGATGCGTCGCCGAACATTGCGGTCTTCAGTCCAGATCGAAAATTTCTTGCCATTTCCGATTCACGCAACTCGCTCGCCCTGTGGGACACGAGTCAACGCATGGCGCCAGTGGTCCTCCGCTCCGGCTTTCAGATACAACACCTTGGCTTTGGTCCGCGGAGTGATGTGCTTGCGGCGGTTGCCTCCGACGGAAAGGTTTACCTGTGGAGTACCGCTACGCCGAATGGGCCATCACGGGTGATCGACGCTACTGATGCCGATAAAAGCAGGGCGTTGGGCTTGGCATTCAGTCCGGATGGCGGCCGCCTTGCCATTGCTTACGACAACGGCGCTGCCAGTATTCGAGATATGAATGGACAAACTCCCCCAGTTTCTTTGCTGCGCCAGCAGGACCCCATGGTAAATGTTGCCTTTACTCCAGATGGCAGAACTTTAATGGCCGTAAGCCGGAAGCAGATGCTTCTGTGGGATCTGAAGTCTGGCAAAGCCACCGAAAGACCGAAATATAAGCCTGCGGATGTATATCACGACATTCTCTTTAGCCCCGATGGTGGCTACCTTGCCGCTGCTAGTAGCGACGGACTCAAGCTCTGGAACGCGCGCTCGGGCTGGAAAGAATTACCCAACAGTATCAAAGATCCTTCGGTAGCGTGGCTCGGTGCAGGGTTCAGCCCCGACGGGAAATTCATATCCGGCCCAGCGTGGTTGAGGGCTCAAGTCAGCGGTACGGTCGAGCGGCCCCAGGAATTTAAGAACACGATTGCAGTTTGGGAGACGGAAACCCTCAAGATGCGATTCATGCAAAGCCCTGGCGATTTGACCAATCCGGCGATTCAGACCGTGGTGTTCAGCGCTGACGGCTCCGACGTCTATGCCGTCGCCGGCAATTGGATGGTCTACCGCTATTCGGTAACGCAGGATGCCTTGCTCAAAGTTGCGCGCCAACAAACAGGCAAAAAGGAATTGACGAAAGAGATTTGCCGCGAGTATCTCCACGGCCCGTGCCCAAATTGATTGAAAGCTAATCGGACATCACGCACAGTGATTTATTTATCCAGAGGAGAAATCCTGAAATGGCTGAGTCTTCCAATAACACCGATTCCATCATGGTCGAAACCGCCGTTCCTTCCCCCATGAGTGCGACAACCCGCTTTGCCTTCGGCTTTTACATGATGGCGCTCAATGTGGTGTTGGTTTATCTTCTCATTAAGATCTGGCCGGAAAAGACTTCGCAAACTGTAACCGAAACCATAGATCTCTTCTGGAACCAGCTTCGCATCGCGCCGACCCTCGAAGTGCGCTATTTTCTGATTGTGGTTCTTGCTGGCGGTCTGGGCAGCTATATCCATACAGCTACGTCGTTCGCAGACTTCGTTGGCAACCGCCGGTGCTACGCCAGTTGGAGTTGGTGGTATCTACTGCGTCCCTTTATTGGCATCGCTTTGTCATTAATGATGTACTTTGCTGTCCGAGGCGGCCTGGTCGGCAGTTCCGCTGGGGCCGACTCGCTGAGCCCCCACGGCATTGCTGCCATTGCGGGGCTGGCCGGCCTGTTTTCCAAACAGGCCACGGACAAACTGCGGGAGGTATTTGAGACTTTGTTCAAGACGGATGAGCCGCCCAACCGTGACGACAGGTTGAACACGACCTCGTGAGCATTTTCGGAATTGGTTGCCATGCGGAGAGAGGCAGCGCTGTCATTGGCTCCAAAGAAGGCCGCATCTGCGCCCAGGTTTCCGGTCAGGATCACCAAGTTGTTGCTGAAGACTTCTGCTGCTGGTTGTTTTGCGCGTTCTTGCTGGAGGCGTTGCTGGTTGATTTCTTGCCCGTTTTCACAATGTTTTCTCTTGTCCCTCGTTCGAGGATTGATTTTTTTCTTTCACCTTGGCGCTAGCAGAAAAAAACAATCGCAGAATGAGGCACGCTCAGAGTCGGAATGGCAGAGGGTTGAGGTCCCGGAATGGCGGATCATCCCGGAAAAACTCTGGGTTGAGACACTTGCTCGCATTGAAGAAAAGAAAGCTTTGTTTTCTTCCAAGAGTTGCAGCGGTATGCGCAGAGACGCAGCTAATCAATATTTACTCAGTGGTCTCCTGCTATGCGGCGTCTGTGGTTCTCGAATTGTAATCGCGGCGGGCGATGGCAAACGGGCTTATGAGAAGTATGGCTGCTCGAGCCATCGCTACCGAGGGACGTGCTCCAACGGGCTGATGATCCGCAGGACAGGCTGGAACAGCAATTGCTCACCTATTTTCAGGAGCAAGTCCTAACGGCACGGATGATTGACTACAAGGTCGAACAGTTTGAAAAAGCTCTTCAGCAGCATTTAACGGAAATCCAGGCAAATGCAGAAAAACACTCATTAGCAGCGTAAAACTGCTGGAGCAACGTGAAAGCCTTGAAGAACAAGCTGGCCGTCTCGCTGTCATTGTACAAATGGGGCACTCGGCTACACTCCTTGGCCATCTCGCGGAAATCGAAAGGCAATTTGCATTGATTGATCAGCAGATTGTGGCTCAAAGGCCGCCAGATATTTCGGTGAGCATTGGCAATATACGAAAATTTGTGGCTATATATAGCTACTGGCTGCTAGCTTCTAGCCGGATTTCCCACCCTTCGCAAAGAGCGCGAAGGGTGGGGCACCCCGGTTCTCGGGTAAGCCAGAAGGTACTTCTATGCTGGGTAGTAGTCAATGGCTACGAGAAAGTATATTTGCTTTGTTTTCAATGAGATAGGAAAATATTTCCCTGTTGTTAGTAATATTACTATGGTTTTGGGCCACAGTAGTCGTTTTATGGAACGGATTTGAGCCAGAGTAGTAGTGCTAACCGGGATTTGAAGGTCTCACATTTTAGCGGCGAACGAACCAAAGCCCCGAAGCTAAAGGGGACTCTTGTTTTATTGGCAAGGTAACCCAGCATGGTTCGGCGCCAAAGTACGGCGCCGAACCATGCTGGGCTATTTTCAATACTGTTCAGTTAAGCTTTTGATGAACCTTCTCGATTAACAGATTTGTCGGAGAGGGCAAAAGAAAAACCTGTGTCGCCCCTCTGGGCTTGTCATTTATCTGTAATCTTTCCCAGCGCTTACGCGCTGGGCTAACTTCTTAGCGCGCCTCCGGCGCTGACCATCTGAGTCCCTGACAACTTCGAATTCCTTAAGTGAACAGTATTGGGGCTACTCTCACACGTCCCCCTTTCGGGGGACTCGGGAATGCTCTTCATAACCTCATAGAGTCCGCCCAAATGTAGAAACTCCAGACCCAGGCTTGGCAGCCTAGTCTATTTCGTCAACCTTGTGCCAGTCCCAACATTGTGGACGCGCCTCCGGCGCTTGTGTTTTCGTTCGTCGATAGCAATTTAGTCCACGAACACTGCCGTGTTCTTCACAGTAGATATGGGCTGCCCAAGCACTTTCTTCATCGCTTCAAAGAAGCGTTCATTCTGTTCGGGAGTTCCAATGGTGACACGTATCCCGTTGGGGATGCTCCAGGGAACCAGGGAACGTACAATGACTCCTTCTGTTTGCATTCTCTTGGTCAGGCAGTCTGCGTTTTCTGGGGTTTCGAAGTAGAAAAAGTTGGCGTTGGTGGGGATGGCGCGAACGCCGAGTGTGTTGAAGTTCTCCATCATTCTTGCGGCTTCGCCTGCATTGTTTTCCACGGTCATGCGGATATGGCCGTGGTCCTGAATTGCAGCGAGGGCAGCGGCCTGGGCGACAATGGAGACCGAAAATGCGTTGCGTACACGGGCAAAGTACTGCAATAAATCGGGGTGTCCACAGCCGTATCCGACGCGCAACCCCGCCAGGCCGTGGGCCTTGGAGAAAGTGCGTAGCACCAGCAAGTTAGGACGTCCGGCGCGGACATGCTCGAAGGCGTGTGAATAAACGGCGCCCCGTTGCGCGGCAAAATATTCGGCAAAATCGGAGTAGGCTTCGTCCAGAACCACCAAAATGTGGTCAGGCACAATGCGCAGGAAATTCTCAATTTCCTCTGCTGTGACCATGGTTCCAGTGGGATTGTTGGGGTTGGCGATGATGACGACCTTGGTCTGGTGGTTGATGGCCGAGGCCAGGGCGGGCAGATCGTAGGTGTCATGGCGCATGGGAACGGTGATGATCTCAGCGCCCGTTGCTTTGGTAATAATGGGATAGCTGATGAAGGACCGCTCGCTGGTAATGCAGTTCAAACCTGGGCCAAGCATCGTCCGGGCCACGATGTCGAGCACCCCCAGGGAGCCATCTGCCGGGAAGATCTGTTCGGGGGAAAGATTGTGGCGTGTAGCCAAAGCGCAGCGAAGTTCGGTAACTTCGTTGTCGGGATAAAGATTGATGTCAGAGGACGCCCCACGTACTGCTTCTTCCGCCAGAGGCGAAGGTCCAAAGGGGTTCTCATTGGACGCCAATTTGATCATGGCGAGCCCTGATTCGGATTTGGCCTGACGGAGAAATTTGCCTGCTACGTAAATGGGAAGTGATCGAACGTGCTCCTGGATATGATCGAGTAAGGGCTTCTTCATAGGGGGAATGGGGGCCCAACTGGTTAGTTGTACCACGGCAGGGAGTGAATTTAGCGGAATTTCTGTTGACGTTTCGGTTTTCGGAAATCACCGGCAGGTTTGCTAGCAGCCTGTGTTCTTGGCCTGAAAAACTTGAGCAAATCCACTTCTTTTTGTGTTAATTCCCGAAATTGGCCTGGATCCACATCCAGGGTGAGCGGACCATAGCGAACGCGCTTGATTTTTTCCACATGATGTCCAATTTCTTCAAACATGCGTCGAATCTGGCGGTTGCGGCCTTCAATGAGCGTCATCTCGTACCAGGGATTTTCCGCATCCTTTAATACGCGAATCTGGGCGGGGGCGGTGATCACTGCTTTCATAGCACCGCGACCGGGCTGGCTTCCGATCCTGATGCCCCGGCGCAGCTTCTCGATGTTGGCAGCCTCGGCCCGGCCGCTGACTTTTACGTGATAGGTTTTGGGTAGGTGCGAGGCTGTGCGGGTCAGCTTGTTGGCGAGTTCGCCATCATTGGTCAGGAGCAGCAGTCCCTCGGTGGAGTAGTCCAGCCGCCCTACGGGATAGATGCGCTCTCCGACATTCCTTACCAAGTCCATTACCGTGGGACGGCCCTCGGGATCAGTAACTGTAGTGACGTAACCCTTGGGCTTGTTGAGCAGCAGGTAGATGTGCCGCTCCGGGCTGCGCAACAGCTTGCCATCGACTTTAATATGATCGCGATCCAGATTGGCCTTGCTTCCCAATTCGGAAACGGTCTGGCCATTGACCGTCACTCGGCCTTGCGTAATTAACTCCTCGGCCTTTCGCCGGGAGGTTACCCCAGCGGCAGCGATGATCTTTTGCAGGCGCTCCAGAGGCATGAATCAGCCTCCTGTACTCTCGGATGCAATCTGGCTGGTGGCCTCATCATCAGCTTTGGTGTGATGCGGGTCAGAGGAGACCGTAGGCTCGGTGACGTTTTGTGGAACTTCAGTTTTATCCTCTGCCATCTGCTCGACTCCACCATCCGGCTGATGCTCGGCGCTGGTCTCGGGGACATCGGGAACGCCGGTGGCGTCGGGAATAGCCGCATCTCGGGCTGAGAACAATTCTTCCTGGAGGTCACCCGCGGCCAGCTTTTCAAATTCTTCAATGCTGGGCAGCTCACCAAGTTCGCTGAGCCCAAAACGCACCAGGAAATCCTTGGTGGTTTTGTACAGCATAGGGCGACCCACTACAGATTTTCGTCCGGCGGTGGTGATGAGCTTGCGCTCCAGGAGCGTGCCGATCACGCCGGCGGAATCCACGCCGCGAATCTCACTGATTTCCGGCACGGTGACCGGTTGCTTGTAGGCAATTACCGCCAGGGTTTCGAGGGCTTGCAACGAGAGCCGGATGGGCGGCTTGAGGCTCTTGGCAAAGGAGCGCACCACGTCATGATGTTCCGGTTTGGTTGACATGCGATATCCGCCCGCCACCTGCCGAATTTCGATGCCGTGATCTTCTTTGCTGAAATCGGAAATCAGCTCTTCGAGAATGGGTTTCAACAGGTTGCGGAGCACAACCTTTTCGGATTTGTCTGCACTGCGCTTGTCTACTTTTTTAGCTAATGAGGTTGGGGCCTCGACGGCGCGCTGACTATCCTCCGGGACGATTGGCTCTTCGACAGGCTGAACATTTTCGGCGTCTTCATTTTGCTCTGCCGCATTCGCCAGGGGCTGGCTGCCTGGCGCTTCAACAGCACCGAGATGATTCTCCAGGTTTTCAGCATTTGGTTGGACAGGCTGGTTCTGCAATGCCAGCAAATCATGCTTCAGCAGGGCAGCAATCTGGTCAATGCCAATCGGCTCTTCGGCTGCGTAGATCAGGGCTTCGAGTTTGGATTTGATAGACATGGTTAGCTGCTAGCTACTGGCTCCTAGCTTCTAGCCTCCGATAATTGCTTTTCTTGTTCATTCGCGTTCATTCGTAGCAAAAAGGTATCTTGTGTTCACTATACATCGGTCAAATTCCTCAACACCGATGCAATCTCAATGGTGGTTACCTGGCTAGAAGCTAGGAGCCAGCAGCTAGCAGCTCATTTCCAATCATCCCTGATCATGGCTCCTTCGGCCATTACTGTGTCGAACATTGCGTGCTTTTTGATCAGGATGTCTCCAAAAACTTTGTCTTGCCGCAGGAGAATTGCTTGCAGCCTTACCAATTCCAGCAGCGCCAGAAATGCAGAGATGAGGGCGTTGCGGGTTTGGATGTGCTGTAACAGACGTTTGAGCCGGACTGGGCGGTCTTCCATCAGCAAACGGCGGCGGAAGAATTCGATCATTTGTCCCACGGTCACTGTTTCTTCATCGACCTGGAGCACTGGACGGGATTTTGCCCGCTCTAAAATCTGTTGAAACGTGCGCACCAAGTCAACTACGTCGGCCGCCAGTTCCGCCTCGGCCCCTTCGGCATCTTTGAATTCTTTGAGCGAGGGATTCGAGACTACCGCCTCTTCAATCTGCTGTTTCTGCAATAGCATTTGCGCGGCGTTCTTGAACTTCTCGTGTTCGAGGAGTCTTTGCACCAACTCTTCGCGAGGATCTTCCTGCTGGTCTGCGGGCAGATCAGGATCGCGCGGCAGCAGCATCTTGCTCTTGATATGGATGAGCAGGGAAGCCATGTAGATGAATTCGGCAGCCACGTTTACATCCAACTGCTTGAGGTTTTCCACGTAGCCCAGATATTGCGCGGTGATGGTGGCGATCGGGATATCGTAGATGTCGATGTCCTGCTTGCGAATGAGATCCAGCAGCAGGTCGAGCGGACCATCATAGACCTGGCCCACGGTGACGGCGAAAGGGAACTCGCTGCTAGGGCGGGCCGGGTTGATTTGCTGGTTAGTCATTGTGTACGAAAAACGTGTGTCGCCCCTACGGGGCTTTGTCGTTATTCAATCTTTCCCAGCGCTTACGCGCTGGGCTAAATTCTCGCCGCCCCTGCCGGGGCTGATCAAGTGAGTCCCTGACTTATTTCAGGCCCTTTGAGTGGAGCGTAAAAAAGACTTCCTTACTCAAGGGCGGCGTAATTTCTTTCGTACTCCTGGATCGGCAACTCTTTGCCGGCGACAGAGAGGGAGACCCCATCTTCGGTTCTTGCAACCCTTACCACAACTTGTTCACCTTTGCGTTCAAAATCCTTCCAGTAGTACTGAAGAATCTTGGGGGGCAGAACATAATCGTGGAGATAACGGTCTTTATCCTCGGCCAGCAAAACCAGGACATTTAACGGGCGATCGCGCATCAGGAACTCCCAAGTTCCGTTATTCTCAGACGCTGTATGCACACCGACCTTTCTGCCGCGGCTAGTAATGAACGTGGCTGGCCGGTCAAACCTTAGCGGATGGAGTCTATTGATCTTATCCAGCCATCCCGATTGCTTAACTCGGATATCCCATATCTCTTTCGGTTCATTGGTTTTTGTTATTGGCACCAGCAAGAGATCTGCACCAATCTCCACCAACGTGGGTTTTGGCAGAGAGGCAGAGCCTAAAAGCCCAACCGCCTCCCGTACTGCCACCATCGTTTCTTCCGCTACCCTTTCGGCTTTTTTAGCGCCTTGCTGAATCACTTCTTTCACTCGTTCCGGGTGCTGCGCTAGCTCATATCGCCGGTCTCGGATTGGAGCGAGATGGGCATTGACGCTTGTGGTCGCCAATGCCTTGCACTCAACACAGCCGATGGTGGCCTGAGTGCATCCTTCCGTGATGTATGCAAGCTGATCTTTGCTGCTGAATATCTGATGCAGGTTGCCGACCGGACAGCGATCGGGACTTCCGCGATCGGTGAGCTTGGGGCGGTCGGTTACGCTGTTCTTGATCTTCTGCTCGAGTTGCGGCGCCTCTTCGCTTATCAGAATGGAATTACCGTAAGACTTAGACATCTTGCGCTTGTCCATCCCGAGGAGCCTGGGTGAGGGCGTAAGGAGCGTTTGAGGCTCAATCAGAACTGGATCTTTTATCGTGTCACGATCTTTACAAAAAACTGAATTAAAGCGCCGGGCAACTTCGCGTGTCAGTTCAACGTGGACATCCTGGTCTTCTCCGACTGGGACAAAGTTGGCGCGGTAGATGAGGATATCCGCAGCCATGAGCAGTGGGTATCCGAGAAAGCCATACATGTGCAGGTCTTTGTCGGGCATGTTGACCTGCTGTTCTTTGTAGGTGGGTACTCGCTCCAGCCAGCCCAGCGGAGTCATCATGGAAAAAAGAAGATGCAGTTCGGCATGCTGCTTCACATGCGATTGCACAAACATGGTGCATTTGCCGGGATCAAGGCCGACCGCCAGATAATCCAGCATGACTTCGACAGTGTTGCCGGCAAGACGAGAAGTATCGTCATAGTCGGTGGTAAGCGCATGCCAATCGGCAATAAAGAAAAAACAATCGTGCGTGTGCTGCAGGTCCACCCAGTTTTTTAGCGCGCCGACGTAGTTGCCCAGATGCAATTTGCCAGTGGGGCGCATTCCGCTCAGGCAGCGCGGGCGTGAATTTCCAAGATCTGTCATTTAAGCTGTGAATAATCAGGACGTGCGTTCTTATGAATCGATGGTATCACGCCCGGTCATTTGTGCTCCGCAGCGCTGCCCGCCGGTGCAGGCGCAATGGTTTTTACCTTTACCCCTTTGGCTGGAATGCCCACGGAGATGGTATAGGGCGGCACATCTTTGGTGGCCACTCCCAGGGAGCCTAGCAGGCCGTGTTCATGCACCCGGACCCCGCTCATGACGGTGGCGTGGTAGGTGATGCGGGCCTTGGGGCCGATTTCTGTCTTGGTGTTTTGCACAATCATGCCGTCGTTGAGGTCATGCTCGTGCGAGTACACGTTGGCGTAGTCGGAGACGGAGCTTCCATGATGGACGATGATCTCGCCCCGGTCGTCGAGCAAGACATACTTGTGGATGGTGCAATTGTCTTCCACCGTCAAGTTATAGCCGTAGGAGAACTCCACGCCGTGAAATATTTTTGCGTTCTTCCCAAAATGCTTGAAGATGTATTTAGCCAGCATGGCGCGCACCCGAAATCCCAGCCAGTGGTTCAATCCGGCAGGGGAGCGGTCAAACATCATCCAGAACCAGATCAAGGGCTTGCGCTCGTTGTATTTTTGCACGTCCACATCGCCGTAATACTCCGGCTCCAGAGTGGTGTTGCGTGGATCAAAGCTATGGATCAGCGCCCTCTCTGCCAGAGTCGTGCTGGGGCCAGGCTCGGCGTAGGGCCTGCCCAGATAGAGTTCGTGCAAGGTATTGCGGACCACTCGACACCGGTGCTCAAAGTCGCGGTTGGAAAACTCCTGATCAAGTTTCTGGATCCAGTCCAGAAAATCCTGCTCAGCCGACGGCATTGGGTGCAGATCACGATATTCGTAGCGGGGCATTCTTGCGCCTCTAGGATTAGTATTCGAACATTCCATGATACAACGGTAGGCGGAAACGTGCGGCAGTCGCGTACACATTTGTGTTCTGAGAACGAAATCCAAGCAGCCATGCCACTTCCATCACAGCGTAGCGGAGCCACAACCAAAAAGCGAAACCCACCACGGAGGCGCGGAGACACGGAGAAGATCAAGCAGCCGCGAATGAACGTGAATGAACGCGAATAAACACGAATTTGGAAAATCAGGAGAGAGCAGTCATCGAAGGCAGGTTCATAGACGAATAAAAAGCGATGGAGCGGTATTAACAGATGACAACCTGAAAACGATGGGGTTCGAGATGCGCAGTAAAAAATCTGCGCAAAAAACGAAGAAATTTGGGATTAGTAATACGGAGTGTCGCAATACTTTGCCAATGTTGTGCGCGAAAACGGTGTGGGGACTCTGTATTGCTCCTTGCATTGCGGGAAATAACGACCTTGGCATTGTAATTGGCGGCGCGTTCCGGTGCTGGGACGATTTCCGGGTGTGCGAGTCTTTATAATGGCATTTTCCCGGAAACCAGGATGGCATGAGAGTCTTTGCGATTTCAGATCTTCATACAGAGTACGCTGAGAATGATCATTGGGTTTCCGGGATTTCATCCTGGGACCATCGCAATGACGTGCTGATCTGTGCGGGCGACGTGGCCCAAACAGAAAAACTACTGGGCAGCGCCTTGGAACGCCTTCGGAGCCGTTTCCAAGAGGTGGTCTATCTTCCCGGAAATCACGAGCTTTGGGTTACCAGCCGCGGACAGCGAAATTCAATGGAGAAGTTTCATCAGGTGCAGGCGCTCGCCCGAAGCTGTGGCGTCCAAACAGAACCATTGGATCTTGAGGCGGTTTCCATCGTTCCGCTGCTCGCATGGTATGACCACTCTTATGGTCAACCCGGCGAAGAGATGTTGCGGCGGTGGTCGGACTATCATTTGTGTTCCTGGCCTGAACAATTCGATCAGCGCAGGATTACCGAGTACTTTCTTGCACTCAATTTACGTTTCTTGAGGCCTCGTACCCGGCCGGTCATCTCCTTTTCCCATTTTGTACCGAGAGCTGATTTGCTACCCGCGGCTGATTCTTCCCGGGCGTTTCTGCGTCCGGTTCTAGGTACTGACCTGATCGATGCCCAGATTCGCGCGCTGGGTTCGTTTCTCCACATCTATGGCCACTACCATTTGAATAACCGAAGTCACTGGGACAACGTCACCTACATCAATAATGCGTTTGGTTATCCCCGTGAGGCAGACATTACGGCGAAGAGGCTGCTATGTGTTTTTGATACAGAAACATCGAATGGCGGACCAGGAAGAATTTCGTAATTGGGTAAAATTGTCACTTTGGGCCTGCAGCCCGCGAAAGCTCATGAAAATCAACTTTGCTATGTTGGAGCGTGGACAAAGTGGACGTTGTGGACAGAGTGGACGTGGTTGACGGAGTGGAGGCAGTGAACGATGTGATTTTCGACCCTAGTAATTGGGTAAATGGAATGTAACCCCAGATAAGCTAGAATTGTTAGGCCCAGAAAGGAAATGGTATTGGCAACCTTATGCCCTTCAATTTCAATTTCACAGCAGGCCAACTCAGTCAATGCGTTCCCACAAACAAAGCTATCAACAATTTATTTCAGGCATTGAGTGATGTATTGCCCAATTATGAAATAACCAGTGTTGAGAGGGTCGCCGGTTTTCTTTCCCAGTGTGGTCATGAATCGAGGGATTTCACGTCGTTGCAGGAAAACCTTAACTATTCGGCGGCGCGGCTGAATCAAGTATTTCCCAAGCTGTTTCCCACCGTAGAATCTGCGCAACCCTACGTTGGCTCCCCTGAAAAAATCGGCAATAAGATTTATGCCAACAAGCTGGGGAATGGTCCTGAGACAAGTGGAGATGGTTACAAGTATCGTGGCCGGGGTGCGATCCAGCTCACCGGTTTCGTCAATTACAAAGCATTCGCAGATGCGATCGGTAAAACCGTAGATGATACAGTCGCCTATTGTGAAACGCTCCAAGGAGCGGTTGAGTCTGCTTGCTGGTTCTGGAAGACGCATGGAATCAACGCACCGGCAGATGCCAAGGATGTCCCGGGAATGACGAAGAGAATCAATCCTGCTCTATTGGGTCTTAATGAGCGCACAGACCGTTTTCAAAAGGCACTCGCGGTGTTGGGGAGCCAGGCTGGTGCAAGCAACCCACAATCAGCTTGATAACGGAGCTTTGGAAAATCATGGCCGTTGAAAAAATCAGTTTGCCGGGTTGAAGGCTAATGTCCACTTACTTTATAGGCAATATCGACATTAATGCGAGCTGCGGCTTCGCGCGACTGGCCTCTGGCGGAAAAATCGAGCGTGGCCGAGTTGCCTCTTAATCTGACGTGGAATATTTATGCATTTTCGGGATCCTTCGCTTCGCTTGATTGGATGACAGCGCGTTTTAAAGGGAGAATTGATATTCAGCCACCGAAACGTAACTCCCTGCTTTTAAAAACTAACCCCCTGCTTTTATTTGTGCGCTCCGCTCCGCTACGCGCAAGCCTACGGCGTAAGGAATCAGGGCCTGTTCGTTCTATACCCCGCACTTACGAGACAGAGTGCGCGCAAGAGACGCGCGCACTCTGTCTCGACGTGACGGGGCTACTCTCATCCGTCCCCTGCCGGGGACTGGACCCTCGGTATCCCTTCATCGCCGTTTCCTTGAGTTCTATATCGGTAATCCATCGTAAGTTGGAGTTTCTGGTTCACGCAACCATCCCGGCAGGGATGGTTGGGTCCCGAAAGAACGTCGTAGGCAAAGGGATTCTTCACTACGCGCCATAGGATTGAGTTACGAACGGCATGTTTGTAGCGCTTCGTTCAGAATGACAGGGGGCACCCGTTGCGGAGTCCCCAGAAGAGTTTCTGGCTTTCGCAACCATCCCGGCAGGGATGGTTGGGGCTGACACAGAGCTCGGAAAAGTGTCTAACCTGGCTATCTCTGTGTGAGGGGTTTTCGTGGTATCCGCAGCACCAGTATCTCGACACCTTCTTGGCCGAGCGGAGCTGCTTTACAACGGTGAGCCCAGATAGCTTTAGCCGCCACACCAGAATCCATAGCCTCCTGGTACAAAGCCAAGGGGAACGAGAAATCAGGTGGAGACGGTTGGCCTGGCAGTGATAGTGATCTACTCACCAGCGGAGAAGCGGACAACACTATGGCGTAATTTGCGCCACCCTCACGCATTTCAGCCATCCCCTTCGGTGCACAGCGGGCCAGTAAGCGGACAGCATGCGTCCAGAACCGACCGCGTGTCAGAAACGTAAAATTGAACTTGCTGAAACGTGCAAAAACAGAAGACCAGTTCTTGATCATGCCGGCCTCACGGATGTGAGCCAGACCAAGGCCGCGTGGAACATGTTGTGAAATGGAAGGTACTGATTAGGCCCCGCCGGGTTATTCGTCGTGGTGAGTTTGATGTCCCCAATACTTTCACCGAGTTTGAGGATCCTCTTGACGCTGCTTAATTGCTTGCCATCACTATCCAGGTGACAGGTGAAAACGAAATCTCGTTCTGCGGCCTCCCCCGAACCTGGCCACACCACAAGAAAGTCCCTCGACGGCTTATTGCCATCGAATGCGTGGAGGGCCACTACATCGGAGCGGGAGCGAATCGCTTCCTGATATACGCCGGTTGAAAAGCTGTCATCTGAGAATTCGCCTGTGATCTTGTTTTCGGAAGCGCGAGCTTGCGCAAGAAACTGGCTTAGGTTTTCCCCAGAAAGCACGAAGCTGGGCATTTGGACTGTAATCTGAGTACGCTGCATGGTTCCGTTGCTGGAAATATTGATGGTTGCAGCACCCTCGATGGATAAGAACGGGTCTGCAACTTTTCGCTCGATGATATTCGGAGAAGCGGCGCCTTGGGGGGCATTGAACTCTGCCGCGTAGCGAACCTCAGCGACCAGCGGGCTTATTTCGAGAAAGCCTGGGATCAGAGAAGGGGAATAGTCGGCAGCAGCGAGCGCTTGACGACCCGTTTGATAGCCACTTGCAAGGTCGGCAGCAAAGTTTGCAAGATCCTGAAGCACACCAGCGGCGGAAGGCACCTCACGTTTTCGCGGTTGTGGCTGAAATAGCGCATTACGAACTGAGAGTGCAAACAGGTGCAGAGGCTCATAAAAGATCAAGTCTTGTCCGGCATTGGGCAAATTGTAGATTTCCGCCCGTTGCGACTCGATGGGATAGAGGTAAATGCCATCCGGCGCGTCTTTGGTATTGAGGTCTACAATAAGAAAAAGTGGAGGGGCCTCCTGGATCAGGAAGGCGACTGGCCCCCTGCCCTGGTCCGCAGGGCGCGCAACCTTCTTCGCTTGAGCGGCGACGTTCGCTGGTTGCACGTCGAATCGCGCTTGCCAATGACCGTCCTGCTGCATCGCTTCACTCAAGGCCGCGCGAATTTCCTGATCTTCGGAAGAGCTAAGCATAAAAGGAGGCATGGCAAGTTCCATGCTGGCTTTAGTAACTTCATCTGGTTTCAGCGGGCGTGCCGGAACGGCATCCAGCGCGAAACCGAAGCGATGAACCAAACGGGTACTGGAGTTGTCGAGCCGAAAGAAGAAAAAGAACCTGCCGTCGTTCTGCTTCTGGATGGCGAATTGCGAATCAAACTTGATTTGCCGAAAAAAGTAGACGCTGTTGTTTTCAGCTCGCGCGCGCACCAAAGCCTGACGGCTCAATTCCGTTTCCAAGCGATGCTGCGCAGCAATAGCGGATTGAACCAGCGAGCCGATAACCTGGGAGGCCGCACTCATGATGCCTCAGGCGGGAAGCCCAGTGACGATGACCATACATAGAGAGACGCCACAATCTGCATTAGAGCGTCGCCAAACGCAAGGTAAGGAATTGCTGCCTTGGCTTTGCTTTTTGGAAAAATAGCTGGGTTCGTATCTCCTTCAAAAAGCTTGTTGTAGAGCTGAAGCTTATCGTTCACCCGTTGAACAGCCACGGCGACCATTGTCTTCCAATCCTCGCTTAAGACCGGTTTGTCCTGGTCTTGAATAAGATACAGGGCAAGGAAAACATTTGTGTCCTGGTCCGGAGCGCTTTCTTTAGGCACGGCAAATACGAAGGCGAAGTGTTTGGTATTCGCAAGATTGATGGCCGTTGATACGCCATCGAGCTTTTCTACTTCTGCCAAGAGCCCCAGTTTGCCCTGAAGCACCGCAAAGGTGTTGAGATCGATGGTGGCCCCCGGCGGGGGCGGGGCCGCGGACAAATCGAATGAGATCTTACTCTCAACAAAATTGCTTTTTGTCTCACTGTCCTTAATGAAAATCAGGTTGACGGTGTGCTCGGAAACCTCGTTCACACCGACGGTCATCTCTGCCTTGACATGTGGAATCAGAAATTGTGCGGGCGGGAACAGCCCCTTGAACTGTGTGAGCACGTTTTGGGAATAGGTACGAGATCTTTCATTCAAATCAGTCTGCGCAGCAACCAGCGACTTACCGACCTTTCCAAGAAAATCATCAAGACCGATGCCGGCATCGGTCCCCGGATTGATTTGCGCCAGAGAGTCGTTGAGCACAGCATGGTCGAAGACAGGATTGTTGCCGTCGAGTTTGTGATCTTTTAGTTTCTCAAGTGGTTGCAATTCTATGCGCAGGCCTTTTGCGTTGTCCGCGATTTGATCCAGGAGGGAGTTAATTTTGGCCCGGTCGGATGGGGCGGTCTTAGTCAAGGCCACAAGGTCGTCAACGATAGTATTGATCTGTTTGTGCAGGAAATCGCGGTCAACCGCCATAAAGAGTGGCTCCTCGCAGGACACAGGCGGGGCCGGGATCTCGTGCCCTGGCCCCGCCCGCGCTCATCAGGCGTTATTAACCTGTATCGTGTATTGTTTCGTTACTGAAACGGGAGTAGGCGAGCTGTCTTTGGCTGTAACGGTGAAATCTAAGGGTCCAGACACGTTAGGTGTGCCACTCAATTTGCCATCGTCGCCAATGGTGAGCCATCCGGTCGTACCCGGGGTGAAGTGAGTTGCTCCATTGCCCCCTACGCCTTGTAGGCTAATAGCAGGGTACGCTTGATTGAGGGTGGCAGCCGGAAGTGTATCGGGCAGAAGACGGAAGCCAAAAAGGCCCATCCAGCCATCGAGAATTCCTTTGCCAACATCCGCGTGGGTCAGGGAACCGGGATTGAGCTTGGGAGCGGCATCGAGCAGTGTCTTCATGACATTGGTATCAGAAGTTACGGCGTGGATAACGCAATGAATGAGGGCCGAAGCTTGAAAATCAGCGGCTGTGCGTTGGAGATACGAGGCATTCACAGCCACAGCGAACATCGGTGTTTTCAGGCCAAGAGATCCCCCGATGGAAAATTCCGAGCCAGTGGACATGCGCAGATCTGCCCGGACATCCACGACTGTTTCCGTAAACTGATATCGCGAAGGTCCCATGGCTTTGAACAAATCAATAAACTGCCCGATGTCTACGTTGCTACCCTTCAATTCTCCGGCGACTTGGGCCAGTTGTTTGAGGGCAGCTAGATAGCCTTGATCCAGGCGTGTCTGCGCATCGGCAACGCTTAGCGCTAACATACTGATTAACTTAGGAAGAGTCTCAAAATCCTGATAGAACTGCTCAATCGTTTGGCTGGCCACTGATGGGCCTCCTTTCGTTTAAATCCACCCTGCGAAAACTAAGTTGGATATGGCATCGCCCAAATCGTGCTTGATCGAATTTAGCCGAGTATCCGAGATTCAGGATGGACACTTCCACCTCGGACTCCTTGGAATCGTGGCGACGAAATTGAAAGTCCAGATCAGCCACCGCCTCGCCGGCCGACAAAGTGGACGGTATTAGCGAATCGGCCAGCTCTGGTGTGGTTGTTCGCATGAGTTCCCATAACGGAGCAAACTGCACGAGACGATCATATCCTGCGGTATTAAGATTTTGCTCCACTTGAACAAAACTATTTGCGAATTGAAGAATCACTTCCTGAATATCATCCATTTAGAGATTGCGATTATTACACAAGTCGAAAACAGACCCCAAATCGGGTTGAAATTTGTAATTTCCAATTTCCAATTTCCAATTTGTAATTTGAAAACCAAAAAACCAAGGAATCGGGCGTGTCTATGAGTTTGGACATCCCAGCCGCGAGGATCATAGCGGAAACTCGAGATTGAGGTGGGTTCTTGCCATCCATGACAGGAGCTTACCGCGGATTTGCGCGGATGCACGCGGATCAACAGCAAAGGTACACCGGACTCCCATCCTTTCGCAAAAGACGCGAAGGATGAGGCACCCCGCTGCCATCCACCGATGCCTTTACCGCTCTTTGGAATTTACAGTGCCGCTTCCTGCCGCTGCATTCTGCGGCTGTTGCGGGTTGCGCTGGGACTGGTAATAGCTGTCGAAGAAGTCCAATCCGGCTTTGTTGACCGCAGAGCGAGTCGCGATTTGGTCGCCAAGTTCTTCCACTTGATCACCTTGCACATCGTAAGCAGGCCACTTCGGGAGACCTTGACCATTGGGGTTGCCGGTCGTGGCGAAGTTGACCCAATAGCTCGAAATAGCGTCGGAAAGCTTGTGGTCGGCCTCGTCCCAGGGGAACTGCCATACGAAGGTGCCAAAGACATAAGCTATGTCAAGGGCGTGGAAAGCGCGAAGTTTCTCTCCTTGCGGCCCAGGCGGGTGATGAGTGAAGTAATAAAGGTAAGTGGGACTATGGCCGGTCTTGGTTTGCAGACGGGCCCAGGTGCGCATCTCCCATCCGAAGGCCTGGTCGCGATAGGCGGCGTAGAAGGACGATACGGCCTCTTCATCGTTGCCGCCCGGATATGTCTTGAGGAACTGGTCGGCAGTGCTGGGATACCGCTGATGGACTCCATCCAGGTAGGCTGCGTTCTTGATCATTGCGCCTTGAGGAGCGAGAGTGGTTCCCTCGTCGGCATTGTTGCCAATCAGCAGAGGCACGTCATTTTGCTTGCCTTGAGAAAAAATGGTGTAGATGTCGTGAGGTAAGACCCAGCCATCCACAGCGGGGCGTATTACCTGCTCGCTGCCGGCCTTGAGCAATTCGGCGGTTGATTTGGCCCGCAAGCCCTTGAGCGTGTCTTGAGTGATCCCCAGAGATGCGGCCAGCTTTTCGCCAGTCTTCTCTGATTCAGCGAGTGTCCTCATTGGAGCGAAAGACGCTCCGCTTTCGCCAATGGCGCGATGAAAGAGGCCCTTGGCCAGCGGGCTGGCCATCAGCGCATTCACGGCCCACGAACCGGCTGACTCGCCGAAGATGGTCACCCGATTGGGGTCGCCGCCAAAAGCAGCGATATTCTTCTTGACCCATTGCAACGCTGCGATCTGGTCGAGCAGGGCATAGTTGCCGGAAGAATGGTGGCTCGATTCAGCGGTCAGCTCCGGGTGAGCCAAAAACCCGAAGACGCCCAGCCGGTAATTGATGGTTACCAACACCACGCCCTTGCGGGAAAGTATCTCGCCATCGTAGCTGCTTGAAGAGCCGGAGCCGCGAGTGAAACCTCCACCATGGATCCATACCATCACCGGCCGGCGCTCTTTGGCCGACTTGGCTGCTGTCCAGATATTCAGGTAGAGGCAGTCCTCGCTCATGGGTTCAGGTTTTGCTTGGTAGATCGATCCGGCCGGATAAGAATTTTGCGGACAAGCATTGCCGAATTGTTTGGCTTCACGAGTGCCTTGCCATGACGCTGGAGGCTGGGGCGCTTTCCAGCGCAGATCGCCTACCGGAGGGGCTGCGTAGGGAATACCTCGGTAGACCCGTACCTCGGGATGTGTGCCAGGAATCCCGGAAACC
>DASZEU010000370.1:0-6423 GCA_035940535.1 Candidatus Angelobacter sp.
TTTCTCATGCTGTTCTCCGAAAACCAGGGCTCAAGGACAAAACCTAACGCTGATGCCGCAGATCAAAACTGATCAACACTGATCAGGCAGGAATTTGAAATTGATAATTCCTGGTTGCACCTCGAAGCCTAAGGCCGCAAATTTCAATCTTGCCCAATCAGCGTTGATCAGTTGCAATCCGTGGAGTCAGCGTTAAGGTCTTTGGTTCCACATTCCAGCCTTCCACCAACACCTGTGGCGTGCCCGTGACTTGTTTGGAATCGAAGGCCACGCTAACCGCACGTTCTTCTCCTGGAAACAACGGGAAATAGTTGTCTTCAAACAGGGCCGGCAAAATATCTTCCCCCTTGCCGTCAGTAACCCGGAGGCGAACCTGAAAGGCCAGCGCCTTCCCCGGATTGCGAACCGTAACATGTACAACCGTGTGATCTGCGCGGCGCTCGACGCTGCTAGAGCCGTTGAGCGTCAACTTGGGGAGCGTCTTGAGCGCGGTAAAGTCCTCCAGTTGCTTGGTAGGCGTGTAATACCACTCTGAATGTTGCCAATCAAAGACATCTGGCTTGGTGGAAAGCCAATAGAAGTTGTCGCTCACTGTCTTGCCCGACGCATCGGTCAAGTTCAGCCGGACAAAATAAGTCGCTGAAAGACCGTCGATTTGTGGAATGGCCAGGATGCGATTGCTGCTGTCCTCATCCACATCCAGGTTCGATTGCTGGCTGAACTTGGAGTTCAGATCAAAATCAAACACCTGAACCCTCAATTTCATTCCGGGGAACTTCTGGAAAAGGCTATTCACTACCACCACCGAACGATCATCCTCGGAATATTGAGCATGGACCGGCTCGTTGGCCTTCTTGGTTCCAAAGTAACCGCCCGCCGGCATGAGATACCAGTCGTACAAGTGCCATATAAGCGAAGGCCAGGCATTGTTCAGCATCCACTGGATCACGCCGGTGCTCGTGTAGTGGTTGCGACGGTAGGCCTCAAACATCGCCCGTTCTCCCTCGTAGGCAGCGGCCTGCGACTTGAGTGAGTACTCTTCCATGCTCGTCGATGGTCCGTAACGCTGATCCAGGGCCGCAGTATAGATTTTCAAGTCTTTGAATTTTCCGCCTCCAGCGTGGAAGTTCCATGCCTCATCGATAGGCCAAAGGTGCTCGGCGGGTATGAACTTGCGCAAGGACTGAGGCGGAGGAATTGCCGGCCCAGGGCTGGTCTCGGTGTTGAAGCCATAAGCGCCGCCATGTTTGGTATCGACAAGCCAATAGGAAGGCGGAACATAATCATAAGGTCCAGTCATCTTGACGCCGCTACGGCCACTCACCGCACCGAGTTGCTGCGTGGCAGAAGACACAGTAGGTGTGGGCCAATGCACCTGCTTTTCAATTTCCAGATAGCGCCGCTCGACCTCGGCAACCGGCGGATTATCACTGCCATTCAACCACATGACAACACTAGGGTGTGAACGGATCCGCAACAACTGTGAACGCAAGGAGCCGGCAGCAATGTCTTTGTCTTCGGCGGTCCACTTGCCCCAATGTTCCCAGGCATCACAACAACACCAGCCCGGCATGACCAACATGCCAACGCGGTCGGCAAGGTCAAAGAAATAATCAGACTCAATTTTTCCTTCAAGGCGGATGGTATTCAAATTCATATCGAGCGCATATTTCATCTCCTGTTCCAAACGCTCGTTATTACTGCGCAGCAGCATGTCGAAGCTCCAGCCTCCACCGCGGATCAGCAGCTTCTTGTGATTGATCTTGAATAGCCGGTAGCCTTGCTCGGTAAGTTCGCTGCTGACCTCGCGCACTCCGAACTTGACAGTCTGCTCGTCGCTGGTGGTTCCATCGGCGATAAACCGGAAGCGGGCCTGGTAAAGCTCTGGCGAACCCAGCTTTGCCGGCCACCAGACACGCGGGGCCTTGATCTGCAACTGCGAATATTGATCGGGCGAAAACGATACCTCTCGCGTCTCGCCCGGGGCCAATTCCACCTCCTGCGCGACTTTGATGTTTTCAATGGCAACTTCAATGGAGCCTTTCACCGGCTTGTCGCTGCCGTTCTTAAGATCGGCATAGATTGCCAGATCGGCGAGATCCAGCGAATCACCATGAAATCTCGTATCCACAAAAGGATGCCGCATTGCAACCGGCCCACTAGTGCTGATCAACACTTCACGCCATAGCCCCATGTTCTTATCGGGTGGCATGGGGTTCCAATCCACAAAGGTGATTCCCAGATCGTTCTCAGAGGGAGCAAAGACCTCGACTGCGAGCACGTTCGGCTGGTCGTAGATCAAGCTGGCAGTAACGTTAAGTTCATAAGTCCGAAAAGCGCCGACAATCTGCTTGCTGTCGGCAATCTGTTTTCCATTGAGCCAGATATTGGCCCGATAGTTTACGCCCTGAAAGTGCAGCCAGTTCTGGTTGCCCTGATTCTTCGTGGGAATGCTCTCGGCGGGAACACTGAATGTAGTGCGATACCACCAGGAACAGTGGAAAGGACTATCTTTAGGTATAGGCAAGTTCGAGAACTCTCCGCCAATCGGATAGCTCACCCCGGGCATCTTGCGCAAGTTCATGCCCGTATAAGGGTCAGGGTACTCCTTGACCTTGTCGGCCACGAGGTTGGCTACTACCGCCCCCGGCACTTTGGCCGGATACCACTCGTGCGGCGTGAACGTCGCGGTCGAAAGCACCTCGCCCTTCTCTGCAACTTTGCACGAAGACTGAATCTGCCAGCCACTCTGCAAGTGAATCTTGTTTGGCTCCCGGCCTTCGTCACCAACAGAAGTCTGACCGCAGACCAACGCGGAGCCGCCGAAAACCGCCAGAGCGACCACAAAAAAGAAATTACGAAAGGAGAAGGTGCGTATCATGAAGGTGTCTCCAGTAAGCTACTTCCAACTCTAATCTGTTAAGAAGAATCCGCTTATTGAAACGTATTAATACAAGGGATAATAAGATGTGTCAAGAGGATCTCCCGCCACTTAACCACAACCCACACCAACCAAACCCCAAAACCTTAACCACAGAGGCCACGGTGCAGCTATAGCCGCAACCAAAAGCTCAACGCTGATGAACGCTGATTTGAACTGATTGGCGCTGATGGCGCTAGTCCGGCGCCAGCCGGACGAATGAAAATAGCCCGCCGTTTCAACGGCGGGAGAGATAAGCAGATAAGCTAAGTCCCCCTTCAGGGGGGCGACTGAAAATCGTCGTGGCCTGAGACGATTTCAGGACATAGTAGTACGGAGGAACACAGCGTGGCAGAGCCACAACCAAAGACCAAAACCCACCACGAGGCGCGGAGACACGGAGAAGATTTGGAAAATCAGGAGAGAGAAATCATCGAAGGGAGTACAAAGTGCTTTAAGAAATCTTGATTCTCTTGCAAACCGACTCAAATTCTACTCAGCGGGTTTCCTCTGTGTTCCCCTGTGGCCTCTGTGGCGAGCCTTTGATTTCAGCCTTCTCAGCGTCTCCGCGGTGAGTATTGCCTTGGTTTAATCAGCGTTCATCGGCGTTAATCCGCGGAAAACGGCTCGTTGTGTTCACATCGAAGGCAGCCGCGTCGATCGCCGCACGATCAACTCCGGCAGAAGCCGTATCTGCACTGCCTGGAACTCGCGTCGCTCGGCCATCGCGTTCATGGCGCCCGCGATGATGTCGGCCGCAGTCTCACCCATCACCTCCAATGGCTGCCGCACCGTGGTGAGCGGAGGGATCGACAAGGCCGCCGGAGCCACGTCGTCGAATCCAATGATCGAACATTGTTCCGGAATCTTGATCGACGCTTTGGTCAAGGCATGCATTGCGCCCAGCGCCGTAATGTCGTCAAAGGCCATCAGCGCAGTGAACGGACGTTTCCGGCGCAATAGCTCATCAGTAAGCCTTGCACCGGTCTCAAAGCCGTGGTTGGGATCAAAAGAGTTTGGCAGGTCTACCACCAGCTTAGGGTCTACCGTGAGACCGACGGAGTTGGCAAAAGACTTCACGCCACGCCATCGCTGTGCCGTATCGCCCAGCACCTTCGGGCCGCGAATAAAGGCGATCTTGCGATGTCCCAGGCTATACAGATGCTCCATTGCAATGCGCCCTCCGGCCTCATTGTCAACCATGACCGAGCTTATCGAATCAATTTTCAGTTGGGTGCCAATCACCACTGTCGGCACACTCTGCTTTTTCAATTCAGCGAGCAGGTTAATATCCACCAGCAACCAGTTGGCAATCACCAGCATGCCTTCAATGCGGCGTTCGAGCAGCAACTCCAGGTATCGTTCGAAGCGGGTACGGTCGTTTTGGGCGTCAGTGAGAATGGAAAGATGCGAAAGCTGATAGAGGGCGCGCTCAACCCCTCTCAGAATGGGCGTGCAAAAAGGATCAGTAATATCAAAGACCATCAGCCCGATGGTGGTGGTCCGCCGGCTGCGTAAGGCTCGCGCCAGATGGTTGGGCGTGTATCCCATTTTGCGCGCCACGCTTTGAATACGCTTCTTGGTTTGGTCGGGAATGTATTTGGCCAGCGGAGCATCATTTAAGACCAACGATACCGCGCTGATGGAAAACCCGCTCGACCGCGCTATATCGCGCATGGTGGCTCGCGGCCCATTGTTCCGATAATTCAAGTTATGCTCCAGCAATCAGGTCTTGCCAACACCTAGACCAATTGTATGCTATCCGGCTGAATCTATTCATACGTTTGAATACAGGAGATAATCCTCGACAGAAGTTATTAAATCGGTTTATTATGCTCAGTGATCCAGAGGAGGCTACTCCATGAACTTCTCTAAATCTCAGATCGGCCGGACCACAGAAGCCAGTTCAAATCACAGATTTCCAAGCCTGCTCCTCATGATGAGCACGGTCGTTTTGCTGATTTCGACATCGCACGCTCAGACCACAGAGGTTCGAGTCAACCAAGTTGGCTACACACTGAAAGAGCCAAAACGGGCCTATCTCATGACGACTAGCCCGGCAACCGGGACCGCATTTAGGGTCGTGAACTCCAAGGGAACCACGATTTTCGGGCCTGCTCCTATCGGGAAGAATCTGGGTACCTGGGGCAGCTTCAAGGTGTTCGCGCTCGACTTCGACTCACTCTCGACGCCTGGGGTTTACAAGGTCGCGGTGAGCGGAGGGGTCTCGGCCACCTCCCCCAGTTTCAAAATCGACACGGGCGAAAATGTCTATGGGAATGCGCTATCCTACAAACTTTTCTTCTATCAGACCGAACGCGACGGACCGAATTTCATTCCCAACGTGCTGCGCACCGCAGCCGCACACGTGCATGACGAGCATGCCCATGTTTTCTTTACGCCAGCCTTTGATGCAAACGACGGCTTTGCCGGCAACCTTAAGCCTGTGGGGACGATCATCGATGCATCCGGCGGCTGGTTCGATGCTGGTGACTATTTGAAGTTTGTCGAGACCCATAGCTACGTTGTCTCGCTCATGTTGATCGGGGTCCGCGACTTCCCGAACCAATTAGGAGCAGGCTCGCGTAACTCCAATTTCACCGACGAAGCCAGGTTTGGCCTCGACTGGCTGCAGAAAATGTGGCACGACGATACCCGGACGCTCTACTATCAGGTCGGCATTGGCGGCGGAAACAACACCACCCTAAGTGACCACGACATCTGGCGTCTTCCCCAGGTCGATGATTCTCTTGGCGGCACAGATCCGCAATTCCGTTTCATTCGTAACCGCCCGGTATTCATCAACACCGCTGGAGGCGCAGGCGCTAAGATCAGCCCCAATATCGCTGGACGCCTGGCTGCCGACTTCGCCCAATGCTTCCAGGTTTTTAAGATTATCGACAAGAACTATGCCGATACCTGCCTACGCTCTGCTGAGCGCGTCTTTGATCTGGCCAATACCAATCCCACCGGCAACCTGCTCACCGCCGGGCCATTTGGTTTTTATCCGGAAACGGAATGGCGCGACGACCTGGAGTTAGGCGCAACTGAACTTTATTTCGCCCTGGCCGATGGAAATCTTCCTTCGGGATTGGCCCACACTAACCCCATGTTTTATTTGAAGGCTGCTGCGCATTGGGCCCACGCTTTGATTACCGGACCCAATGATGCCACCGACACGCTCAACCTCTTCGACGTGAGCGGGCTGGCCCACTTTGAATTGCATCGCGCTATCACAAAAGCAGGAAACCCGAGCGGCCTGGAAGTTACTCAGCAGGCGCTGGTGAGCGATCTTGAAAAGCAGTTGAATACCGCTATCAGCCAAAACAAGACCGATCCCTTCGGCTTTGCTTTTCCTTGGACCGTGAGCGATACCGCCAGCCACGGGGCCGGACTCTCAGTAATGGCCAGCGAACTCAAATTCTTAAACGGCAGCTTTGCGCCCCAGGCATCGCGGTGGCTGGGCAACATCCTTGGAGCGAACGCGTGGGGATCATCGTTCA
>DASZEU010000371.1:0-4362 GCA_035940535.1 Candidatus Angelobacter sp.
CAGGAAAGACGCTAAGAAACCATTCCACTCGCCGTCTTCAAAGCGTCGCAACCCTTCGCTGACCAGGAGATCCTCCAGCTCGTCCCGAAACCTACTCATCAAAAAGAACTCGCGCAGAGATGCCTTGTCCTCGTCAGTCAATTGATCACTTGCTAGCCGGGGATACATAGCGTCAAGATGTTTCACAATCCGTCTTGCCACATCCCCCGACAGCTCGACATGAACTACCCAATTGCAGCATAGGCGCAGAGTGTCCGACTGGGTACCCTTGCGGTCCATCAGTTTCCGGCTTTCCACGAGAAGATAGACGACCCGCGGCTCATCTGTTACTGGTCGTTGAAGCAAGCAGAGCAGTTTCGCAACGATTTGATCTTCCATTCGGAGAAGTTCCTCAGGTATCTCAATTCTAATTTAGCAACACGCCAGCGGCTGGGCTGGTAGCATAGTGCGGCGCCGCGAACGCAGCCAACTCACTTGCATCAATACGCGCAGTAATATCCTTGCTTCGCACAGCCTTCAAATAAACCATCGTCGAAGCCAGATCATTGTGACCGAGCCATAATTGCAAGGTACGAATATCGCAAACGTGATCCTGAAGATTCCGTGTCGCAAACGTGTGCCGGAATTTATGCAGGAACCAATTCGAGCAGTATTCCCCTTCCGTGCATTTGTTTCCGTGCCGTGATAAGCACCCGCCACAATTCAAGCCTGCCCTGTAAGCAATCCTTTTCAGTTTCCATTCGTGTTTCTTGTCTGGCTCGCCGTTGGCTGTGGGAAAAACCAAATTGCGCGGATTCTTACTGCCGTTCTGCCGTTCTTTATGCGCCGTCAATTCTGCGATCAGCGAAGCCGGAACCGGAATCTCGCGTTCCTCTTTGTTTTTCGGCTTGAATCCCCATTGCGGCTTGGCAGTGACCCGGACCACACGGCTGCGGAAGTCAACATCGCGCCAGGAGCAATAACGCACTTCTTTGTCGCGCATCCCAGTCAATAGGTAAAACAGCAACAACACTCGTTCACCCTCGGTACATGCGGCAAACAGTCCCTTCAATTCTTCCGGCTCATAAATCGGCCGCATGGGATCGACAAACTTCGGCCAATCACGCTTATGCAGCAGACCCACGATGCCATGGGCCTTCAGCAATTGAGCGACAATCGCCGCCCGGTTGTAGGCCGTGCGCGGCCCGCAACCCATGTCATACAGTTTACGGATAAAGGCCAGCAGGTCTTCCCTCACGACATCCTGAAGATAGGTCTTCGAGCAATGCTCAGCAAACAATTGCAGGCAATATTTGTATGCGGTGTAAGTCTTGGGTTCGCGCTGGGGCGGCTCGATTTCTTTAAGATACGCAGCCACGGCATCTCTGACCCGAATGCGGCTCCCCTCTTCCGTCTCGGCTATTTCCATGCCTGCTTTGCCCGCCTCCAGTTCGATGGCCTTGCGCCGGGCCTGCTCCAGCACTTCGGCGGAATCCTTGACGCTCTGGCGGCGCCGGGTACCGTTCTCATACCACTCAAGGTAATAGGTCCCTTCGCCGTGCCGTTCCGGCTGGCCATCCACCAGGACCCAATCCATCTTGAGCTTATTATTCTGCGTTTGCGCGGGAGCAAAGCGCCATTTGTCAGCAACTTTGACGTATTTGAGGATGTTGACCCGGCAAGAATAGCCTTTTTGATTTTGGGGTTTGGGCAACTCGCATCTCCTGTCCGTGCTATCAGTTACAGACAGGATTATAGACAGGAATGCTCGTAAATGCAAGAAAAATATGGGTCATGGCGGAGAGAGGGGGA
This sequence comes from Candidatus Angelobacter sp., assembly GCA_035940535.1. Taxonomy (GTDB): domain Bacteria; phylum Acidobacteriota; class Terriglobia; order Terriglobales; family Acidobacteriaceae; genus Angelobacter. The sequence goes on from DASZEU010000371.1 coordinate 1,792, forward strand.
TTCGAACCCCCGATACCCGTAAAGGTATGCCTGCTTTCGAGGCAGGTGCCTTCAACCACTCGGCCATCTCTCCGTACACTTGGGTGGTCTTCATGATTTTATCAGGTGCAGACGCCAACCCGCGCACAAGTGCTGCAGCCGGTGCTTGATCCTGCAAAGAAACCTGCCCTGAGTGCCTCATTATGCCCTTGGCCTAACTAAGGGAATGAAAATCGACCAGGACCAACAGGCTGTTGTTTCCTTAGTTCGGCTTTTCTCCTTCGTCTAAATAACGATCCGCCCGAAACTGATATCAAAGAGATCTCCGCCATTAAAGCTGAATTTCGTTTTTTTCAATGATGGCAGGGTAGAAAATCACATCGTTCACTGCCTCTACTCCGTCCACCACGTCCACTCTGTCCACCACGTCCACTTTGTCCACGCTCCAACATAGCAAAGTTGATTTTCATGAGCTTTCGCGGGCTGCAAGCCCTGTTCCGACAATTTTGGCATTCATGTCAATTTTGGCAATCTGTGTATACTGGCTCCCGTTGATTCGGAGCGTATGAAAAGAATTCTTGCTGTCACTAGTTTTGTCGTTCTTGCAGTTTCTGCTATCTGGGTACAATCCGGTTCCGGCCGCCCAACGCTCGCTATCATTAACGTTAACGTTATCGACGCCACCGGCTCGCCAGTCCAGCCAGGCATGACGGTCGTTATTCACGACGATCGCATTGTAGTGATCGCTAAGACCGCGACATTGAAGCTGAAATTGCCGAAAAACGCAAAAGTTGTAGACGGCCGCAACAAGTTTCTTATTCCCGGCCTGTGGGACATGCACGTGCACACTATCTTTGGCGATTGGATCCCCGGTGGCAAAGACGTATCACTTCCTCTGTTTGTGGCCAACGGCGTTACCGGCATTCGCGATATGGGCGGAGACCTGGATACCTTGTTGCAATGGCGTTCCCAGATTTCTGCGGGTGCCATTTTGGGACCGCGCATGATCATCTCTGGCCCGATGCTGGATGGGCCAAAATCGCGTTTTCCCAGCTCGGTTTCGATCACCACTGCCGAGGAAGGACGCAAGGCGGTCGATGATCTCCAGGCCAAGGGCGTCGATTTCATCAAGGTGCAATCCTTCATTACGCGTGACGGATATTTTGGGGTTGCCGGCGAAACCAAGAAATTGGGCATAACCTTGGTCGGCCACGTCCCCGACTCCATTCGTGCCTCAGAGACCATCGATGCCGGACAGAAAAGCATTGAGCATCTGACTGGAGTCTTCGAGGGGGCGTCCACAGAAGAGGACAGCTTCATTCAAGGGAGCAGCAAAGGGCCTAAGCGCTACCTTGATACTTATAATGATGCGCTGGCTGCCGCTCTGATCTCGCGCATGGCACGTAACCATACTTGGCTTGTGCCCACTCTGGTGTGGGAGCGCGGACAATGGTTGATTGACGATATAGACTACAGCCACGACGCCGACTTGAAGTATGCGCCTGCCTCCTGGCAGCAAAAATCCTGGCCTTCATTTACCAAAGGGATCATGGCCGAGTTGGACACCGACGAGGTCTCCGTACGCCGTCGCTTTGTCCAGAAAGAATTTGAAATCGTAAACGCCATGCGCAAAGCGGGAGTACCCATCATGGCAGGTACAGACACTGCAGCCGCAGTCGCCGTGCTGCCGGGATTCAGCCTGCATACCGAGTTGGAATGTTTTGCCCAGGCCGGATTCACGCCTATGGAGGCACTACAGACTGCTACTTTGAATCCGGCAAAATTTCTTGGATTGCAGAGCCAGATGGGAACCATTGAAAAAGGTAAGCTGGCCAATCTCGTGCTGCTCGATGCGAATCCGCTGGAAGACATCAAGAATACGCGCAAGATTGCAGCCGTGGTGCTCAATGGCCGTCTGCTCGACCGCGCCGAACTCGACCAGATACTCAGCCAAGTTGCGATGTATGCTAGCTCCTACTAACAAGAACAAATTTGGCGCTGATTGCGCTGATGATCCCGTGATCATTGCAGCTACTTTGCGCTGCAATACTGCGCGTACGGTGTTTTGCTGGTGACCGTGACAATCGATCCCGGACGTATCACATATTCCGACGCTCCATAGCGGTCAGCACCCGGTTTCCAATTGTAGGTGTAGCCAAGCCGTGTCCACGGATAGCTATAGGCGCCGTTGTGCGTTGAAGACACCAGATACGACGTCAGCATCTGGTTGGCGATCCAGCTCTTGTGATCGTTGTTGACCCAATCGGGGAACAACTCGCCGCAGGTAGTGTCCGTGTCAGGACTATTGCACAGTGTTTCCGATGTGGTGATCGGATTGGGCGACGGCCTGAAAATGTCACTGGCCTTTACGGTCATGGCCACGAAATTCCCGATTTTTGCCTCCGGCTGCAATCCCAGAAGCTCGCGCAAGCTGAGCTCCAACTCTTCGCTTGCAAACTTTTGACACTTCTGTTGCACCTCCGGGACCTCTGTCACCCATATATAGCGGCTCAATGTCTGCGGACCAAGTGGGTAATCATAACCAGTAAGGGTGACCACCGGCGTGTTCATAGTCGCGGGATCAAATCTCAA
>DASZEU010000372.1:0-9453 GCA_035940535.1 Candidatus Angelobacter sp.
TCCAATCCAATTTCCTCAGCGATCTTTCCATTCTTGATGCGCAAAACAGTAACTCCGGTGAAATGCATCTTTCGGCCACTATTAGCAGGCAACGAGCCCATCAAGAAATCGCCAAACGCCGGACCGGTGTGAGTCCCGCCGCCTTCCCAACGACCCACAACATAGTCACCTTCTGCGATCAGATCCGCCGTGCCCCAGAAATTCAAGTCCGGGAAGGCTGCACGGAACTCGGTCATGAACGCTTTGATATCCTCGCGTCCATGGCGGGGCTCGTGGAGAGAATACTGCAGCAACATGTCAGGGGCGGCAAGCTCATCGACTGCGCTGAGGTTCACCTTGGGTCCCCAAAACTCTGTGAACCAACGTCCTACGAGAGCTTTGTTCTTCTACCTTCGACATAACTAGTTCCTTTGAATTGAGATTGCAGTGACATTGATAGATATCCTGCAAGTCAAAACTTACTCAGCCGTCCTTGCCTCGAGCACTCCGAATTTTGCTGTCAAATTCATTTAACAGTTAGCGCGCGGTGTATCACGAAACGTTTCGATCTCGTGGCGTGAGACCTCTCGACGAACCAATTACAAAAATTGCGTCTTCCGGTTTTGTGTCGATGGAAACCAGCGGCATCATGCCTTTTTCATACTGATGATCATCTGCGTGAGCAATTTGAAGGCAAGAACCGGAGTGTATGGACCTACAGCGTTCGATAACCTCAGCTTAGGAAAAATGAGCGATCCAATGAACGAGGGCTTTATCAAGAAGGAGAAGGACAATGATCCAGTTAGAAGGAATTGGCGAGGTGCAGCGTCGTTTGAAATCGCGCGTCGAGCGGCTAGGGGAATTTGACTGGCAGCAGATCGGAAGAGACCTGGACCGTCAGGGTAACGCCGTAATGCAACGGCTTCTCTCTCCAGAGCAGTGCCGCTCCATTGCAGGTCTTTACTCCAATGATGACTTGTTTCGCAGCCACGTTGTTATGGGGCGGCATGGTTTCGGACGTGGGGAATACAAGTATTTCAGCTATCCTCTACCTGATCTCCTGGATCGGCTCCGGACAGGAGTTTATCCGCATCTTGTAGGCGTTGCAAATCGATGGAACGAAGCAATGGGAATCGATACACGCTATCCGGACACGCATGCCGACTTCATCGAGCGTTGCCACAACGCCGGTCAGAAGCGGCCGACACCGCTTCTCCTTCAATACGGAGTCGATGACTACAACTGTTTGCACCAGGACCTCTACGGTGAGCACGTATTCCCAATCCAACTGGCAATTCTGCTTTCCGAGCCCAATACAGATTTTACGGGTGGTGAGTTCGTCATGACGGAGCAGCGCCCACGCATGCAGACTCGGCCAATGATCGTACCGCTCCGCCGGGGCGATGGCGTCGTTTTCGCAGTCCATAATCGTCCCGTTCAAGGTACGCGCGGCACTTATCGCGTAAACTTACGGCACGGGGTCAGTCGCATCCGGTCTGGCCATCGCCATACCGTCGGCATCATTTTCCACGACGCGACTTAAGTGGACCGAAATGGGGCGGGTGTTGCGGCGGGCCGACCGATTGCGTGGAAGTCCGGAAGGAAACTGTGTCACCGCGATTGCATTCGTTCCTTCCGGGCTTCACACGCAAATAACGTCTTTCAAAGGGACTTTCTCCAACCGGTCCCGTGCGAATAGTTTATGCCTGCTGCCTCGACGTCTTGAGCAGAAAACCCACTTCCAGGTCTGTGGGATCTACCAGGTGATCAACTGTTTTTTCAGCCATGATCTCAAAACCACTCTGGGCAAATATCTCTCTCCATGAATTCCGAGTCTGGAGCTTCTGATTGGTTACGGCCTGAGTCAAGAAATAAGGGTTGTAATAGCCCTTGCCAACCGCCGATTGCAGCACTGCTTCCTTGCCGAGGTCGTAATCCGTCTCTACCACGATGACGTGTGAATCCGGGAAACGCGCTGCGATTTCAGCGAACAACTCCATGATGGCGTTGCGGCCTTGAAGCCCCAAAATGTCGTGCAGCACAAATGCAAAGATGATGAAATCAGGAGTCTCGCCTTGATAGGTTTTGAAGAAAGGCACCGCGTCCGAAAAGACCATCCTGATTCGATCATCCATTTGGCGCTGCTTGATGTGCGTGGTTGCGGCTTCGTAGCTTTCGACGTGGGCTTCTACGCCTATCGCCCGGATCTCCGGCGTTTCCTCGCAAAATGTCGTTAGATACATGCCGTTTCCGCACCCCAAATCGATGATCAGTTTGTGGCGGCCTGGAACCACGTTCATCAGCCTCTTGGTCAACGGAATGGCGTCGTACCGGCTGATTTCGCAACTACCAATACTTACGCGTTGATAATCACGGCTTGGCCCGCCGGCCCCGGCCTTGATGGCTGTCCCAATGTCTCGGAAGGTACCCCCATAGCCACCGATGAAAAACTCAAACCATCCTCTGTAGGGGGCCAGCATTCGAGCGAACGACGATAGCTTGTAGCCCTCCTCATCCTTTTCGACCAATCCTTCGATCCTGCAGTATTCCAGCAAGCCGTTGAGCAGGTCCGGCTTAAGCGAGAGGCGTTCGGCTAGTACCTGCGAGGAGGTTGTGCCCGTAAAGAGTTCGCGGTAGATCTCCAGATCAAAAAGATGAAATATGGCATAAGCCGTGGTGAACTTTTGCACGTAATCCAGGCAGGGAACCAGATTGCCCAGGAAGCTCTCGGTTACGGAGCAATTGCAAACTTCTCGATAGGACTCTTGTGTTGTTCTCATATTTTTCTCTCGATTCTGTGCAAAAAAGATGGGTTTATCAGTGTTCAAATGCTTGCAAACGGCCGTCGTTGGGCCGCCGGTTGTGCACCCGAAAATACTCGTAACCGGCGGCCCAGTGCAGAGGCAAGGACAGAGGTGTACTTATCAATGTCAGGAGCCGGATAACCAAAACAGAGGCGTATGGTCTGAGGATCGCCGCCATAGTAGGCATTGCCAGGCAAGAAGAGAGTTGCATGGTTCTGGAGAATGCGCTGCACCAGGTCCATTCCAGTCCCGGTTCGCAGCCTTGCCATCATGGTGATGCCGGCTGGCGGCCGCTTGTACTCCAGTCCTGCCACGCCCGAGAGCCGCGCACAGAGATGGTCCCGGCGCGACTTCATTTCAGAGGCCAGAGTCCCAGACATGCGGCCCACGGCGGAAGCGGCCCAGCGTTGAATGAAATCGGGCAGGCAGAGAATGCTGCTTTCGATGAATGGCTCTATCCGCGCGATTGTTTCTTCGGACGCGGTGATCCATCCTAACCGGACTCCCGGAAGCCCGTAGTTCTTGGAGAAAGAGTTGATCCAGATGAAGGAGCCGAAGTCTGCCGCAGTCTTGAAGATCGAATTCCACTCTGGGGGCACACCTTCATAGATAAGCTCGTCATAGACGCAATCGAAAATAATCACCGCCCCTGAGCGGCGTGCCGAATCCGCTAGGCGCTTCAACTGGCTGGTTTGTATTTGTCCACCACTGGGATTATGCGGAGTATTGACAATCATGATCGAAGAAGGTCCCAAAGAGGCCAGCAGCTCTTCGGTGAGCCAAGCTCCTGAATCATCCATACCGTAAGGGCGGTACTGCATTCTTAGAGCATGGCAAATGTCCCGGTAACCAGAATAGCTAGGGACGGGTATCACAACTTCAGCATCGGAGCTTCCGAATGTCTGCAGAAGAGTGTGGATAGCGTGCGTTCCGCCCTGGGTGACGGCGACATTATTGCTTGAAAGAAAAGGCTGAGACCGCCTGACGCCATCTCGAGCAGCCAACGCCTTCCTGAGCGACTTCAGGCCGAGAACATCACTGTACTGCGAGTTCCGCACCTCTGCCGCCACGTTGGTAATGGGCAGGATCGGATCCTTCCAAAAGCATTGTGGATAATTCTGCAAATATACGGAAAGATTGTCTCCATGTAGCGCTTCGCCAGCCTCCAAGAGCTGGGCAGCCATCGAAACCGAGATCTTATGGTCGTTGACGTTGGTGATAGCCATCTTATCCATTCTTTCGGAACCTTTCGCAGCGGCACTTGTCATTGGGCTTTCCCGCTCATGGCCAAATGCCATAATTTAAAATTAGAATACTCTAATTAACAAAGCGAGGGCGATCTTAGCCCGAACTAAGGTAATAGTCAAAGATAATTCTTAATTTTTTACGGAATTGGTAAATCAGGTCGGACAGAAGAGCAGTCTTTATTGCCCGGTATATCTTTATATATTACTGAAAATAAGTGCTTTATAGAGATAATTGCGAGGCTTTCAATGACTCTGGATGACCGAGTGTCACCAGCTCGATAAATTTCCCAGAAAAATTCTGGTTTTGGAAATCTATGTCCGGAAACACGTGATCTTTATCGTACAGTTGGACATTTTTAATTTTGTCTGCTTGGGACGGTAATTGCCGTCAATACTCCATAACTGCACGTGGCCCTCTGGGCGAGGCGCCTGTCCAGAAGGACAACGTACTACTTGCTAGCGCCGCATCCACGGCTCCCTTAGAAACTGAACCTTAGCGCCAATTGCACGTTGCGCGAGCCGCCGCTCCCAAGGAAAGGATCACCGATGCCAACGTCGGGGGTTGTTGTTATCGGCAGGAAACCCACGCCTCGGCCTTGGGCGTCCAGACCATTTTGAGCAAAATCAACCAAGAAGTTCGGCCATAACGGATTCGCCAAATTAGGGTGATTCAACAGATTAAAAACATCCACGCGCAACTGCATGGCGAGCCGTTCGGTGAGCTTGTTGTTTTTAACCACGCTGAAATCCAGGTTCTTGTAATTCGGTCCAACGAAGGCGTTACGGCCTACGTTGCCAAAATGCTGTGTTCCCGGAATACACTTTTTGCTGGCATTGAAGGCGCACGGCACTTGGAGGGCGCTCAAATTCAGGAACCGGGCTGGTCCACCGGTTCCGGCAAACGGGTTGCCCACCAAGTCAGGACGCCCGAAAAACTCCCCGCTGCCGTTGAAGTCTCCTTCGAACAAATAGTTGATGCTGAATGGCTGGCCAGCGCTTAGGGCCAGTGAGCTATCCACACCCCAGCCCGACATAAGCCAATGCAAAGATTTCGAGTCAGGAAATTGATAAGACAAGAGCCAGACCAGATGCTGGCGCTGATCGAAGTTCGAACTGGCGCGTTCCCGGTTAGGCCGGAAGCTATTGTCCGGCTGGGCCGCATTGGGTACATAATCCAATCCGTCACTGGCATTGTCGATGGAATGGGACCAAGTGTAATTCAAAATTGAGGTCAGACGGTGCCAATTGCGCACCTTGAAAGACGCTTGCAGTGCGTTGTAGTTGCTGGCTGCCGAAGATTCAAACTGATTGACGGCCACAAGGTTTGGAAAAGCCACTGTTCCGGTGGCGGGGTTGACTTGGTTAATGTCACGATACCGGACCAAATGTCGGCCCTGAGAACCCACATAACCGGCTTCCAGAGCGACGCTCTTTCCGAGTTGCTGCTGCAGGTTGAGGTTGTAAACGTGAATATAAGGCGTGCGAAGCTTCTGGTCGACCGTGAACACGTCGGTTGCGGAAAAAGTTGACGGCGCAAATACCCTGACTCCTGGTTGCAGAGTGGCTGCGGGCGCGAAGCTGAAAGTAATCGGATTCGGCCCAACGCCGTTGTAGGCGGGACCCGCGTTGAAGGTGTTAAATGGCAATTGGCCAACGAAATAATCTTGTGAGGAGGCGTCGTAGTAAATTCCCCAGCCCGCTCTTAATACGGTCTTACCGGTGCCAAGGATGTCCCAAGCCAGACCTGCGCGCGGCGCAAAGTTGGTGAGGTCGCGCGGATAAAGCTGGTGCACCAAGTGAAGATTCCCGCTGGCATCGAGAATACTGAAACGATCGTGTTCTTCTCCGACGACCCCGAAATACTCCCAGCGCAATCCGTAATTGAGAGACAGCCGAGAGGTGGCATGATAGTTGTCCTGTGCATAAAAAGAGTGATTGTTTTCAAAACTCTTGCGGCTGGAATTTCCCTGGGCCTGGCGGCCGCTGGAGGGTGTCCCGGCGATGAAACTGTTCAAAGTTTTGAAACTCAGCTTGCCCCGGTAGCCGCTATCCAGGAAACCATCGATGATCGTCCGGCGAAACTCATAGCCGAACTTCCAATTGTGCCGGCCTGCCGTGTAGGTGTAGTTGTTAAAGAACTGGGTATTGGTGTCAACCCGGGCTCGCGGATCGGAATTAGTCGCGCCCAGGACCGCAAAATTTCCCACGCTGATGGACGGCAGGCCAAAATCCTGAGGGCCGGTTCCAAGATTCAGGCCAATGGAGTTTGGATTGAAGGTGTTGTCCTGCGATAGCGTGGTTTTTCCCAGGCGGTTGTAGCCGCCCCGAATTTCCGTGAGCAGATTGCGGCTGAAAATGTGCGTATAGGAAACTGAAGCGATGTTGATATTGGTGGAAACCGCCGTGTTAAATCCTGGCAAAATACCGCCGCCCACCAGTCCCAGGGGAAAGCTTTGATCGCTGTTTCCGTAGTAATAACGCCCAGTCAAGAGATTGCTATCGGTAAAGTGGTGATCAACTTTTGCGATCACACTATCCATCCGGTTGGAAGCGTTTGGAGAGGCTTGCAGGTTGTTTCCTTGGAGATCCGGAGGGCGATTGGGGGCTGGCCAGGGGGTTCGGGCCAGTAGGGCCGCAGTTACCGGATTGATTACTCCCCCGTTGGCTGCAATGGCTGCATTGATTTCAGCCTGGGTGGGAACGCGGGCCAGCGTCGGAATACCGACCCCTTCGCGCTGCCCTTCGTAGGAGGTAAACCAGAAGGTCTTGTCTTTGACGAAAGGACCGCCTAGAGAAAAGCCGAATTGATTGTTGTGGAAGACGTCCTGAGGCTGGTCTACGGTGTTGAAGAAATTGCGAGCGTCCAGGCCATTATTGCGAAAGTATTCGTAGGCTGTGCCGTGAACGCTGTTGGTGCCTGACTTGGTTACCATATTCACGGTCGCTCCCGAGTTTCGGCCAAACTCGGCCTCCGTGCTGGTGATGATGGAAATTTCCTGTAGCGCATCCAGCGGCAGAATGGTTGCTGGAGTCCCAAATACTCCCCCTTCGTTAACGTCAGGGAGGTTCCGGTATCCATCATTCATGTCCGTGCCATCGAGCAGGTAGTTATTGGATCGTCCCCGGTTGCCGTTAATGCTAAACAGGCCAAACGATCCCGGCGAATCCGCCTCGCCGGAGGAGTCACCGCCAGCGCCCGGCGCCATCATCATGATTTTGGTGAAGTCGCGTCCGCCTATCGGCAACTCCTGGAATTGCTCCGCCTCCAGCGTTCCTCCCAGGGTATTTTCTCTGGTTTCCACCAGAGGGGCCTGAGCTGTCACCTCGATCGTTTCAGTAACCGGACCGGGATCGAGATGAACGTCGATCTGCTGGTTAACGGATACGGCCACACTAACTGCTTTCACCGTTTCTGAGCGAAATCCGGCCTTCTTGACCGTTACATCGTAGGACCCGATGGGTAACTCGGAAACAAAGTAGTTGCCCGTGGCATCGCTTTGCACGGTCCGCGTCAGCCCAGTCTCCGGGCTATGTACGGTCACTTCGGCCAAAGCGATGGCAGCGCCACTCCGATCTACTATCAATCCTTGAATCCCGCCGCGAAATGTTTGTGCTGAAAGAATGACTGCGCTGGTTAAGAGTAGAACCGCGGTTAGGTGCGCTTTCATGGCAATTTTCCTCGCTTTCACGAATTGGAGTCCATTGGATTGGTGAGCGTCCACGCACAGCGCCCGGTTTCCCTAATGAATAGTGCTGACAATGCTCGTATTGTGACAGGGACATCGGAAGATTAGAGTTTGCTATTTCCATTTTGGGAAGCTTATCGCAATTTTTGGCCATTAGAACTACTCCAAACAGTTCCAAAAGGCCGATCCCATCACGCGCCTTTAGTTATGCTGATCGGCAGGAATTTCCATTAAGGAAAATTAATATTCAGTGCAGTGTGTTGTCGGTTGAGCATAATTTCTCCCTTTAAAACGCGCTGTCATCCTGAGCGCAAGCGAAGGACCCCGATAATGCATAAATATTCCACGTCAGATTAAGAGGCAACTCGGCAGCGCTCGATTTTTCCAGCAGTAGCCAGTCACTGACTTACAGAAGCGGCAATCAATGATTAGGGCTTTAATCCGCATTCTTTCGGCGGCCGTGGCATAATCTTTTATCTCTTTGCCAAGCAAACAAGTCATCGATGCCGCCGGTCGTGAAGGGGCAGGAAGCCATACGTACGGCCTGGTGGAGGCACTGCCTCCTCCGTTTTTGCTATTGCTCTCGATCCTGTCCGCCCAATTGGGGGCGGCGAGCGCAAAGTTCCTCCTGGTCTCCTCGAGTCCTGCCACGATCGTGCTTGTGCGCACAGGATTTGCAGCCATCGTGCTCTGGCTGATGGTGCGCCCACAAGTGCGGCAATACACAAAACAGCAATGGATCCATGCGCTGCTTTTGGGGGTGGTGACCGCCGCCATGAACGTTTCTTTTTACGGGGCCATTGCGCGCCTGCCCTTGGGCATCGTCATTACCGTCGCTTTTCTTGGGCCATTTACTGTCTCGCTGCTTGCGTCGCGCGGAGCACGCGAGTTTGTTTGGCCAATCCTTGCGCTTGCCGGAGTTGTTCTTCTAAGTCCCTTCGGTGCCCAAAAACAGCTTTCTGTCACAGGCATGACGTATGCTCTTGGTGCAGCAGCAGGGTGGGCCAGCTATCTGCTTCTCACCGCGCGTACTAGCGCGATGTTTTCCGGAACAACAGGTTTAGCCTTAGCCATGACCTTCGGGGCTTTAGGCATGCTGCCTTTCGGTCTGGCCAGTGGCGGAAAGGCACTCCTGAGCGCCTCATTTCTGGCCAAAGGGTTTGCTGTGTCGATACTGTCCACATTGATTCCGTTCTCGCTCGAGTTTCTGGTATTGAAGCGAATGTCTCCACGAACATTTGGCATCCTGGTGAGCGCAGAACCAGCCGTCGCTGCATTGATCGGTATGATCGTACTGCATGAATACCTTGGCGTACGTGAATGGATGGCGCTTGTGCTGGTGAGTGTGGCCGCGCTTGGTGTCACATACCAAAGCTCAGGCCCGCGCAGATGAGATAGGTTGCGTTTTGAGGCATGGCTTTACGATACCGTATATGTCTAAAAATTGGAATATTCAAACAATCAACGGGCGGTCGGAATCTGGCTAACAAATTCCAAGATTTGTAAGCTGATAGTCAAGCAGACCGTGGAATCCCTTCTTCCATCTCAGGTTACGGTTAATATCTTATTAAAAATCAATAATTTATAAAGATTTAACCACTATTCTGGAGAGCTCCTCACTTCTCCAAACCGGTTCCGATTTTGGAACGAGAGAGTTTTTTATCGAAAAATTATGTTGACATGAGCTCTGAGTGGCAATACTATGCCGCAACATTATTAAAATTTACTAATTATGGA
>DASZEU010000373.1:0-7314 GCA_035940535.1 Candidatus Angelobacter sp.
TCTTCGGCTTCGATCGATCCGATCTCAAGCTTCTTCATCCGCTCTCGGTAGGTTTCTGAGGCTACAATTCCGACGTTTCCCCAAAAACCCCAGTTGATGATCTTGGCATTCATCATCAATGCATCGCGGAGCAAACCGCCGACTGCATCTTTACAGACGCATGCAGCCGTGTAGTTTGCCTGGCCTGGATTCGATATATAGGATTGGATGGAAGAAAAGAGCAGGACAAAATCCATCTCCCTGCCGCGAATTGCTTTAGCTAGATTGACAGTGCCATGAGCTTTGGGGCGCAACACTGACATCAGCGATGCCTCGCCCATGTTGATCACTGAGGCGTCATCGAGCACCAAAGCAGAATGGACGACGCCATTCATGTTGGGATGGCGATCGAAGATTGACTGCGTAGCAACCGGATCGCTGAGATCAAGTTGCTCATAAACGGCATGGCCACCAAGAACCTCGATATCGCGAATAAGGGTTTGAGCTTCTGCTCGTCGCCCGGCAAGGATGAGATTCGCCTTGTAGCGGCGCGCCAAGTAGCGAGCCAGCATTCCACCGATGCCGCCATTGGCCCCGATAATCAGGTAACTTCCCTGCTCCCTGAACCCTTGAGCGCCGGCTTCTTCTGCCAGGTAGGCCGGAACCATTCTCCTGCGCCAGCAGGAGCCCTCACTGATTACAACGGGTGCGCCTCCATTCAGCGAGAATCTTGAATTCAAGGCCGATGCAAGCTGAACCTTGCTGAATGCAGTCAAGGAGATGCATGTAACGTCCCAGGAGGTAATTTCCTGCGCGAGCGTTTGGGCCAGTCCCATGTATACCGCATCAGCCGGATGGGTGACGGCGGCAGCCGGCGAGGAGATGGAGTTCACGGTGACAATATCTAGGCGGAGATGCCCGGTCTTTGAAAGGGCCTTGATCATCCGGAAAAATCCCAGGATCGAATCGTTGTCAATGCCATCCAGCCAAGGCGTCCTGCTCACGAATACGATGCGCTCAACTCCCGCACTCTGGACGAGGTGAAGTATCTTTCCACCATCATCAAGCAATAATCTGTAGAGACGGCTCGCCGGAATCCAGGCCGCGAGGCGCGCAAAAGTCTCCTGCTGAGCCGCGGGTACCACGTACAGGCAGCCACTTCCAGTGGGCAGGTTGCTTTCCGATTCAATGGAAATGCGTTCCCAATGAGGGCCATACACCATTGACTCGACATGCGAATACGGCACAGGCTCGAAATTCAATCAACTCTCTCCTTAACGAAAGTCATAATCGCGATGGCTTTACGCCGAGATCTATGACGGAAAGCAACAGTTGGTCTTCTTCGTTGTACAGCCCCATGTTGGTCCTGAAGGGCGTGCTCTTCTCGGTCGCCACGAGAAAGGTACCGGCTTTCCTAAAATCGATGGCCGCATGGAATGTGAGCGATCCTAGCGAGAATGGCATGAGGCTGTCTTGCTCCCTGCCGATCGATATGGCTACACCGGCTTGAAAAGCGCAGTCGAGCAAATTGCCGAAGGTAAGTTGCCCGCCATCGATGGCGGAAAGCAGTGCTACCGCCATGTTTTCATAGACATCGACATAGTTAATTCTGCGAAAAAAATCGCCGTACCAGATTCCCATTCCAGTAAATGCTTCATAGGTTTCCTGCCGGCTAAACCTGCGCGAAGGATGGCTGGCTACCTGCTCCATGACATTGGGTGCTTTAGTCCAAGTTCCACCCATAGAAGGTCCGATAACCGAGCCAACAGCATGCCTTGTGAGTTTTGTCCAAACCTCGAAATCAATGTGAGACCCAAAGCTTTCAAGCACGATCTGGAATTGGACTTGATCACCTTCGCCGATGATGGGCGCCATCCATATACAGTCCACAAACCCCTGAGAATGAAACGAGGGGAATTTTGCGCGGACCGATTCCAACGCAAGATCGAGATAAGCAACCCCTGGAAACACAGCTTTGCCGCGCACGATGTGGCTGGAGAAATAGGGATGCGACGTTGGAATCGTCACATCGAAGCCGGTATCGTTGCTGCGAAGGCAGGCCGCCAAACTGCTTTCATCTCTCAGCATAGTCATTCCTGACAGCAGAAATCGGTACGGCCATGGGATGATCGGAGCGCTTGCGGTCGAACCAAAATGGCTTGGCATCGAATTGATACACCGGCAAGTGGACGCGCAGGCAAGCCTCACCTTGGTGTAACTCGCGCCAATCGACCGGCCTGCCCTGCAAGTATTGTTCTTTCAAAACCTGAAGATGTTCTGCACGAGATCTGGCGCCGACGCGGAAAGAGGGTGATTCAGGCTGCGAGCTAGTTCGAATGTGGCTGGCAGTAAAAGGTTTCGCAAGTTGCTCTGCAAAGTCAGCTAATCCAGCAGCGACCCATGCCATTCGGTGCTCGAAGTGGCTCCTGCACGCATTCAATGTATAGGCCACATTTTCAATATTGAGGTCAGCGCCCTGAGCTACCTTCTCTTCCAGGAATACACGCAGAAATTCCTTCATGTGGAGAAGAGAAGTTTCGCTGCGGGCGGACATAGTAAGGAGATAGCAGGATTTAGATGGGGCTGGGCTGCTGCGAGCAGGAGGAGCGCCAACCACGATATGCCCATTCGAACCGCCAAAACCAAAAGAGCTGATTCCGGCCAACGAATCTTCATCCTGGTTCCAGGGTTGTGTTTCCGTAAGAATCCTGAACGGGCAACCGTCCAGTGAAATGTATGAATTCAGTTTCGTGAAGCAATGATTCGGGGGCAGTGTTTTGTACTCAAGGGCAAGAAGAACTTTAGCCAAAGAAGCTGCGCCGGCAGCGGCCTCCAGATGGCCGATATTGGTTTTGATGGCGCCGAGCCACACTACTGGAGCGGTGGTGCGAGGACACAATTCTTTCCAGGCCATTTTGAGCGCATCTATTTCTATCGGATCACCTAACCTGGTACCGGTACCGTGGGTTTCAATGTAGCTGACCTTGCTGGCGAGTTCCGGCGAATATGTTTCGGTGAGAAGCGCGGTTTGTCCTTCAACACTTGGGGCGGTCAACGAACTGGCTCGCCCTCCATGATTCTCGCGATAGGCATGAATTACACCGCGAATTGCATCACCGTTCTTGATGGCCGCATTCAACGGCTTGAGCAGGAAGCAGGCTACGCCTTCACCACGGACGTAGCCATCGGCGCTTTCGTCGAAGGCCGCACAACGAAACCTTGGCGACAGAAAGTTGCCAGCTTCCAGTCCGAGTGAGACCTGTTCGTCGGCAATGATGTTTGCGGCTCCCACCAGAGCGGTTTCGCAGACGCCGGCAGAAAGGTCATGGCAGGCCTTGACCACTGCGCTCAGGGAGCCTGAGCAGGCTGTGTCGAGCGTAAATGACGGGCCTTTCCAGTCGAAAAAGCTCGATATGCGGTTAGCTAAGATACTTAATGAGCTGCCGGATAGCGAATATGGAGTGAACGCAGCGCGTGCACGCGCCTGCAAGACCGCATAGTCAGCGCCGGTGGCTGCGATGTAGCAGCCTACTCTGCTTTTCTTGAGATCATCGAAGCTATATCCTGCATCTTCCAGGGCATGCCAAGTGGTTTGCAGGAGCAATCGCTGACGCGGGTCCATGTGGTTCGCTTCCAGCGGAGAGATAGAGAAGAACCTCGCATCGAAACCTTCTATATCAGGCAGGAACCCGGCCTTGAAAATCGAATTGAATCCGGATCGAAACTTGCTCGAAATCAGATTTTCCCGGCGCAGCAAAGCAGCCCAGAGTGAATCGGCATCCAGGCCATTTGGCATGATCACGGAGTAGCCTACAATGGCGATGGGCTGGGCGATCCTAGAATCGCCAACCTTGGCACTAGAAAAAGCTGGGCTTGCCAGATTTTTTCTGTCAGCAACCGTCGCACTCCGCAGGCCCCACAATTCCCGTGAGATCGCCGACAATGTATTCAGTTCATAAAATCGATGGGGCGGCATACGCACACCCATCTTCATCTCCATCGCCTGCGACAGCAGGTTATAGCTGATGGAATTGAGACCGAGCCAGCCAAGAGGCGTATCAGCATCGGGTATATCGAGATCCAATGTTTCATGCACCAGACGGCGTAATGACGTCAGGTCTGCTGGCTCATCCTTGTGATTTTGCTGGCTGGTGAGTGCTTTGCCAGTCCCGATGAACGAAGCTTCCAATAGGTCGAGCGGTGCTGATTCCAGCCGTTTGACATCGATCTTGCCGTTAACAGTAAGAGGTATCTCCCGCAAGCGGACCAGAGAGCTGGGAATCATGTATGCGGGAAGCACCCGGCCAAGCGCTGCCAGGATCAGCGACTCTTCGATTCGCTCATTCAGGTTCGAGTAATAAAAGCTGCAAAGATGAGGCTCAGGCTTTTGCCTGGCCACAGTAATCACATCGATATTGCCGGCCAAACGCTTGATCTGCGAAGAAACCTCATCGAGTTCTATGCGATAACCATTGATCTTTCGTTGATTGTCTCTTCTACCTATATAAGCGATCTGGCCATCGCCGTAGGAGCGTACTAAATCTCCTGTACGGTAAAAAATGCCAGGGAGTCCATTGATGGTTATAAACGACTTCGAGCTTTCGTAGTTTAGATAACCCTGAGCCGTGCACTCTCCCTCGATAACAAGCTCGCCAGCTATCCCATCCGGAACCGTCTTGAGAGAGTCATCCAGAATGTAATAACGGGTGTTGAAAACAGGGGTCCCAAGATAGATATCAGTTGCAGACGACAGCCTTGCACAGGAAGACCAAATCGTCGTCTCGGTGGGGCCATACATGTTATAGACTGTGTAGCCCTGCTCCAGAAGATAGCCCGCCAACTCCGACTCAAGCGGCTCTCCACCGCACAGAATTTTCAGCGGCCGTGTTCGCGACCAGCCCGAATTCTTCAACAACCGCCAGGTGGAGGGCGTTGCCTGCACCACCGTTGCTCCTGAAGCATTGATGCGTTCGCCAAGCGCCGCCGCGGAGAATCGGAATTCGTCGTCGAGCACTTCGAGCGATGCCCCAACAAACAAAGGAAACAACAGCTCCAGGATGGAAATATCAAAGCTGATGGGAGTCAGGGCCAAAAAATGGTCGCTTGCCGTTGCCCCGGGGCGATCTTCCATCGAGAGCATAAAATTCAGCAGGTTGCGACGCGTAATGACAATTCCCTTCGGCACACCTGTAGATCCCGATGTGAATAAAATGTAAGCTTGCTCACGCCTGCCGATCGATGCTTGCTGAAACTCATCAGTCTTTCCGTCTGCCTGAGCGAGTTCCGGCGACAATACGATAGTCTTGATTCGAGGATGATGCTCAGCTAGCTCGCCAGCGCTTGTTCCCGCGTCGGAGATGATCACTGCTAGAGATGTTGTGGTTAAAATCTGATTCAGGCGATCGGGCGGCAGCGATGGCTCAAGGGGCACGAATGGAACTTTCAGAACAAGCGCCGCTAACATTGCTACCGGCAGCAGCTCTGAACGCCCGAGCAACAACCCCACACCTTGCTCCAGATCGGATTCATTTACAGAAGATGCGATTTTGGCGGCCAGCGCCAATGACTTGGCCGCAAGCTGCGCGTAGCTTAGCCCGACATCGCGATATCGAACCGCGATCTTATCCGGAGTCTTCGCTGCCTGTGACAGGATACAGTCCGGTACGCTCTCAACCTGTTCCAGCGCCTGGACTGGACCGCAAGCAACCGGGCGAAATTCACAATGCAAATCCAGGGCACTCACGGCTTCGTCTGGCGACTCTATAAAAAACGACAGCGTCTTCAGGAGGTTGTCAGCAAATTTCGCCACGAGTTGATAGCTGGCCAGTTCCTCAGGCACATCGACCGACAGGTAAAGAGAATCTGCCTCGTTACAGAAGTTCACACCAAGATCGAACGGCCCGCCGGTAGCAGGTGCCTCGATAAATTCCGTGCTCAGCCCCGACAGCTTCAATAGCTCTATCGGGAAGAGGCCAGGGGATTGATTCAGAACGACATTGAAGAGAGGGCTATTTCGATTGACCTTTTCGCTAGCCAACGCAATGATTTGTTGCGACGGCATGAATTGATGGGGACGCATGAGTTCCCGCTCGGCCGCCACCAAGCCAACATATTGGCGCGGCGACAAGCTGCTCTGGACGGGGATGGACAGCGGCAATACATTAACAAAGCACCCTAATTGCTCTTTGGCGGTTCGTGTGCTTACGGTATATGCGATAGTAATATCTTCACTAGAGTCGCTGTCATACTTGCTGAGGGTAACTACGAGGGCAGCAGCCATGCACCTGAACAACGTTGAGTTAACAGACATTAGAAAATGTATTAGATCGTGATATGCATGGCCCGAGACGACTCGACGCACGGTTATGAACCTTTGATATGAGGTTTTTCTTCTTTTTACAAAAGGCACAGGCTGACCTAATTTGTGCCTGGAAAGCCAGTCTTTCCAAAATATGACTGCCGATTCCGAAGATTCGTGGAAACATACTTCTGCAGCACTGTCAGCATAGGCCGGTATTGCCTGCATCATTCCACCAGCAACAATCTGTTCATAAGCTGCAGATAGATGCTTTGCAAAGATACTATAACACTCGCCATCGAATATAAGATGACTGAAGGTCAGTTGCAGCTCATGGAGATCATCGCCGATTCTAACCAGAAGAAAACGAAACAAATGCTCACCCTGCAGATCCAAAACAATCCGCTTATTCTCTCCTGCAAGGCCGCTACACGCAGAGTTATCGATATAATCGAGCAATATATCCGGAATAGAAAATGTGCTTTCCTTATATAGAATGCCTTCCTTCAGGCTGAAATGGCTCAATATATCGGGATAACTTCTTTGTAGAACTGCACAGAGTGCCTGCTCCAGATCGGATGCAACAATCTTTCCTGTTAACCTGAATCGATAGGTCAACTGAGTACCTGGATCATCTTTGTTTTTCATTATCCTAGAGAAGATAAGTGATTCGGAACTGCGAGCCCTTTCATATCTCATATTTTCGGTCTCATCTCAACTCTAAGATAGGCTTCAACCTCTGAACTTTTAAGTTTTGGCGTAATGTCTTCATATAGTGCAATACCTGCAATGATCGTTACACTATGTTTCGAAATATTTCAGAAACACCCAGCGTGAACGCTATGACATAGCCCGTAAGGACCGCGTAAGTCGAATCTTGCACCAAAATCAGTTACACAAGTAATTTGCAAGTCGATTTCGAATATGTATCTCAAAGCGATTTCAACATAGCATACCGGCTTGATCGCCAGCGTGGCATTTTCGGAAATCTCTATACCGAATGACTATGTTTGCTCTTGACGCAAATGAGAAACTAG
>DASZEU010000374.1:0-4011 GCA_035940535.1 Candidatus Angelobacter sp.
GGCCAGGAGAGCGCAGAACTTCGTGAACGATGGACGGCGCTTTACCAGGCCCAGCACCGTTTTCCTTGCGATGCAGCTTGTTCTTCTCTTCCTCCTCGCACCCCGAGCATTTGCGTTGCAACCTGCGTTGGGTTCCTGACATAGCGCCTGGAGCGCGGACCATGCGAGGTTCCTCGATACGCATGACTTGCTCGGCTACCCGCTCCGCTTCCTGTTCGTAGTGGTCGCCGGGTTGGTTGACAGTGAGACCAGAAGCAGCAGAACGCATCAATTGCGGGGCGGCACATCGGGAGGACAGCGCCAGAGATACCTGATTACGGAGATGAGGGAGCGAGTTCGGCATCGCCTGCCGGTCTTGCTTGTCGCCAGTTGTATTGATGCGAGTCACAGAGATTTTCGTCCCGAGTCCGGAATCATGCCGCCGAATTGCCAATTATATGCCCGATGAAAAGTTCAGAAGGGCCGTCATACTCTGGGCCAGCCAGAATCCTTGTGGCTCGGAGCATCTTCCACCGGATCGCATCCCCGGGTGAGGCACTGCTGAATGGTTGGGAATGCCTTGGCGCCCGGCCCATTGTGCAGACAGAGATCCTCTTTTGATCCGGAATAACAAACCGTAACATGCAGCGCGTTGGTAAGCTGGCCGGAGAGGTCCTGCATGGCCTTTGGACTCATTTCAATTACCTCAGTCGCGACCGATCCCCCGCAGTCTTTCGCGTTTTTGGTCCCACCAAACTTATCTCCAGGGATGGTGTCAGAACAGAGGACCTGGACTTTATTCTCGCCCAACGTCACGGTAGCGATCTCTTTTTCATGCCGGGCTGTGCATGAAGCTGCGCCGTTCAGGCCAAGCTGGCCACGCGCGTAGCTTTCAACCGACAGCGGCCAGCTATTGCAACAAGGGAACGATTTCCAGGTTTTGGCCTTGATTTTTTCGCGCAAGCTTTCCATGTAGCCCCATTTGGAGCAGGTCGTATCTTGGCCCCACCGCTGAGCGCAGCCGGTATCGCATTTTGGGGCTTTGGCTTTGGGGGCAGGTTTCTTCTCCCTTTGCTCGGTGTCCGCCGGCGCTCGGGAGAGCGTTCGTGGCGCACTGCTCCCGGATTGCTGGATTACGTGGGCCAGTTCATGAGCGAGCAGGCGGCGGCCATCCTGGCTGGAACTAAAACGGCTGTGGTCAAACACGATGTTGTTTCCAACCGTGTAGGCCAGTGCATTGACAGAGCGCGAAGACTCCGCAGCTCGTGAATCGGTATGTACACGCACCCTGCTGAAATCGTGGCCGAAGCGCGGCTCCATGAAGGAGCGCGTCGCTGGATCAAGTGGCTGGCCAGGAGAACGCAGGACGTCGTGAACGATGGGCGGGGCCGTCGAGAGACCTGCACCGGCTTCCCTCCGGCGCAATGTACCTTGTTCTTCTTCACACTCCGTGCATTTGCGTTGGAGTTTGTGCTCTTCCTCGTGGCACGTGTCACACCGCCGTTGCACACGGTTCGGCGCCGTCATGCGCATAACTTGCTCTGCCACCTGATTAGCCTCCTGTTCAAACCGGTCGCCTGGCTGATTTACGGTAAGCGCAGATGCGGGAGAGCGCATCAATTGTGGGACAGTATGTCTGGACGGATGAAGAACATCCATTAGGCCGCGGACTCGGAGTCGAGAGTTACCGGTGGACAGATTGGATCCCTCTTGCTGCTTCGTCCTGGCAGATATGCGCTCCATCAGTACTCCGTGCAATCATTATTCAAAACTGCTCAGCGCCTTTGTGGCACTGATTTTTCCAACCAGAAGCCAATCGCCTCGCAGCCGTAGATCGCATAAATCAAACGCACGGCTGATGTTCCTTAAAGGGCAATACTGTTCAGTTAAGGTGTCCAGGAACCTTCTCAATCAACCAGATGCTCACGATGCACAATAAAATCTGTGTCGCCCCTCTGGGGCTTGTGCTTGATTTTGCGTCTTTCCCAGGGTTCCGCTGCGCTCCACCCTGGGCTACTCTCTTTCACCCCTTACGGGGCTGGTTCATCTTAGCCCGAACTTGATCCAGACTCCTTAACTGAACAGTATTGCCCTAAAGGGCCGTCCTTCCACCGGTTTCAGACTACAGCAACTATGAGACCGCTTTAAAGATCAAAAGGCGGCGGGCCGAAAACCACCGTTAGATCGCGATTTTTAGTTATCACGGGAGGTGCAAAACGGTCGCCATAAGCGCCAAAAACTTGTATTTCGCAGACGAGTGTCACCTTTGTAACATGGTCCGCTTCCAGCCGCTTGGTGAGATCGCTGTCAAAATACACTTCGAGATTATCTTCTGCAAAGGCCGATGCGCTTCCCCGTCCCGAGGTGGCCGGATTGTAGGATACCGTTCCGGCTTGCAGCCGCCAACGGTATTGGAACCCGCTGTTTTCCGGGGCTCCGCGGATGCCATATCTGTGAAGCTGCGGGATCGTAGCTCGGGTATACAGTTCGGACATCATGTCATCCAGACCTACAATGCTCAGATTATCACCCCGGTAGGCCGCGCTTCTGGACTGGAGGGCGGCGGGGTCGAGGTATCGCAAGTAATGAACCAGGCATCCATAGGAATCTGCATTTTCCAACCGAATTGCAGGATTGTCACCGGCGGTACCAGATTTGGCTGCCGCCGGATCAAAGGTCCCCGAGGGATGCGCAGTCTCAGCGCAAAGATTTGCATGTTGAGCAAAATAACCTCGATCTCTCATGCTTACATACATGTGGGCCGCCTCATGAACGACCGTTTCCGATTGATCAAACATCGACATGTCGGCAGCGAAAAATTGGGGGCGGCAGATGGTAACAATACCCTGAGGTTTTCCAATGGGAGCGTAGGCCAGGTTTTCATCGCAATCGGAATCGGCGCCCTTGTCAGAACACGCAAAATGCGTACCGGTAATCTGTTTATGCAGGAGCTTGACATTGTTCAAGGCAAGGTCGGCGGTCGCATCAGAATCATCGCGAAAAGCCAGCCACAACGCGTTCTTTACTCGATCAGGCACAGGCCGCTGCTGTACGAGGGACAAAGCAGTCGTGAGGTCTGAATAAGCCCTTGTGATTGCATCTTCGATGTAATATTGCTGCGATGTCGAGCAATTATCGATGGTCCAACGCTGTACCTGCGACACTGGACTATGATCCTTGCTTTGTTGCACAACATGAGCCAGTTCGTGCGCCAACAGCCTCCGGCCGTACTCCGATCCTGGAGCATACTCGCCCGCGCCAAAAACGACAGAGGGGCCCACGGTATAAGCACGCGCATTGACAGCCCGCGCCGATTGGGCAGCCTGGTCGTCGTCATGCACGCGGATCCTGCTGAAATCATGGCCGAAGCGCGGCTCCATGAAGGAGCGCGTAGCTGGATCAAGTGGCTGGCCACTGGAACGCAGGACTTCGTGAACGATTGCCGGCGCTTTGGAATGTGCAGCGCCGGTTTCCATTTGAGTTGGCTCAGGGTATGCCTTGCGGTGTAGTTTGTTCTTCTCTTCTTCTTCACATTGGGCACATTTTCGCTGCAGCTTGTGTTCTTCTTCATCACACGCTGTGCAACGCCTCTGCACGGTAACTGGGGCAGACATGCGCATAACCTGATCTGCAACCCGGTCCGCTTCCTGTTCGTAAGGGTCGCCAGGTTGGTTGATTGTGAGCCCGGAAGCAGGAGAGCGCATCAGGGCAGGAAGAGAGTGTCGAACCGGCAGCGCCAAGCATGATCTGGCGGCGAGAGAATTTTTTGATGATTTCTCAATCATGGGTGCTAAAGCACCGCTGGTCTCAAAAAGTGGAGGATGTCCTGATTTCCCGTCTTTGGGCCGTTGCTGCTCCGTAATAATGGACTCCTTCATGTGCCCTCAACTTGCCCACTATTGTCTTGACCGCGAGAAAATTGGTTCTTTGCGATATCAAAGTTCTTCACTATTTCGATGCGAGCAGGCTTACAGCTTGATCCATTGACTGGGTAGCGTCGCCGGCTGCGCTGTCGAACTTTCTTTTCAGATA
>DASZEU010000375.1:0-4303 GCA_035940535.1 Candidatus Angelobacter sp.
TACTCCCCAATTCACCCAGCAGATCCTTCCACGCGCTTTTCAGTCCGTCGATCTCTACAGGATCGCCCAACTTTGTGCCAGTACCATGAGTTTCGATGTAGGTGACACGTTGGGCAAGCTCCGGAGTGTAGGCTGCCATCAGGAGCCGCTTCTGCGCCTCGGGATTGGGGGCGGTAAGCGAACTCGCACGCCCGCCGTGGTTTTCGGCCACGGATTCTATGATCGCGTAAATGCTGTCGCCATCCGCTAGTGCGTCGGATAAGCGTTTCAAAACGATACAACCGACGCCCTCGGACCTGACGTATCCATCGGCTTCCGCGTCGAAGGTCGCGCAACGATGGTTAGGAGACAGAATGCCCATGCTCTCCGCGGCATCGGTGATGGTGCTGTCGAGCAGCAGGCTGACGGCTCCAGCAATCGCAAAGTCACACTCCCTGCGTGCAAGGGAGGAAACCGCGCGATGGACGGCTACCAGGGCACTGGAACAAGCCGTATCGATGGTCTCGCTCGGACCATGAAAATCAAAAGTGTAAGAGACGCGGTTGGCCAGCATAGCGTGGGCATTACCGGTTGCCGCATAAGGATGGCTGCCTTGCCTGGAGGTGTGCAGCAATGACTGGTAATCGCTGAATTGCACACCCGCAAAGACGCCTGCTCGGGAAAGCTCGCGCGGGGCATACCCAGAGTCCATCATCGCGTTGTAGCTTGCCTGGAGGAATAATCGATGCTGCGGATCCATGAGCATTGCCTCGCGGGCCGACATACCGAAAAATTTGGCGTCAAACTGCTCGATATCCGGAATCACGCCTGCAAAAGATCGCTTATGAGGCCACCGCTTCATCTCTTGTATCGCACTCGCGTTGTTGACCAAGCCCCGCCAAAATTCTTGCAGATCGCAACCGCCAGGCAATCGTCCATCAATGCCGATGATAGCGATCCGATTCTCATCCGCTGACTCGCGGGCCGTCGCCGAATGATTAAGAAACGATGAATTGCTTGAAGAGCTCTGGGCTGGCCGCAAAGGTTCCAACTTAGCCGCATCAACGGGAACATGAGGCGATACCTGATCGCGGATGTGAACGCCCCGCCCCGCAAGGTAACCAGCCAGCTTCTCAATGGAGTGGTAAGAAAAAAAAGCGCTGGGAGGCATGGACACACCAAACTCGCGCTCAATTCGCACCGCCAGTTGCTGTAGCATGACAGAACTGAAGCCAAGGTCACCAAAACCTGCACTCAAAGAAATACCGTTCTGGGGCAAGCCCGATAATTCCGAGGCGATAGAGCAAAGGGCAGCAGTCAGCGGACGAGGATCACTCGTGCTTGCAACTTCACTCTGCAACACATTTGCATGGCGCTCGCCCGCAGGGCCCAAAATGCCCGAGACAACGGAGCGGCGAATCTTGCTGAAGTCGCCGGTGAGAGGAGTGATTTGCGAAACAGAGATGGGCAAACTGTCAACGAGTTGCATGAAGATGGCAACACCATCTTCGATGGCGAGTGAACCAAGACCATAGGTGTCGAATAAATAGCGGCCAAGAGAACGGTATGCGGCCATCGAATCATCTTTGCCAGATGGATCGTCAAACCATAAAGGCCAGTTAATCGACAGGCTTAACCCATGGCACATTCCCAGCTTTACACGGCGCATTCTCGCTTCCGCAAAAAAGTCCAAGAAGCTATTGCCAACCACGTAATCTGCCTGGCCAACGTTGCCGAAAATACTGGACATGGACGAAAAGAGGACAAAGAAATCGAGATCGAGGTCCTTCGTTGCCCTATCCAGATTCTGAGCGCCGCGAAGCTTCACGCCGACGACTTCTTCAAACTCCGGCCAGCTCTTGTTCCTGAAAAGAGTGTCTTTCAGAATGCCAGCACAATGAATGACCCCGTTGAGATTTCCGTACCGGGTGCGAATCGATTGAACGAGGCGCTCAACACTGCCTTCATCATTGATATCTGCACTGATATAGTCGAGTTTGCCGCCGCGTGCCTGGAGTCGCCTGATCTTTTCTTCGATACCGTCATTTCTTGGGCTGCGCCCGACCAGAACTACATTTGCGTTGAGGTCCGTAAGCAGCTTTTGGGCGACCGCCGATCCGATCATGCCGAGGCCGCCGGTAATCAGATATACGCCTTGTTGCTTGAAGCGTCTGGCCGGCGAGCCATGAACGGCAACCTCGTGCAGCTTGTAGACGAAGCGCGAATCGTGGGTGCGGCGGCAGGCCCGAAACTCGGGCCCGCTACTGTCCAATTCCTCTTTGGCATGATCGAGCAGTTTTCTGGCATCCTTAAACAAGACTTCATCTGCCTCCATGCAAAAAAACTGGATACACTTCTCTTCCATGGCTACAACCCTGAAGAGCTGTGACATAGCGCCGGCAATGGGCTCCAGGTCGCTGCCGCCGGCTTCATACACGCTGATCACTCGGAATTGGCCGCCATGACCCAATATCGCTTTCGCCAGATTGAATTGGAATTGTGGTTGGGCTGGTGAACCTCGGTGTTGGACTGATTGGCTCCGCAAGAGATTGACTATATCGACCTTGCCAGATCTATCGGAGCCCAAAAGGTACTGGAGCGCTGCGATGCAATCTTCGAGGGAGTCTGGCCTTACGACAATAGATTTTTGGCGAATCGAATACCTCTCACCGCAGGTGAGAACCATCACCCCAGCGCAAGATTCAAGTTCCGAGACTTGTTGAGGATCGCAAATGACGATACAGCGTGAACTCGTGTCTGCGGCGCCGCGAGATAGCGGGGCGGCTTCCCACGCAGGCTGGAATGCAAGGAATGCTGTGGATTGACGGCTAGCGGCAGGTGAATCAGACCCGCTCCACTGTTGCGCAATCTCCGAATCCCAATATTCCTGCTGTTCAAAGGGATAGCCAGGCAGAGAGATGACATCTCGGATAGGATAAAGCTCCTGGAATGGCGCGTTGCCATTGGCAAGATACGTAGCTCGAATGCCAGATAGCTGTGGATCAAGCTGATCTAATACGGGCGCCATGCCAGTTTTGCCGAATGCGACCAATTGATCACGGAGGTCCCTGGCAGTTTCTACTACGAAACAGGCACGGCATCGGAAATGCTCGCGGCCAATACTGAGCGTGTATCCGATTGAATATGCCGGGATGTCTGCATTGCCTTCCAACCACTGAGCCAGCTCGGAGACGCGACGATTGAGTTCGTCTTGGGTTTTTCCCGATATGGGAACAAGATATTGCTGGCGGTGCGGCAAATTTTTCGTACGCGAAGCTGCGTATTCCTGAAGGACTGCATGGCCGTTGGACCCTCCTGCACCGAACGAACTCAGAGCAGCAAAGCGCCTTCCCTGCTTCGCCGGCCACGCAGAAATCTTGTGGGGCAGACGAAACATGGTTGCGTTGAGATTGAGATGCGGGTTCTCGATGGCACAATTGATGGTTGGAGCTATTTTCCCTTTTTGAAACTGCAAGAGAATTTTTGTCAGGCCTGCCAGCCCGGCAGCAGACTCGAGATGCCCGATATTGCTCTTGATCGATCCCACGAAACAGGCACTCTTCCGGGCGCTGCCGCACGCTGCGGTAAGCGCCTGAATTTCGATGGGATCGCCGAGACTCGTACCTGTGCCGTGAGCTTCGACATAATCTACATCTTCGAAGCCTATATCGGCAGCCCGAAGCGCGGTCTTGATCACTTCTTCTTGTGCCCTGGATGAAGGGACGGTAAAGCTGCTGGAGCGACCGCTCGAGTTGAGCGCTGAAGCGCGAATGATGCCGTGTATGCGATCTTGATTTTCCAGCGCATCGCGGAGCGGTTTTATGATAATCGCGATGGCGCCCTCGCCGGGGACATAGCCATCGGCTTCAATGCCGAAGCTATGGCAGCGTCCAGTAGGGCTAAGGAATCGTCCCTCTGAAAGTACCCGATACTTGCCGGGATGGGACATTACGTTGGCCGCTCCTACGATCGCTTGCCGGCATTCGCCATTGCGAATATTGTTCACGGCAAAGTGCAGAGCCGAAAGAGAGCCCGAGCACATGGTGTCGAGGCTCAGGCTCGGGCCGTGAAAATTGAAGGTGTAGGAAATGCGGTTTGCGACCGACGCAAAACTGCTGTTGATGGTGTTCGACCGGCCCTGGAGATTTTGGTAGTGAGCATACATTACCGCAACAAACACGCCAATGTCAGTGCTCGGCGAAGCGAAATAGGCCGCATCTTCCAGGGCATGATAGGTCATGGTCAGCAGGCGACGTTCCTGGGGATCGATTTTTACAGCGTCCACAGGAAGAATGCCGAAGAACGCAGGATCGAACTGTTTGGC
>DASZEU010000376.1:0-7220 GCA_035940535.1 Candidatus Angelobacter sp.
GAACCCGACAATAGCGAAGTTCGAGCGATGGACGCGCAGCAGCAATTTGGTCTTTTCGGTGATGGCCCGTTCATAGTCGGCAATCCGTGTCCGATTGGTGGTGCCTACTTCGCGCAGCACGGCGCCCGATTTGGCCATGACATCCGGCACCCGGAATGAGCCTCCGATTTCCACCAACTCGCCCCGCGAGACGATCACCTCGCCACCTTCGGCCAGCGTATTCAGCGCCAGCATGACCGCGGCAGCGCAGTTGTTCACAGCCACAGTGCGAATGCCGCTGACGCCCTCCTGATTCAGCAACTGCGCGAACAGCCGTTCCACGTGGACGTCACGCTTGCCCCGTTCTCCTGCCGCAACATCGAATTCCAGGTTTGAATATCCACCAGCTACTTGAGTAATGTGCTGTAGAGCGGAAGCCGCCAATGGAGCGCGGCCCAGGTTGGTGTGCAAAATGACGCCGGTCGCATTGATGACCGGCTTCAAAGAGAATTCCAACGCGCTGTGTAATTCATGAGCAATCGATTGTGAAAGATCAGCAACGGCGAGTTGCACTAAATCTTCCGACGACATATTGCCGGAAGCGATCTCCTCGCGCAGCCGGTTTAAGACTTTCCGGGTAGCTTCAACGACGGGCGGCTGCCCCTCTTGCTGGATCAAGCTGATCAGTTCAGGAGTGTGAAGTACCTCGTCTACGGAGGGTAGCGCTTGATACAGAGCGTTTTTGGAAGAAAGCTTCACCTCAACATTATGGCATTTTTTGGGAGCCGTCAGCACTCAGCATTCACGTTCAGCCCGCGAAACGTTCTCGCCGCAACACGTAGGGCTTTATTCGAGCCGATGGCGCTCGGACTGCGCCATTGTGCATGAGCTAGACTAAAACCCAATGAGCCGCAAAAAAAAATCCGGCCCATCACAAAACCGAAGGGCCGGATAAGGTTGACTAAAGGCTAAGGACTAAAGGCAACGGCTAATTACTAAGAGCTAATGACTAAAAACTACCGACTCCCATTCGCCACTTGCTCATTTGATCCTGCAAAAGCAAAGTGTGCTCTGCGGTTTTCTTGCCAGCAGTCTTCGGTTTCGGACCTGGTGCAAAATGGCTTCTCTTTGCCGTAGCTGATGATCTTGATACGGTCTGCGCTGACGCCCTGCTTGACCAATGACGATTTCACCTCTTCAGCGCGGTTTTCGCCCAGGCCCATGTTGTACTCGTCTGAGCCTCGCTCGTCGCAATGACCCTGAATCAGCACTGCGATCTTGGGATGTTGGGCCAGAAAGCTCGCGTCAGCGTTCACGACTTGTTGGTCTTCGGTACGAATGTCGTACTTATCGTAAGAGAAGAATACATCCTTCACATTCTGGGCAAACAATTGTTCGTCGCTCGGTCCCTGGGTTGTTGTGGTGGTCGTCGTAGGTACGCTCACCGTGACTCGGGCATTGGCCTCAGCATCGCCTCCATCTCCCTTGGCCAGAAGATGATAGGTAGTCGAACTCTGAGGGGTGATGGTGCGTGAACCGGAAGCCGAGACGCTTCCAATTCCCTCAATGGTTATCGAGGTGGCATTTTGGGTGTTCCAGCTTAACTGCACTGGTTGTCCGCGATCGACACTGGTTGGGCTGGCGGTGAGGCTGGCCAGTGGCGACGGAGCAGGTGGCTGCGTGTTCACTGGGTTGTTCTTGGCAACCGGCGTTTGGTGCCGGCAGCCGGAGACAACTACGGCAAGAACAATTGCGACAAAGACAACGCTGAGTTTCCGCATTTTCATAAGCATCTCCTAAAGCAACGTTATTGAAGGTCCAAAAAAGTGGCCCTTCCGACAATGTTTTGTGTTCAATAAACCGGAGAAGTAAAGAGAATGATCAGCAGCGCAATATGGCGTTCTGTTTCAGCGCACTGAGGCCATGAAGGTGAAGTTCGTGAATCCAGGCAAAACCGGTAGAGAGCCGGGCGCGAATCACGGCTGCTAAAACCCGGAATGCCGCTGCAACAGTGATCAAGAGCAAAAGCAAAAAGGCCCACTTGGCGCGGAATGTCGTGGTGGGGCCATGCGTGGCCTGGAACGATCCTTGGGCCAGCGGGAAGAAAAACAAGGCCAGGACGCAGATCACGAAAATTACACCAAGACACCGTCCTGACAGCGGCCCAAACATAATCAAAGTATGATTGAGAGCTGCTGGATTTTCAAGCAGGGATTTTGCCTAACCCGGGCAACCCATATTTGCCGCTGATAACGCTGATTGGCGCTGAAAAACCAAAATACCATTGATTTCACTATTACCCCGAATTTCGCTGATACACCTGATTGCCACGCGGTAAAATCAACCAAGGGCTTCTCCTTGATATTTCGCCTGATGTGGGAAGATTTGGATTTGATTTTCAATTTACCCAATTACCCAATGTTCCCCAGGGCTACCCTGCCTTGGTTGCGGCAGAACAAAATCTGCATAATGGACAAAATTGAGTGACACCTACGATTCGCTTACTGGTAACCGATATCGACGGCACCTTGCTGAATCCGAGCTTTCGTATCTCTGAGGTTGATCGCTCCGCGCTACATGCAGCCCACAAAAGCGGGATCACGATCATTTTGGCTACTGGCAGACGACATGACTATGCCCTGCCGGTTGCCCAGGAACTTGGAGTTCCCGTCTGGATGATCAGCTCGAATGGGGCGCTGATTCGTTCCAGCTCAGGGGAGACGTTCTATGCCGACCGCCTTCCGGCATCGACGGCGAGAAAACTCATCAGTTATATGGACGCGTTCCGAGGTCATGCGGTGCTCACTTTTGACCGGCCTGCCCAGGGCGCCCTGGTGTTGGAACGGACCGACGAGCTGCACCACAGCATTTCTCGGTGGATCCAGCACAATTCGACATACATCCAATATGTGGTTCCGTTGGAAGACGCACTGACCGAGGATCCGATTCAGGCTATGTACTGTGGCAGCGTGGCTGGCATGGAAACGGTGCAAAACCGCCTGAAGCAAGCCCCCTTCCTGAACGAAATCACTATTTTGCGGACCCAATACGATGCTCGGGACCTCTGCATTCTCGACATCCTGAACCGCGACTGCTCCAAAGGACATGCTCTGCGGCGCTGGGCCGAGCATCATGGCATCCCCAGGGAGCAGATCATGGCCATCGGCGACAACTATAATGACCTGGAAATGCTTGAGTTTGCGGGACTTCCCGTTATCATGGGAAATGCATCTGAAGAATTGAAGCAGAACGGCTGGAAGGTGACGGCCAGCAATGCCGAAAACGGGGTCGCGGCCGCTCTGCAACCAATATTAGGGGCTGGTTTTCAGCGGGAATTTCAGGTTTAATAGTTCAAGTCCATATACAGGAAATGGAATGAGACTTTCGAGGCCATTGGGAATTGCGTTACTGCTGCTGGTCGCCCAGCTTTCAGCACTGGGGTCCGAGTTGGCCGTATTGCGTAACGGTTTTTCCATTCGGCATGAGCGCCGGGAACAGATCGGAAAGTTTACCCGCCTCTACACTGGTGACCAGCAAGGATTTATCGACATCCTGACCGAATCCATTGCGTCGTTTGAGCCGGTTGATCCAAATGACATCGTGCCTGCTCAGCCAGCGGCTGCTCCGGCAACATCCCTGGCTGGCCAGTCTGGAAATGTAGCTGTCCCTGTGGTCCCACAGCCGCAGCCGGGAGCGGCTGTCCGACAACTTCCAGTGGCTACTCAGGTGGATTTGGATCAGCTCATTCGTGATGCCAGCGGACGCAATCGCCTCGATCCCGACTTTGTTAGCAGCGTGATCAAGGCCGAAAGCAATTTTCAGCCTCGGGCGGTATCGCCGAAGGGCGCACAAGGATTGATGCAGCTCATGCCGGGGACTGCGGCCTTGCTGGGGGTGAGCAATCCGTTCGACCCCAAAGCCAATGTCGAAGCTGGTACCGCGTATTTGAGCCAGTTGTTGGACCAATACAATAATGACCCAATCAAGGCTTTGGCTGCCTACAATGCCGGACCGCAGAGGGTGCAGCAATATCACGGAGTGCCGCCCTACCGGGAGACAAAGGCTTATGTAGCGCGCATTGTTAATGATTTCAATGCCAAGAAGCAGGCCCAGGCTAAGGCGGCGTCCCAGACGAAGAACAAGAATGCAAGCAATACAGAACATCGGCAGCAACCCGGTACAACCACTCCACCGGCTTTGCCCATGACAAAATAAGTGTCACCAGGTCCGTATTCCACAGGCAACATAAACTTGTAGAGGCTGGGGATCTACATCCTTCATGCGCAAGAAAAAATTCCTTATAACAGCCTTAGCTCTGGTGCTGCTGGCCGGGCTGGTTCTGCGCCAGATACGCGATTGGCACAAGTTTGACTGGCAGACTTTCAAGGACCAAACTGAAGGCATTCACCTTGCTTATGTGTTTCTAGGCGTGGCCCTGATTTATGGTGATTATTTTCTTCGTGCCTGGCGCTGGAAAATCTTGTTGCGTCCGGTTTGCAAGTCCTCGAGTTTGCGCCTGCTTGCTCCCACCATGATTGGCTTTACTGGTTTGGCGCTGCTGGGCCGTCCGGGAGAGTTCATCCGCCCATATCTCATTGCCCGAAAAGAAAAACTCAGCATGTCGTCGCAAATGGCGGTTTGGACGGTCGAAAGAATCTTCGACACGGGAGCATTTGGGCTGATTATGGCCCTGAACATCCTGATCTCGGCATCCACTCTAAAGCAACTTCCAGGCTTCCAGGACCACCCCAAAGCATTCGGCCGGTTCGAAACTGTGGGATTTGTATTATTGGCAGGCGTGGCTTTTGCCGCGCTGATCGCGTTCCGCGCCCGCAAAAATCCCGGACGCGCCGCGCGCTTTGCCGAGCGCGTGCTGGGCATTTTCTCCACCAAGCTAGGAAAGTCGGCCTATCATCGTGTCTACGCCTTTGGAGAAGGGCTGAATACCATCCAGGATGTGAAGTCGTTTCTCCAGTTGGGTGGTCTCTCGCTACTGATCTGGCTGATCATCGGGCTCACGTATCTTTCTGTGACCCACGCATATAGTGATTTAGCGCCGAAGATGACCCTTTCCCGAGTGCTCTTACTCACGGCGGCCAGCGTTGCCGGAGGCGTGCTTCAATTGCCGGTGGTGGGCGGTGGCTCACAAGCTGCAACCATCGGAGTCCTGTTCGGCATCTTCGGCCTGACCAGAGAGCTGGCCACCAGTTGCGGCATCATGCTCTGGCTGGTGACGTTTATGTCGGTAATTCCCGCGGGCCTGTTTCTCGCCCATCGCGAACATGTATCACTGACAAAACTGGAGGAAGAGAGCATTGAGGAGGAAGAGAAAACTATGGAGGAAAACCAAGTCTAATTTAGAATTTAAAATCGATTGCACTGGCTCGGCTTCCGCGCTTTTCGCGGCAAAGGCCACGACCTCTTGAATCTGCTGCCGATTTAGCCCTTGATACCACTCCAAAATATCGTCGATTGTTGCGCCCTGTTCCAGATTTTCAAAAATAGTAGAAATGGGGAATCTGGTTCCGCGAAACACCCACGCACCACTCATTTTCTACGGATCACTTTCAACTCCAGGGCACTGTGACCAGTCCAGGGACATAATGAATCCTCCCTTGGCGTTATATTAACTCTTGTGATGAGCACGTTATGATTATCTTCATTATTCAATCTACCAATCCTCGGATTCTCCCAATTTGTTACAATCATTAGTATCCTATCCTTGAAGATAGTCCTTTTCTAGACCAATGAAATGTCCATTTTGCGGGTTCGAAAATGACAAGGTTGTGGACTCGCGCGAGAGTAAAGAAGGCGAATCCATTCGCCGCCGGCGCGAGTGTCTGGGGTGCGAAAAGCGCTTCACCACCTACGAACGCATCGATGAAATCCCTTACATGGTCGTCAAGAAGGACGGCCGCCGGGAGAAATTTGACCGCCAGAAAGTGCTCAACGGGTTGCTTCGCGCTTGCGAGAAGCGGCCAGTACCGATCAGCAAACTCGAACAGATCGTCAATGAAGCCGAATCATTTGTCATTGAATCAGCCGAACGTGAGCGCAAAACAAGCGAACTCGGTGAATTGATCATGAATCGGCTTCGAAAGTATGACAAGGTCGCGTATGTGCGATTCGCCTCCGTCTATCTCGATTTCAAAGACGTGAAAGAATTCATGAACGAACTGAAGGACCTGGTAAAGGTAAAAGCCCAATAGACCTCCGATCTAGTCCATCAGATTCCGTTCGCTCGCAATCAAAATCAGCTGCAAAGGAAGTTCAAAGTCATGAGTCATAAGATAACTCTCATCCCCGGCGACGGAATCGGACCTGAAGTAACGAATGCGGTTGTTCGCATCCTGGAAGCGACAGGGGTGAAGTTTGAGTGGGAGACCTTCGCAGTTGGTGCCGAAGCATACGAAAAGTCGGGAGAGTACATCCCCAAAGACTTGATCGCTTCGCTGGAACGCACGCGCGTTGGCCTGAAGGGGCCGGTCACAACACCCGTGGGCGGCGGGTTTCCCAGCATCAATGTCGCGCTCCGCAAGAAGTTCGAGCTCTATGCCAACTTCCGGCCGATCCGCAATTTGCCTCATGTTCCCACACGATACCCCGACGTTGATTTGATCATCGTTCGCGAAAACACCGAAGGACTCTATTCGGGATTGGAGCACGAGGTGGTTCCCGGAGTGGTCGAAAGCCTGAAGGTCATTACTGAAAAAGCTTCTACTCGAATCGCGAAGTTCGCCTTTGAATATGCGCGCAAGAATCAGCGCAAGAAGATTCACGCCATCCACAAGGCGAACATCATGAAGCTGTCGGACGGTCTTTTCCTGCGTTGCTCGCGCGCTGTAGCGAAAAATTATCCCGAGATCACCTACGCCGAGCACATCGTCGACAATACCTGCATGCAGCTCGTCATGAATCCTTATCAATACGACATGCTGGTGATGGAAAACCTTTACGGGGATATTCTCTCGGATCTTTGTGCCGCCTTCGTCGGCGGCCTGGGATTCGTGCCGAGCGCAAACCTCGGCGATGAATGCGCGATCTTTGAAGCCGTACACGGGTCAGCTCCGGACATTGCCGGGAAAAATCTCGCTAACCCGACGGCTCTGCTCCGATCCGCTCTGCTCATGGTTCGCCATCTCGACGAACACGAAGCTTCCACCCAAATCCGCAATGCTCTCGAGCGTGTCTATCGCCATCCCGAAAGACTGACGCGAGACATCGGCGGGCAGTCTGGCACT
>DASZEU010000377.1:0-2990 GCA_035940535.1 Candidatus Angelobacter sp.
TGGCTAAGTGCGGAAGGCAACAACCGGAGTGCCGAAAACGCGAGGCACTCAGGAGTCCCGCGAGGTCGAAGACCCTGGCACGTAAGGACGCGCTATGCACGGGAACCGGGAGATCCCGGGTTCGCCCGAGAAGTAGCAGGAATCGGGCCGCATCGGGAAGTCTAAGGACAGAAGCCGATGATGAACGAACACGGGAAGTCGGACAGACCCATAGTACCGGAGAAGTCCCCGAACAAAGCCAGACCGATGGCGGCGGAGGGGGTGGAGGGAAGGGGTCTGGCCAAGGGGAACCGGCACCAGCAAAACGCGCTCCGGACACAGAGCCGGGGAAGGCGCGCAGAAGGAGTTGGAGCCAGTACGCGAAAAGGCCGGAGGGGGCTATCCCTCACAAGCGTTAGTACCCAAGGCAAGAGCCGGATGAGGTAATTCCTCAAGTCCGGATCCGCGCGGGGGGTGCGGAGCAATCTGCATCCCTACCGCGACCAGCGTGTGAACGCTGGGAAAAGATTAGAGATAAATGACAAGCCCCAGCGGGGCGGCACAGATTTTCGGTTGTCTCTGCACTAAAGCTATTGATCGAAAAGGTTCATCAATAGCTTAAGTGAACCGTATTGGGGCTACTGTCAGACGTCCCCTTCGGGGACTTAACCCCGTAAAATCGTGAGTACAAATGTACCCAACTCCAGGCCAGGCTTGCAGCCTGGGCTGAGTTATCGGCGCGCCTCCGGCGCTCAGACTTCATACTGGTTCGTATGGTTCAAGACGCCTCAACATTCGTAAATAATCAAGGCTAAGAGCTAATGACTAAGGGCTAACAGCTAATGGCTACCTCTAAGAACTCCGTTCAAAGAAAAACCGCGTCAAATGAAAAAAGATAGGCGCGGAAAAGCATATTGAATCCATTCGGTCGAGAATTCCGCCATGGCCTTCGATCATGCTGCCGAAATCCTTAACGCTTCGATCTCTTTTGATTGCCGACATGACCAGTCCTCCTGCAAATCCCAGCAGGGTAAGCAGCAACGACATGCCAAGAGCTTGTAGTCGCGAGAAAGGTGTCATCCACCATAATGCGCCGCCAATGGTGGTCGCGGTGAGAATTCCACCAACAAAGCCTTCCCAGGTTTTGTTGGGCGAGACGTGCGGAGCAATCTTTCTCTTGCCCAGCATCTTGCCCCAAACATATTGAAAGACGTCACTCAACTGCACCACGATAACCAAGAAGAGCAGTAGCTTGGCATCCTGACGATATCCGGGGATGTTCAGGATCAACAGCGCTGGAGCATAGCTGATGCAGTACACGCAGATCATCAAACCCCAATGGATTCTCGCGGCCCGATCCAGGAAGCCCGTCGTATCTCCTTCGAGCACCAGGCGAAGCGGAATAAAGAGAAAGGCGTAAACGGGAATGAGCGCGACAAAGAGTCCGTACCAGGAGATGTAGAGGAGCCAGTATTGGAGCGGCGTGATCACAAAAAACGACCAGAACAAAGTATTGTGATCGGCGCGGCTGGTGCGGATCAGTGTCATATATTCACGTAATGCCAAAAAGGAGATCAAGGCGAACAACAAGATCGAACCGTGCGGCCCCATCAGCAACGTGAGGGCAAAGATGCCACTCATCTTCCACCATGCGATGATGCGGGCATTCAGGTTTTTGGCAG
Organism: Candidatus Angelobacter sp.; assembly: GCA_035940535.1. Lineage (GTDB taxonomy): Bacteria > Acidobacteriota > Terriglobia > Terriglobales > Acidobacteriaceae > Angelobacter. Next base: position 1,662 of record DASZEU010000377.1, read on the forward strand.
TTGCCTTGCCTGTTTCCGACCGGGCTGTGCGCGAGAGAATGAATCCAACGACGCTGGAAAGCAGCAGCAGTCCCAGCAAGCCGGCAAATATCCAAAGCATCTGATGATCAAGTCTGGAGATCATATTTCCCTCAAAGAACAAACGGCCTGATGGGCTTTGCCGATAAACGATTCCTTGGTCTCATGCGCCTCCAACTGCAATGGCGGACCAAACGTAACCCGGCTAATGATGGGAACAGGCAAGAATTCTCCTTTGGGCAGGACGCGATTCAGATTAGCAAGATAGACTGGCACAAACTCCACATCGGGGCGGTGCCGCCACAGATGATAGATTCCGCTCTTGAATGGCCCCGGCGCCTCTCCGGCGCCGCGCGTGCCCTCGGGAAAAATGATGAGCGAGTTTTTTTCGCCCAGGGCATTCAGCAGATCGTCCATGGCATGTTCGATCAAGCTGTGCTCGCCGGGCTTGTGCTCTCTTGGTTTTCGCTTGTCTGAATTGTGCGTATCTTGATTTCCCAAATCGGGACTCTGTTGCCCAGTTGTTTTATCCGTAGCCTGGCGAGCGCGGCGCTCGATCAGCACAGCATGGAAGATATTCACCGCCAGATACTTGCGCAGCCCCGAACTCCAGTAATCCTTGGCGGCCACCGGACGAACCAAGCTCCTCAACTCCTGGGGCAGCACCGACCACAGGACAACAAAATCAAGATGGCTGGTGTGATTGGCAAAATAAACGCGCTGGCCAGAAATAGGTTGGCAGTTCAACCACTGCACCGTTGCTCCGGTCAGCCCTCGGGCCAAGGCGGCGATCAAACCTGCAAGCCAGTCACCCGTCACCGCTTACCGGCTTTCCAATCCATGGAAGATGTGCGCCGTCCTGCGCCATATCGTAATCACGCAGCCGATATTGATCACCACCAGAACGATCCAAATCAGCGTGCCTGGGCGAAATAGCTTGAGCTCTACCACGGACAGCACACATGCGATGGTAAGGGTGGCCATGCGATGGGGTTTGGCCATAGGCCCCATAAAGCTCTGGGGCAAGCCGGCAGCGCCTCCTAACATGCGCACGTAGGCAGTAAAGATGGCCAACAGGGCGGCGCACCATCCCAATAGAGGACCATAAGGCAGATCGGGGACAGCGTAACCGGCAGGCACAAGGATCAAGGCATCGGAAATACGATCCGGCAGATCGTTGAAAATCTCCCCGGTTTTGGTCTGCATGTTTCCCTCGACAGCTACCATGCCGTCCAGCATATTGCACAGCAGGCGCAGTTGGATTCCAGCCGCAGCCACCAGCAGCAAAAGCACGCGATGGGGCGGAGTGCT
>DASZEU010000378.1:0-8775 GCA_035940535.1 Candidatus Angelobacter sp.
GAACTCGCTTCCTCGTACAGACGTAATGGCTCATTGCTTCTGTTCCTGCTTCAGCAGGGCCGCCTTCCGCTCGATACCCCAACGGTACCCTGCCAGCTTGCCGCCTTTTTGCACCACGCGATGGCAGGGAATGACCAAAGCTGTTCGATTGGAAGCGCACGCGTTAGCGACGGCGCGGACGGCTTCTGGTTTACCAATTCCCTTGGCGATCTCTGCGTAACTGCGCGTCTCACCATAAGGAATGTCTCGCAATGCTTTCCACACCATCTGCTGAAAGGCTGTGCCCTGGACATCGAGCGGCATGTCAAACGATACGCGGGAACCATCCAGAAACTTTTCTATCTGGGCGGCAAACGGTTGGAGCGCCTGGTCATCGCGCATAATCTGGGCAGCGTTGAATTCAGACTTGAGATCACGCTCCAGAGCCATATTGCTCTCGCCAAACTGGACTGCGCACAGGCCACGCTCAGTAGAGGCAATCAGCATCTTTCCCAGCTTGGTGGCGACAATGGTATAGCGAATGGCAATTCCTTCACCATTACGCCTGAAAGCGGAGGGCGTCATGCCCAATTGCGCCGATGAATTCTCGTAGAGCCGGCTGCTCGATCCATAGCCGGCGTCATAAATAGCATCGGTGATTCGCATCTCCGTCTTCAGCGAATCCTTGAATTTATTGGTCCTACGCGCCTGCTGGTACTGGCGCGGACTTATGCCCAGCGTCCTCTTGAAAAGTCGCTGCAAATGGAAAGGACTCAGGGCCACATGATCGGCAATCTGCTTCAGGCTGAGAGGCGAATCAAAATTCTTGTCAATGTATCGGCAAGCTTCCTGAATCTTCCGCGATTGCACGCTCGGTTCACCCGGCGCGCAACGTTTGCAAGGACGATATCCGGCCTTTCGAGCGGCATCCACCGAATCGAAAAACTCCACCAGTTCACGCCTGGGCCTGCGGCTCGGGCAACTCGGACGGCAAACAATTCCAGTAGATTTGACAGCGTAGACAAAGGCTCCATCAGCTTTGGCATCTCTGGCCAAAACCTGCGTCCATTTATCGTCAGTGCGGATTGTGCTCAACATTTCTATTATCTCCTACATGCAATGTAGAAGAGTTGGGGCATCCGCACTATCCGGCGATTGCTCTCGAATTAATTCCCCTTATAGGCGCTTCCAACCTTCACATTCCGAAACCTCGCGGGAGCTGCGCCGTGTCCGGTACCCATGGTCTGCATTGGCTGCCCTTTGCCGCAATTGGGAGTTCCCCAGAGCACCCACTGATCGCGGGAGCATATAGCATCCATCGAGTTCCAGAACTCGGTGGTGATTCCCGAGTAAGAAGGATTCTTGATCATGCGGCCCAGCTTGCCTCCCTTGATCTCCCAGCCAACCTCGCAGCCAAACTGGAAGTTGTAACGCTTGTCGTCAATGGACCACGAGCGGTTGGTCTCCATGAAAATGCCGTCATCAGTATCCGCAAGAAGCTGCTCAAAAGTCAGCGGCTTTTCTCCCGGCAGGATGCTGATGTTGGTCATGCGAATCAAGGGAATGCGATTCCAACCTTCGGCCCGCATGGTGCCATTCGAGCGGTCTTCGCCGATGGTATGGGCAGTTTCGCGCGAGGAAATGTAACCGGTAAATTGCCCGTTCGTAATGATCGGAGTGCATTGTGCCTTGACCCCTTCATCATCGTAGGCAAACGTGCCCAAGCCAGGACCATGAGATTCCGTCGCATCGGCCACCACGTTCACGATGTCGCTGCCATAACGGAGATGGCGCAGCTTGTCCAAGGTCAGAAAAGAGGTGCCGGCAAAATTGGCCTCCATGCCCAGTACGCGGTCCAACTCGATAGGATGGCCGATCGATTCGTGGATTTGCAGTCCTAGCTGCGAAGAGCCCAGGATCACAGTCATCTTTCCTTCAGGGCATTGAGCCGCCTGATGCAGCGCCACTGCCTCTTCGCCGATGCGGCGTGCGTTCTCGACCAGCTTGAGTTCCTCAATCAGTTCATAGCCTTTGTTCTGGTGTTGGCCGCCAAAAGAATTGGGAAACGACCGCTTTTGGATCTCGGTGCCCTGGAAAGAATGAGCGGCGAATCCGGCGCCGCTGATAAACCTGGTCTGATGAATGTCTGAGCCTTCTGTGTTGTAGAACCATTGTTCGTAACGGCCAAACTGGAGACTGCTCTCGGCCAGGGTCACACCCTTTACCGACAGCAGTTCGTGGTCGACCTTCATCAGCAGGTCAAGATTCTGCTCGATCGAAGTGGTAAAAGGATCGATTTTGCAAGGGCTGGTCCATTCAATTTTTACCGCAGGCTCCGGGGCCAGCCGAACCGGATGCTCTTTGACCCGGGCCGAAGCTTTGGCGATCTCCAGCGCCTGGGCCGCGGTTCGTTCCACTGACTCATGCGAAAGATCGTCGGCAGAGGCAAACCCCCAAGAATCATTCATCAGCACACGGATGCCGATGCCCAGGGACTCCCCGCTGCTGGCATGTCCAATCTTGCCATTCTTAGTGGCCAGGCTACGCTGGCGGTCATCGACAATTCTCACATCGGCATACTGCGCGCCGCGTTGGTTAACGAGATTCAAAGCCCAATCAGCAATTTGTTTCATACTCATATCCAGTCAAGATCATAAATGAAATTTGGAAAACCGGTTGAAAGCGGTAAACTCAGGCATGTCGCGCAAGCCCGCCAGAATAAAAACCGTAAATCTGGAAGACGGAATGCCCACAGTGGAGCAGGCGCGGCTGCGAATGAATCATGAACTTCACAAAGCCCGCCATGAAGGCTGCATCGCAGTCAAGGTGATTCACGGATATGGCTCCAGCGGAACCGGTGGAGCATTGCGGCTCGAGTTACAACACGATCTTCGCAAGGCAGCACGAGACGGAGCCATTCGCACGTTTGTTCCTGGCGAAGATTGGCGCATAACGAATGAGACCACATGGAACCTGCTCAAGCGATTTCCAGAATGGAAAAGAGATGCCGATCTCGGACGAAATAATCTGGGAATTTCAATTGTAATAATTTGACTAACGGCTCATAGTTAGGAAGTACTTTATTCCAGAAAATAAGGGTGGAAGAACGGCCCTTTAGGGCAATACCGTTCACTTGAGGCTTATAGGAACCTTCTTAATCAACGGATTCCTCACGACTAGAGATCAAAACCTGTGTCGCCCCTACAGGGGCTTGTGCTCAAATTTCAAGATTTCCCAGGGTTCCGCTGCGCTTCACCCTGGGCTAACTTCGCTACACCCCTCCGGGGTTGGATCAATTCAACTCCAAAACGGCTCATGGTTTTTCTTAAGTAACCAGTATTGCTCTTTAGGGCCGTGTTGGGGCCGCTAGGGATCGGGCTTTTAGCGGAAGAGAATGGCGTTACCATAATGGAATCTGGCAACTTTGCACGGTTTTTCTTGAGTGGGAAGTTGCGCCCGAGTCTTGCCAGTAAGCTTCAGATTCCTAATATTGCGCTAGCTAATGCTGCTCGCTGAACAAAAAAACGGCGGCCCATGCCGCCGTTTACTTAAGACTAACTACTAAAGGCTAATGGCTAAGTACTAAATACTACGTTCCTTCCGACCAGCTCGCCAGATACTCTTCCTGCTCAGGCGTCAACCGGTCGATCTTAATGCCCATCGACTCCAGCTTCAGCCGGGCAACTCTCTTGTCGAGGTCTTCGGGGACAGAATAGACTTTCCGTTCCAGCGACTTGTGGTGCTTGACCAGGTACTCACAGCAGAGTGCCTGGTTGGCGAAGCTCATATCCATTACCGACGCCGGATGGCCCTCAGCAGCCGCCAGATTGATGAGCCGTCCTTCGGCCAGAAGATAAATCTTGCGTCCATCTTTCATAGCGTATTCGTCTACGAACTCACGGGTTTGGCGCCTGGAAGAGGCCATTCTCTCCAAAGTGGGAATATCGATCTCCACGTTGAAGTGGCCGGAGTTGGCTACTACCGCGCCGTTCCTCATGTTTTCGAAGTGCTCGCGAGAGAGAACATTCTTGTTACCGGTGACGGTCACGAAAATATCACCGATCTTGGCGGCTTCGTTCATCGACATCACACGGTAGCCATCCATCACCGCCTCGATCGCCTTGGTTGGATCAACCTCAGTCACGATCACCTCCGCTCCCATGCCCCGGGCGCGCGACGCCAGACCGCGTCCGCACCAGCCATAGCCCGCAACTACGAACTTGGAGCCCGCGATGAGCGAGTTGGTGCAGCGAATCACGCCGTCCATGGTGGACTGGCCTGTGCCGTAACGGTTGTCAAACATGTGCTTGGTGAGAGCATCGTTTACGGCAATGATCGGATAACGCAAAGCGCCATCCTTGGCCATGGCCCGCAGGCGGATCACGCCGGTGGTCGTCTCTTCAGTTCCGGCAATAATGCCATCCACAACATCCTGGCGTTTGGTGAGCGCGGTGCTGACCAGGTCGGCTCCATCGTCCATAGTGAGGTGGGGCTTGTGGTCAAGCGCGGAAAGGATGTGCTTGTAATAGCTGTCATTGTCCTCTCCCTTGATCGCGTGAACAGAAACGTTGTAATCACGCACCAGAGAGGCCGCCACATCATCTTGCGTTGATAAAGGATTCGAACCGCAAAGCACTACGTCCGCCCCGCCATCGCGCAGGGTAATGGCCAGGTTGGCGGTCTCTGTGGTTACATGCAGGCAAGCTGAGATGCGGATACCTTTGAGTGGTTGGTTCTTGATGAATTCTTTGCGAATGGTTTGCAATACCGGCATGGACTGGTTCGCCCACTCAATGCGGCGTTTGCCCATCTCTGCCAGGTCGATATTTCTGATATCAGAAGAAACTTGCGTGATTACGGATGTTGACATATTGTCCTGTTTATGTGGCTTGGTCGCCATGAGATTTTGTTCAAAATAGGGAACGAATTGTCCCTCGGATTACTGCGATTTAGAGTGAACGGGGGAGACCGGAACCTCTCCCCCGTTTCATTTAAGAATTTCTTATTTACTAACTCCGCTGGTGCTAGAGCGCGATTCAGACTTTTCCAGGGCAAGCTCCCGCAGCCGGGCAGCCTTGTCGGTGGCTTCCCAAGTGAAATCGGGATCTTTACGCCCAAAGTGTCCATAAGCGGCCGTCTTCTTGTAGATAGGGCGGCGCAGCTTCAACGATTCGATAATACCTTTGGGTGTGAGCTGGAAGTTTTGGCGTACCAACTCCTCCAGTTTGTCTTCTGAAACTTTACCTGTGTCAAAAGTATCTACCAGTACGCTAACCGGCTCTGCAACGCCAATCGCGTAGGCAAGCTGAACTTCACAACGATCAGCCAAACCGGCAGCCACAATGTTTTTGGCAATGTAACGGCACATGTAGCAAGCCGAGCGGTCTACTTTGGTCGGATCTTTGCCGCTGAAGGCGCCGCCACCGTGCCGGCCCATGCCCCCGTAAGTGTCCACAATAATCTTGCGGCCGGTCAATCCGCTGTCACCCATAGGACCGCCTACGACAAATCGTCCTGTGGGATTGATGTGGTATTTGGTGTCGGCATCCAGCAAATGCGCTGGAATGGCAGCCTGGATTACGTGCTGCAGGATATCTGCCCGAAGAGTTCTATTGTCGATGGTCTCAGCGTGTTGGGTGGAGATCACTACTGCGTCGACGCGGGTGGGTTTGTGATTGGAATCGTATTCGACTGTGACTTGTGATTTTCCATCGGGTCTCAGATAAGCGAGCATCCCACTCTTGCGTACCTCAGAGAGTCGCATGGTTAATTTGTGGGCCAAGGAAATGGCAGTTGGCATGTAATCTTCATTTTCATTGGTGGCATAGCCAAACATCATGCCCTGGTCGCCGGCCCCGCCAGTATCGACTCCCATAGCAATGTCGGGCGACTGCGAATGAATGGAAGAGACCACCGCGCAAGTTTGGGAATCAAAACCATAATTTGCGTCGGTATAGCCAACAGCCGTGACCGTCCCGCGAACAATGGAAGGAAAATCCACGTAAGCTTCAGTCGTGATCTCGCCTGCGATTACCACCAAGCCCGTGGTGGTCAGGGTTTCGCAGGCCACCCGGCTGTGGGGATCTTTTTCTAGACATGCATCTAAAATAGCGTCAGAAATCTGGTCGGCAATCTTGTCCGGATGCCCTTCCGTAACCGATTCCGAAGTAAATAAGAAATGTTCGCGTGGAGCCAATTGAGCTTCCTCCTACTGATTTTTTTTACCGCTTTGGGAGACTCCTGGAGTTACCACAACAGGGTAAATGAGAATGTGGCCGCGTACAACGGATTGCCGCTACCCAGAATAGAAATGCCACCGAATGGCAGTTTTCCTGGCGCGAAGCGAACCCTGGTAATTTTAACGGGGAAACAGTCTCGGGGCCACTAAAAAAATTCAAATAAAACAAGGAGTCGCACTTGGGCAACTCCTCTGACCTTGGAAGCTCTTGCCTTCGATTTTCGATTACTCATTTACCCATTTACCAAATTTCTCCAATAAGCCACACTGCCTACCTCGCAACGGGAACAAACTCATGCCCGATGCGGCGGGCTATTCTTTCAGTCCTTGGGCTGTAAAAGTTATGGTCCGTTTTTGTTGGTTCTTTCCCAGAGGGGCAATGGGTTTGCCGTTGTAGCTGACTTCGATGCCGCCGGCATTTCCGGTTACCAGGACTAATTCCTTTTTGGCGGTCACTGACTTTTGCTTTTCGGCATTTAAGATGCCCTCAATCTTTGGCTTGCCATCGGCAACAATTGAGATCCATGAATCCTCATTTGCCTTAATCGAGATCGTAAAAGGCTGCTTGTAGACTGGCACGGATTCTGAATCAGAAGTGGGGAAGTCGGCAGACGATGAAGCACTCTGCTTGTTGGTCGCATCGTTCAAAGCAGCTTCTGAATCATTGTTCGACGGCGTAGAAGAATCAGTTTTCTGGCCAGGATCGCTGAGATTCGTTGTGTCGCCGCTCGGGCTTGCCGCTGTGCCCGCAGCAATGGCATTTTTCTGCGTCTCGTGCCCCGAGAGCAACTGCCCTGGCACTCTGTTATCTGGAACAGAGGCTTCACTGCCTTGCGACTCGTTGGCGCCGTGTTGCCATCTATATTTGTTCCACACTGTCCATCCGCCCGCCGCTGCCGCCAACAGCAGTAATGCCAGTAGAACCGGAACACGCGAACGCTTAGGATTCAAGGGCGGTTGTACCGCCCGGTCCTCCATATTCAACGGAAACTTGTTTTCTTCCTGGGGTTCGTGATTGTCGGTGTCTGCGGCGATGAAGTCAGCCACTGCCTGTTCTTCATCGATACCTAGAAAGCGAGCATAAGCCCGGACAAAACCTTTGTTGAAGATGCCACCCGGCAAGAGATCGAAATCTTCTTCTTCGAGGGCTTGAAGAGCGCGTTTCGATATCTTCGTGGACTCAGATATCTCCTCCAGGGTTACACCCCGCATCTCGCGCTCGCGCCGCATCCGGTCGCCAAAAACACCCATTTCGAAAGGCCTGTTGGTAGGAATATTTTAAGAGTTTTCATCATAGGAAGACAGGCTCTGAGTGTCAAATCAAAAACGCAGGTAACTATAGATTTTTTAACAACTTTCGGGGTACCTAAGGGCTATTACTCTTAGGTTTCTTGGCAAATAAGCAGGTTGCTGATTTGAAAACAGCAAGCTTATAATACGCCCAAGTTTTCGGCTTTTCCCCCTATCTCATAACATGGAACCGCCCTCAATGAACGAGGCTGCCGCGCCCGAACGAAAAAGGCAACTGGAAGAAGTCGCCATCTTCAACGACGTCGCCAAGGCATTGACTTCGTCGCTCAACCTCGATTCCATTCTCCAGACCATTATGGAGAAGATGGCAGAGTTCTTCCGCCCCGACACCTGGTCCCTGCTCATGGTCGATGAGCAGAAAGACGAGCTGTACTTTGCCATCGCCATCGGCGATGCCGCGGAGACGCTGAAAACCGTCCGCATGAGGATGGGTGAAGGGATCGCCGGATGGGTTGCTAGGAACGGCGAATCTCTCATCGTTCCTGATGTCTACAACGACCCGCGCTTCGCCAAGCGCGTGGACGAGTACACTAAGTGGAAGACCCGCTCCATCATCTGCGTTCCGCTTCAGTCGAAACATCGTGTCCTGGGAGTGATTCAGCTCATCAACTGCGCCATGGAAAGCTTCGGCGAGCAGGAGATGTTCTTCCTCCATGCCCTGTGCGATTACGCGGCCATCGCCATCGATAATGCGCGCTCGGTTGAAAAAATACAGGAACTCACCATTACCGACGACTGCACCGGCCTTTACAACGCCCGGCATCTTTACAAAACACTGGAAGCCGAGGTCTACCGCTCCGCGCGTTTTGGCTACGAGTTCAGCGTGATCTTCATGGATCTCGATCACTTCAAGACCGTGAACGACACCTACGGTCACCTGATAGGCAGCAAACTCCTACAAGAGATCGGCTTCAAGGTGAAATCGCAGCTCCGCTTGATTGATTACGCGTTTCGCTATGGCGGAGACGAATTCGTGATTCTGCTCCCGCAGACCGACAAGAACTCCGCTCTGGTAGTGGCCAAGCGGCTCCAGGAGATGATGCGCCGCACCCAGTTCCTCTCCGATGATGGACTCAATCTCAACATTCGCTGCAGCATGGGCTTAGCCACCTATCCCGAAGACGCCAAAAGCTCCCACGAAATCATCCGCCAGGCCGACGAAATGATGTACATGGTCAAAAACTCCAGCCGCGACAACATCGCCGTAGCCCAACAAGGACTTCTAAGATAATTGGGTAAATGGGTAA
>DASZEU010000379.1:0-3807 GCA_035940535.1 Candidatus Angelobacter sp.
AGAAGTTTATCCATTTCGCGCGAACCGGCATCGAAGCCGTAGTCATCATGATCGCCGCAATCGAAATAGATCTTGAGCCCGCGTAGGTTGGCAATTCGGGCAAAGACAAAAGGGGTATTGGCTTTCCAAAAAGCCTTATCCACCGGCTGGCCGAAGGCGGAGCCGATAAAAGCCGTGAGCGCCACATCGCCGGATGCATGGGGCAACTGTTCCATCAGGGCCGGCATGTGGGCGCTGACCGACACGAACATCTGGGGATACTTAAAGGCAAAACGCAACGCTCCGTAGCCGCCCATGGAAACCCCAGCGAGGGCGCGGGAAGATCGCACATTGAGCAGGCGGAAGCGCTTTTCCATTTGCGGAATAAAATCGCGCACAAAAAAATCTTCATATTGTGTATGGCCGCTCTTGGAGTTGATGTAGAAGCTGGTGTTCGCCCTTGGAGCAATCACCACGAATTCGCCAATCTTCTTTTCTTCTTGAAGGTTTTCAATGATGTTCCATGCGCCGCTGGTGATGAGGGAAGTGTGGTCGCCGCCCAAACCATGCAGAAAATACAATGCAGGGAATTTTTTGTTGGGTTGAGCGTCGTAGCTGGGTGGCAGCAACGCGCAGTAACCGACGGCTGCGGGCACATAGCGGCTCTTCAGAGAACTACACTCGACGCGTCCCGCGGCAAAGGCAGGGAAGCTGCCAAAGAGGAAAATAAATAAAATGACAAATCTGTAGTTGATAGTTTTTTCGATCATCAAAGGTAGATTCCTTAGTTTTGGCGCAGCGCTTCAACTGGGTCCAAGCGGGCAGCCCGGGCCGCGGGATAGAGTCCGGCAATCAGGCTGACGACCACGGAGAAGCCGAGCGCTGCTGCTACCAGCCACCAGGGCACATACCAGAAATTTTCCGGACGGATCTCCTGCCGCTGTAAATAGATGTTGGTTCCAATATTAATGACTTTGCCGATGGTCCAACCTATGGTTACACCCAGAGCGCCGCCCAGAGCTCCCATGCATCCCGCTTCCACAAAAAATAGTTTCTTTACATCACCATCACTTGCGCCGATGGCCTTCATGATCCCGATTTCGCGGCGGCGTTCGAGAATTGCCATGACCAGTGTGTTGACAATGCCAAGGGAAGCTACGGCCAACGCCAGGCTGCCGAAGATTCCCAGAAAGAGGTCGAGAAAAGTGAAGAACCTGGCAATGCCCTTGGAGGCATCGACGATCGAGAAGGTCGAAAAACCTTCTTTCTTGATTGCGTCTTCCACGCCTGCAATTTCTTTGCTCTTGGTGACTCGCACGACCAGAACCGGATAAGTCTTGCCTTCCGAGGGCCTGATGATGCCGCGCAGATCACCAGGCATGATCATGTTCAACGAATCGGCAAACTCGGTGGGAACAAAGATGCGGGCATTCCCGCGGGTCCCGCCGTTCGGCTCAGTATTGACGATGCCGATAATTTTGAGCTTCTGCTCTTTGGTGATCACGCTGAAACTTGTGGAGTCTGCTGATTGCGAATCGCCCTGAGGAGCCTGACTCGACTGGCGCTCGCGGTAGCGCAATGTAATCTCTTTGCCTAGAAGTTGGCTTGCCTGTTCACGAGGCAGCTTCTGGTCTGCATTCTTAGGGTCATAAGGGATGCCCAGCAACTCGCGCCCAAAGTCGCTCAGAATAATGGTCTCCGGCGCGTTGAGCGCTGAAAAGAAGCTGCCTTGCAAATCGTCAAACGCTTCGCTCTTCCGCGCAGAAGGAGGCAGGGCAGCAAGCAGAGAGAAGTATGAGGTCTCCGATTTTCCAGGCATGCCAAAACGAAGCTCCGCCGGTACCCGAATGTCAGGATAGACGTCCACAACGCCTGGAATTTTCTGGAAGGTCTTACGTGCGCTTTCATCCAGCGATTTAAATGTGGCAGGTACCAGCGCGGACCTGGGGCGGCCTCCGCCGCGAAAGTCTTGCCCGGAGGTGACAAAAATTGAATCAAATAATCCCGAGCGGCCAAGCTGCCGTGTTGCCAGCTTTTGCAGGCCCACTCCCAACGAGAGCATGGCGACCAACGAAGCCACACCTACGCCGATACCCAGGGTGGTGAGTGAGTTGCGCAATACAGCTTCACGCAGGTTGCGTCCGGCAAGCTCCAGCAGGTCATAAGCTTTCATCGGCTGCCTCCAGGTGTGTTGGCTGTCTCGCTCAGCAGTTTGCCATCACCGAGAAAGATCATGCGGCTGGCGTAACGCTCGGCCAAGTCACGCTCATGGGTCACCATGATTACCGTCATCCCCAGGTTTTGATTGAGTTCGCGGATCAAGTTCATGATCTCCGTGCCGGTCTTGCTGTCGAGGTTCCCGGTAGGCTCGTCCGCCAGCAACAGCTTGGGACGGTTGACTAACGCGCGCGCCAAGGCGGCCCGTTGTTGCTCACCCCCCGACATCTCACTCGGACGATGTTCCAGCCGGGCGCTCAGGCCGACCCGATTCAATGCCTCTTGCACCCGGGCCCGGCGCTCGCCGCGTTCCACTTCGGCAAAACGCATCGGCAGCTCGACATTTTCTGCCAGGTTCATGGTGGGCACCAAGTTGAAGGATTGAAACACCATTCCCACTGTGTGCCGGCGATAGCGCGCCAGCAGGGCAGGGCTTAGCTCAGCCAGATTTTCGCCTTCCACGGCGATCGAGCCGGAAGTGGCACGGTCGAGTCCGGCAATCAGGTTCAACAAAGTCGATTTGCCTGATCCCGAGGCGCCCAGCAGTGCCGCGAAGTCGCCCTTTTTTATGGATATCGAAACCCCATCCACAGCGCGGATGGTCGAGTGTCCCAGCCTGTAATGACGGACAAGAGATTGGGTTCGGACTGCTTCAGTACCGTTGACGGACAAATGTTTCTCCCAGGTGCTTGGTTCGATCTTACTATGTGCGCTCCGTTAGAATCACGGGTAGATCAATTTATGTTTGAGCGATATACCGAGCAGGCAAGGCGAGCGATCTTCTTTGCCCGATACCAAGCACAGCAGTTTGGCTCCAAGAGAATTGAGCCGGCACACTTGTTGCTGGGGCTGCTTCATGACTCCCAATCATCCGCCAACTTGCTTTTTGGATTGAACAATCATGCCAACAAATTTCGCCTAAAAATCGCGGAAGCATACCCGCCAGCCCAACCACTTCCGAAGACCGCTGAGCTTCCGTTAAGCCAATCCAATAAGCGGGTGCTGGTCTACACCGCAGAGGAGGCCTCTCGACTCGGCAGTGATCCGATCGACACTCAGCATATTGTCTTGGGGCTGTTGCGAGAGAAAGACCCCGTTACGTCAGCCTTGCTGCTAGAGGCCGGTGTGGAACTTAAAAGCGCTCGGGACTTAGTTGCTCAAGCCATGGGGCCGACGCGCTCCAGCCTCGCTCCGGAAGCCGAAAGAAAAACCTTACCGCCTGTCGTGGGCGTTGCTTTGATTTTTCTTTTGCTGTTTGTCATCGGTTGGATTATCAATCTGGTACTGGGCAAGTAATTTTACACCGGGTTTCTCGTAGAAGATGGAGGTCCAGTTGAAGCGGTCCGTGGAAAAACAAAAAACCGATCCTGGCGAAGAGCATCTGCGGCGCGTGCGGCGTATCTGTAACACCTTGCCTGAAGTTACAGAAAAACTCTCGCATGGTGAGCCGACCTTCTTCGTCCGCAAAAAAGTCTTTACCATGTTTGCCAACAACCATCACAACGATGGGCATATCGCCGTATGGATACCTGCTCCGCCAGGCATGCAGGCGATGCTGATCAAGAGTTCGCCGCAAACATACTTCAAGCCTCCTTACGTGGGCGTGAAAGG